>NZ_JBGFFH010000005.1:0-235079 GCF_056175745.1 Microbacterium sp. LjRoot205 | reverse complement strand
CGAGCTGATCGGCGGAATCCTGCTGGTCCTCGGCCTCTTCACCCGCCTGGCCGGCATCCTGCTCGCGATCGACATGGTCGTGGCGCTGGTCCTCGTGCACCTCGCCGCGGGGCTCTGGGTCGGTGAAGGCGGATACGAGTTCGTCGCCGTGCTCGGTGCAGCCGCGCTGGCTCTCGCGTTCACGGGTGCTGGGCGCTTCTCGCTCGACGGCGCCTTCCTGCGCGGCCGGGTGCCCGCCTGGCTCAGCTGACGAGCAGAGGGGGCGTTCCACGGGACGCCCCCTCTGCCGGTGTGTATCCTGTCAACAGTTAACAGGAGGTCACCGTGACACAGACCGTCAAGCGCGGAGAGTCCCTCGGCGCACAGGTGGCGCAGGTCCTGCGTCAGCGCATCGTCCGAGGCGAGCTCTCGCCCGGCGCGCGCATCACCGAAGAGGCGCTCGCCGAGGAGTTCTCGGTGAGCCGGGGGCCGATCCGTGACGCCCTCACCCAGCTCAGCTTCGAGAAGCTCGTCGAAGTGCAGYGTCCGCGCGGGGTGTACATCACGGGTCTCTCGCAGGACGACGTCGATCAGCTCTACAGTCTGCGCGGCGCTCTCGAGCAGCTCGCGCTCTCACGTGCCATGAGAGTCGACGACGACGCGCGCTGGGCGGCGATGGCGGCCGCCGTCGAGAGAATGGGTCAGGCCGCGGACGCGGGCGACCATGCGGCGTTCGTCGCCGCCGACCTCGAGTTCCACTCGGAGATCTACGTGCTGGCCGACCATCCGCGCCTGCAGGGTGCGTGGAGTCAGTATCTGCCGACCTTCGCGTCGCTCCTCGAGGTCACCATCAACCACGACGACGACCTTCACGAGTCCTCCGACGACCACATGAAGCTCATGGACGTGATGCGCTCAGGCACGCCCGAGGAGGCGGCGTCAGTGCTCACCGCGCACCTCGACGGCGCGCGCGATCGGATGCTCAGCGAACTGGCCGACCGGCCGGCCTGACAGCAGCTGCCGCCTGACAGCGGCTGCCGCGCGGCGCCAGGCGCCGGGCTCAGGCGTGCGGTGCGAGACGGCGTCGCAGCACCCAGGTGTTGCCGGTCGCATCGACGCTGTGCTCGAAATCGTCGAGCACAGCCGTCGTGAGGGCCAGACCGCGTCCGCTCTCGCTGTCGACGCCGGGCATCGCCACCGCATCCCAGTCGATCCTGGCCGGATCAGCCGTGTCGACGAACGTGGCGACGAGTTCATCGTCGGCCACCGCGATGTCGACCTCGACGGTGATGCCGGCATCCGGCTCGCCCTCGGCCTCGCCGTGCGCGGCGATGTTCGTGGACACCTCGCTGACCGCCAGCGCGAACAGCGTGCGGTCTTCCGGGGCCACGTGCGGAGATGCCTCCCACAGCGCGTCCAGGGCGTCGAGGACGTGCTCGACGAAGGCGGGCCCAGCGAGGCCGGCGACGTGCGCGGTGCGCCGGTCAGCGCCCATCGAACGCCGTCTCGGGCGTGGGGTGGTCGAGCAGGACGCGGTCGAGGTTGGTCAGGTGCAGCACCGTCCGAACCGCCTCGGGCACTGCCGCGATGCGCAGATCGCCGCCCGCGACCCTGGCGCTCTTGAGTCCGCCGACGAGAGCGCCGAGACCAGAGGAGTCGACGAACTGCAGGTCGGTCATGTCGATGACGATCCGGGAATCGCCCCCGGCCACGAGGTCGTTGACCGCCTTGCGCAGCAGGGGCGCTCCTGTCGCGGTGAGGCGGCCGGACAGGGCGATCACGGCGAAGCCGTCTCTGATGTCAGTTCTGAGATCCATGGTTCTCCTCCTCGAGGGTGCGGGCCGGTCCGCGGTAGCGGGCGGCTTGGATGATGACGCTGAGCACGACGAGGTCGTACAGCACCCACACCGTGTTGACGAGAGTGCCCGTCCCGTCGCCGGTGCCGATGATGACCCGGGTCACACCGATCACGAGAGCGATGCCGAGCACGACCATCGCCGTCAGCTGCGGCCAGATCTCCCGCCACGGCACCCCTCGTGGATCCCGTCCGTCCTTGCGCGTCACGGCGAATGTGAGCGGGCGGTGGAGCACGACGTTGGCGAACGCCGACCAGCAGGCGCGGATCCAGACAGGGAACAGCGCGAGCGAGTACTGCTGCCCCCTCCACGTTCGCAGCCCCTTGGCCACCACGAGGAACAGCACCTGGTTGACGAGGAAATACGGGAGGAACCTCACGAAGAAGTCGACCGACCAGGCGGTGACCGGCAGCACGCCGAAGACGAGGTAGACGACCGGCGCCGTGAGGTAGACCACAGCGGCGAACCCGGACAGGTAGCTCCACATCGTGGCGAAGTACATCAGCCGCTGACCGATCGACAGCCCGCGCTTGGCGAGCGGGTTGTCGCGCAGCATGACCTGCAGGGTGCCCTGCGCCCAGCGTAGTCGCTGCGTCAGCATCGTGCGCAGATCCTCGGGGGCGAGGCCCTTGGCGAGGATCTCGTGGTGATAGACGCTGCGCCAGCCGAGCGAGTGCAGCTGCATGGCCGTGGCCATGTCCTCGGTCACCGAGATCGTGGCGAGGGGGAGGATCGGCTGCGCCTCGTCGCCTCGATCGAGCCGGAGCGCGTCGAGCAGTGCCCTGACCGCATCCAGCGCGTTGATGGGGGAGAGGTCGGAGTCGGCGAGTGCGGTGAGGCCCACCTCGTCGACGACGATCGCGTCGAGCTGCGCGTCGTGTGCGATCGGCAGCGAGCCGAGCTCTGCGAGATCGGCTCGGATCCCCGCGAGGTCCTTCGCGACGAGGATCACCGACGCGTTGTGCACCGCAGCGAGCACGGCGTCCGCGACCTCCCTGACGGGGGCGCCGCCGGCGAGATCGCGACGACCCCGGCCGATCGCCACGTGCAGCGCGAAGAGCTCGCGACGGAGTTCGGGATCGGATGCCGAGCGCATCTCCTTCTCGATCAGGGTCTCCGACGTGCGCAGCGCGCGGGCCGCGGTGTCGGTCACCTCGCGCACGTAGCCGATGATGCCCAGTTGCATCAGGGCGTCGCGACGGAGCACCGCGTTGGATCCGCAGAAGAACGCCGCGTTCCAGCCGTCCTTGCCCTGCTGGATCGGGCCGTAGAACTGCGGAGCCTGGCTGCCGAGAGGGTCGGCCTCGTCGACGTTGACGAACCACTGCGGGGTCTGCACCACGGCGACCTCGGGATCGTCGGCGAAATACCCCAGGGTGCGGTGCAGGATCAGCGGGTCGGGTATCTGGTCGGCGTCGAGGATGAGGAGGAATTCCCCGTCGGTCTCGAACAGCGCGCTGTTGAGGTTGCCCGCCTTGGCGTGGCGCGGCTTGCCCGTCCAGTCGTCGGAGCGGGTGAGGTAGCCGATGTCGGCCTCGCGAGCCGCCCGCTCGAGTTCGGGGCGGGCCCCGTCGTCGAGGATCCAGGTCGTGTGCGGGTAGGCGATCCCACGTGCGGCGCGGGCCGTCGTCATCACGAGCTCGATCGGCTCGTCGTAGGTGGTGATGAACACGTCGACCGTGCCCTGGGGCGGGGAGACGGGCGCCGGGCGCTCTTTCGCCCGCCACATCGTCAGGCAGAAGAGGAAGGTGTCGATCAGGCTGTAGGTCTCGGCGACCACGAGAGGCACAGCGATCCACCACGCCGACCAGTTGACCGATTCCAGCCACCGCCAGGCGACGTAGTTCACTCCCAGCAGCACCGAGAGAACAGCGATCACCCGGATCGCGGCGAAGCGAGCTGTCATGCGTCGCGCCTCACCACGACCACGGTGATGTCGTCGGTCGCCCTGTCGTCCGAGATGAGCCGGAGCGCCTCGCCGATCGCCCCGTCGGGGCCGAGGGTGTCGAGCACTCTGGCCACGTGGGCGAACGGGTCATCGGCGTCGAGCACGTCCAGCAGCCCGTCGCTGCAGCAGACGAACGCGTCACCGGGTTCGAGGCGGGTGCGCCGCGACTCCCGAGCGCCCTGGTCGGGCAGTGCGGCGCCCATTCCGAGGGGCAGCCCGGTCGAACGAAGGTGCTCCCACGAGCCGTCGCTGCGCAGGATGAACGCCAGGCTGTGACCGGCATCGATCACCTCCAGGTCGCCGGTCTCGGGCTGGAGCTCGGCATGGACGGCCGTGACGAACATCGTCGTCTCCGAGAGGTCCTCCTCGAGAAGGCGGTCGGCGTCGGCGATCGCTTCGGCGATGCTGCGTTCGGGTGCCGTGCGCAGCGATGCGCGCACTCCGGCCGCGACGATGGCGGGTCCCGTGCCCTTGCCCATCGCATCGGCGAGGGTGATGCGCAGAGCCCCGTCGTGGAGGCGCAGGTCGTAGAAGTCCCCCGCCAGGCGCCCGCGCGAGGCGCCGCCGCCCGCGACCGTGTATCCGGTGATCGTGGGGATGGACTGCGGGCGCAGGGCGCTCTGGATCAGGGTGGCCTGATCGAGTTCGACGTCGGAGGCGATCTCGCTCTGCACCCAGAAGGCGAGGTCGCGGAGCAGGCCGCGCTGCGCCTCCGAGAACGAGTGCGGTTCCGTGTCGAGCACGCACAGCGTGCCGACGGGCTCGCCGCCGGGTGCGTGGAGCGGGTGGCCGGCGTAGAACCGGAGGTGCGGGTCGCCGACAACGAACGGGTTCGTGGCGAACGTCTCCGTCGCGCTGGCATCCTCGATCACGACCGTGCGGTCCTGGCCGACCGTGTAGTCGCAGAACGAATCCTGCCGCGGGGCCTCGTCGCCGCCGAGGCCGATCTCGGATTTGCGCCACTGGCGGTCGCCGTCGAGCAGAGAGACGCTCACCATCGGCACGCCGAACATCTGCTTCGCCAGGCGGGCCACGCGATCGACTCGTTCATCCCGGGGGGTGTCCAGGATCCCGAGTTCCTCCAGTGCCTGCTGTCTTCTGAGCTCGTCGAACATGCTCCGCCTCCCTCGTAGCTGCTCTCATACTGGCATCTTGGAGGGCGGTGAGGACAGTGAGCCTCGCGGGAGGTGCACAGGGCAGCAGTGTTGACTGTTAACAGTCAACACTGGTACGGTCAGGGAGTCGACAACAAGGTCGACCCACGTAGAGGAGCAAAGATGCCCCGCAAGCGCATCACCCGGGCGGCCGCCGCCCTCGCGGCCGTCGCCGCCACCGCTCTCGTCCTGTCGGCCTGCACGAAGGTCGAAGAGGGGGAGGAAGCAGCGTCGACCTTTCCGGAGAACGACATCCGCCTGATCATCCAGGCCAACCCCGGTGGGGGATCCGACCTGTCGTCCCGGGCCCTCGCGACCGAACTCGAGGGCATCCTCGGCGTGAGCGTGATCCCCGAGAACATGCCGGGTGCCGCAGGTGCGCTCGCCATGGAGTACGTCGGAGCGCAGGACCCCGACGGCTACGTCATCGGTTTCGCCCCGGTCGAGATCGCGATGCTCAACACCACGCAGAGCGCGAACGTCCTGCCCGAGGACTTCGACCTCCTGGGTCAGATCATGCTGGCTCCCGGCGTCGTCACGGTCGGCGCCAACAGCGGGATCGAGACGCTGGAAGACCTCGTCACCCAGGCGGAGTCCGGCGCGGTGACCGTCGCCAACTCCGGAGCCGGCTCGATCTGGGAGGCCGCGACGATCGGCCTCGGCGACGCGACCGGCGCCGACTTCACCCCGGTGCCCTATGACGGTGGAGCCACGGCCGTGGCGGCCGCGGCCTCCGGTGAGACCGTCGCCGCGGTGTCGGGCCTCGGCGAGGCTCTCGCACAGGGCGAAGCCGTGCGCATCCTCGCCGTCCTGAACGATGAGCGTCACCCCGATGCGGAAGACGTGCCGACGGCCGACGAGGCCATCGGCGAAGACGTGGTCTTCGGCGGGTGGGGCGGCATCTACGCCCCGAAGGGTCTGCCGGACGACGTGAAGACCGAGCTCGAGGCAGCCGTCAAGGAAGCCGTCGAGTCCGACACCTACCAGCAGTTCCAGAAGGACGCCGGCAACCTCGTGGTCTACCGCGACTCCGCCGAGTGGACGACGTTCGTCGACGAGCAGTTCGACCTCTTCAAGGACCTCCTGGGCTGACCGGCCCGGACTGCGGGGCCGGCCGCCACGCCGGCCCCGCAGCCAGTCGCCGACGTCAGACCAGGGAAGGAGCACCATGTCCCACGCCGATGCCACATCCGCGGTCGAGCAGGACGAACACCAGGGCGCACCCGCGTCCAGACCGCTCGAGATCGTCTTCGGGGCCGTCGCCCTGGCCTTCAGCGCCGGGTATCTCTTCCTCACGACGCAGATCCCGCTGCGCCGCGAAGCGCTCCCGGGTCAGATCGACGCGCGCTTCTGGCCGATGGTCATCGCCGTCACGGCGGTCGTCATCTCGCTCGCGATCCTGGCGCTCGCCGTCACCCGGCCCGCGCCGGGGCGCGAGGATCTCGACCGCATCCAGCCCGGCGGTGTGGTCAGGGTCGTCGCCACCCTCGCGATCACCGGAGCGTTCATCGCGGTGTGGTCGCTGGGCACCGTCATCCTGTTCGGGTACCGCATCGAGGTCTTCCCGGTGGCCGCCGCCGTGCTGATGGCCGCTCTCATGCTCCTCTACGGCCACCGCCGCTGGCTGAGCCTGATCATCTACTCCGCCTCCGTCACCGCGTTCGTCTACGTCGTGTTCGGCATGCTCCTGAGGATTCCCCTGTGAACGCGCTCATGGAGGGGCTGAACTCGCTCCTCGACATCTCGATCCTGCTCTACATGCTCGTCGGGCTGCTGCTCGGCTTCATGGTCGGAGCCTTCCCCGGCATCACCGCGACCATGGCGGTCGCGCTCGCCGCCGGATTCACGCTCACACTCGAGCCCGTCCAGGGTCTCGCCGTGCTGCTGACGATCTACGTGGCCGCGAACTTCGGCGACCGGGTGCCGTCGATCCTCATCAACACCCCGGGCACGCCCGCCTCGATCGCCACGACCCTCGACGGCTATCCGATGGCGAAGCAGGGTCGCGCCGGTCTCGCCCTCACGATCTCGGCGATCGTCTCGGCCGTCGGCATCCTCGCCTCGCTGGTGCTGTTCGCTGTCGCAGCCGTGCCGATCGCCAGCTTCGCCCGCGACTACTTCAAGTCGCCCGAGCTCTTCGCCCTGGTCGTCTTCGGCATCTCGATCATGATCGGCATCTCGTCGAAGTCGATGCTCAAGGGCATCCTCGCCGGACTCTTCGGGCTCATGCTCGGCACCGTCGGCACCTACGCGGCGACGGCCGATCAGCGCTTCACCTTCGGCGTGCTCGAGCTCGTCGAAGGCGTCAACTTCATCGCGGTGATCATCGGGCTCTTCGGCATCGCCGAGCTGTTCGACCAGCTGCTCACCTACCGCAAGTCGAACGTGCGGCCCATCTCGAGCCTCGGCCGCTGGTGGCCGAACAGGGCCGAGCTGAAGCAGAGCGGACGCGCCACTGCTGTCGGCGGCGCTGTCGGACTCGGCGTCGGGCTCATCCCCGCGGCCGGTGGCGACATCGCCGGACTCATCGGATGGGAGCGCGCGCGCAAGGCGTCGAAGCACCCCGAGATGTTCGGCAAGGGGTCGATCGAGGGCGTCGCCGCCTCCGACACGGCCTCGAGCGCCACGCTCGGCGGTTCGCTCACGACCACGATGGCCCTCGGCATCCCCGGCGACTCGGTGATGGCCGTGATGATCGGCTCGATGATCATCTGGGGCATCACGCCCGGACCCACGCTGTTCACCAACCGCCCCGACCTGGTCGTCTCGATCGTCGGCATCATGCTCGTCGCGACGCTGCTCTCGCTGGCGCTGAGCCTCGTCCGTATGAAGGGCATGGTCAAGCTGCTCGACGTGCCGCAGCCGTACCTGTGGAGCGGCATCCTGATCTTCTGCATCATCGGCACGTATGCCACCTCGAACAGCCTCTCGACGGTCGTCACCATGCTCGTCTTCGGCGTGATCGGGGTGCTGCTCAAGCGGATGCAGGTGCCTGCCGGCCCGATCGTGCTCGGCCTTCTTCTGGGACCGCTCGCCGAAGAGAACCTCGCTCGCACCCTGGCGATCCTGCCGACGCGTCCGTTCTTCGAGGTGGTGAGCCCGATCGCGATCGTGCTGCTCGTGCTCGCCGTGCTGTCGATCGTGATGCCGGCCATCCGAGCCGCCCGCACCCCGCGCGCCGAGCGGGCCTCCCTCTCGGAGTCGATCCTCCCCGCCGAGAGCCGCGAGCAGATCGAGAAGGCGCACGGCGAACTCGCCGCAGACCCGGATCTGCTCACCTCGACCGTCCGCAACGTCGACGCTCCCGCGCGGCGCCCGCGAAAGACCCGAAAGAACTCCAAGGAGAACGAGAAGTGACCCGCTACGACATCCTCACCGCCGTGCCGACCGCCTTCCACAGCGACGGTGCACTCGACCTCGAGGGATCGCGAGCGATCTTCCGCTTCGTCGCCGAATCAGGCAACGAGGGCGCGTTCATCCTCGGCACCACGGGCGAATTCCCCGCGATCGACGCGATCGAGTTCGCCGCGATCGTCGAGGCGGCGCTGGCCGAGCTGAAGGATCGCATGCGCGTCGTCGTGCATGTCGGTCAGCCGAGCACGTTCGAGGCGCTGCGGCTGGTCGAGATCGCGAAGGGCCTCGGTGCGACCGAGTTCGCCGCCCTCACCCCCTACTACCTGAAGGCCACCGACCAGTCGATCTTCGACTATTTCGAAGCGCTGTCGGCAGCGGTCGGCGACGGCCGGCTCTACGTCTACATCTACCCGGCGCGCAGCGGCAATCCGGTGTCGGTCGAGCTGCTCACGCGCCTGGCCGCGCTGCCGAACATCGTGGGCGCGAAGGTCAGTGAACTGTCTCTCGACGAGATCGCCGCCTACCGAGCTGCGGTCCCGGACGACTTCGACCTCTACACCGGCGCCGACCGCGACCTGATCGCTGCGGTGCGCTCGGGTGCGCAGGGTGTCGTCTCAGGGGTCTCCTCCGTCACTCCCAAGCCGTTCCGCGCGTTGGCCGACGCCGGCCGCTCAGGGGATGCGGATGCGATCGCCGCAGCCCAGGCCGCCGTCGACGACGTCGTGTCGCTGATCGGTGGCGACATGGCGCGCATGAAGGAGGCCTACCGCGTGCTCGACGTCGTCGACACGCACTGCCGCATGGCGATCGCCGAGCCGACGGATGCCGAGCGCGAGGCCGTCGCGCGGGTCGTGGCGGTGCACCGCTAGACGCGTGCGTCGGGGCAGGGCGGGGGCGCCTCACAGCCGACCGGGGCAGGATGGAGGACATGTCCGTCAACCCGCACGAATCCCGGCCGTGGCTCGCCTCCTACGCAGATGACGTTCCTGCGGAGATCGAGGCTCCGACTCAGACGCTGCCCGAGATGATGGCGGCCAGCGTCTCCGCATTCGCGCGTCGCCCGGCGCTCGAGTTCTTCGGCGCGGTGACGACCTACCGCGAGCTCGGCGATCAGATCACGCGCGCCGCCGAGGGGCTCCGGCGCCTGGGCGTGCGCAAGGGCGATCGCGTCGCGCTGGTGCTGCCCAACTGCCCGCAGCATGTCGTGGTCTTCTATGCGGCACTCCGTCTCGGCGCCATCGTGGTCGAGCACAATCCGCTCTACACGGCGAGGGAGCTGCGGCACCAGTTCGAGGATCACGGCGCGAAGGTCGCGATCGTCTGGGACAAGACGGTCGACACGATCGCGGACTTCCCCTCGGACCTGCGGGTCGAGCACATCGTGAGCGTCGACCTCACCGAGGCGATGCCCGCCTCGCAGCGGATGCTCCTGCGACTGCCCATACCCAAGGCGCGGGCGTCGAGGGCCAAGCTGACAGCCACCCCGAAGACGCGTCGCGCGCTGGCCTGGAAGAAGCTGGTCGACCATCGTCCGCTCTCGCGTCGCATCGAGGGCCCTTCGCTGGGCGACACCGCGCTGCTGCAGTACACGAGTGGGACGACGGGCGACCCGAAGGGCGCGATCCTCACTCACGCGAACCTGCGCGCCAACGCGATGCAGGGTCGCGCATGGGTGCCAGGACTCGTCGACGGCAAGGAGACGTTCTACGGTGTGCTGCCGCTGTTCCACGCCTACGGGATGACGCTGTGCCTGACGTTCGCGATGAGCATCGGCGCGAAGCTCGTGCTGTTCCCGACCTTCGACCTCGGCCTCGTCACGAAGGCGGCGCGCACGAGTCCGCCGACCTTCCTCCCTGCCGTGCCGCCGATCTACGACCAGCTCGCGCGTGCCGCGTCACGCGGGACCATCGATCTCTCCACGGTCCGGTTCGCGATCTCCGGTGCGATGAGCCTGCCGGTCGCGACCGTGCAGCGGTGGGAGGAGGCGACCGGCGGCCTGCTCGTCGAGGGATACGGCATGACCGAGAGCTCGCCCGTCGCGCTCGGCAACCCGATGGGCCGCAGCCGCCGCCCCGGCACCGTCGGCGTGCCGTTCCCGAGCACCGAGATCCGCGTCGTCGATCCTGCCGACACCGACGTCGACATGCCGGTGGGCGAGCGGGGTGAGCTGCTCATCCGCGGACCTCAGGTGTTCCAGGGCTACTGGGGCCGCTCCAGCGACACCGCCGACGTGCTGCTCGCCGACGGCTGGCTGCGCACCGGCGACATCGCCGAGGTCTCTGCCGACGGCTTCGTGACGATCGTGGACCGCCTCAAGGAGCTCATCATCACGGGCGGCTTCAACGTCTCGCCCAGCGAGGTCGAGGATGCGCTCGAGGCGCACCCTGACGTGGCCGCCGCCGCCGTGGTCGGTCTTCCGAGAGCGAGCGGAGGCGAAGAGGTCGCCGCCGCGGTCGTGCTCCGCGAGGGTGCGACACTCGACTCGGGCGCGCTGCGCGACTTCTGTCGCACCCGGCTGACCCCCTACAAGGTGCCCAAGCGCATCACGGCGGTCGATGATCTTCCTCGTTCGCTCATCGGCAAGGTGCTGCGCAGGCAGGTGCGGGATCAGATGCTCGCCGACTGACCGTCGGACCTCGTGCGCCCGATCGCGAGCTCCCCGACGGGATTGAAATCGGTTACAGTGTGCCGATGGTCACGATCTACGACGTCGCTCGACTCGCGCAGGTCTCGCCGGCCACCGTCTCGCGCGTGTTCAACGGCACCAGCGTCTCGGCGTCGAAGGTCGAGGCGGTGCGTCGAGCCGCCGAACAGCTGCGCTTCACCCCCAACCGCACCGCTCGCACCCTGCGGCGGCAGAGCTCCGAGGTCATCGGCCTCGTGATCCCCGACATCGAGAACCCGTACTTCACCGAGATGGCCCGAGGTGTCGAAGACGTCGCCTCGGAGGCCGGGTACTCGGTCGTGCTCTGCAACTCCGACTCGCAGCTCGAGAAGGAGGCGACCTATCTGCAGATCGCGATCTCCGAGCACATGTCCGGCGTGATCATCGCAACCGCCGACGAGCGCTCCGACCTCCGCGGCATCCTCGCGACGGGGCGGCCGGTCGTCGCCGTCGACCGCAGCACGACCTACGACATCGACGGCGTCGTCATGGCGAACCGGGCGGCCGGCGCCTCGGCCGCGAAAGACCTCATCGATGCCGGATACCGGCGCATCGCCTACATCGGCGGTCCCGAGCACATCGACACGGCGGCCGAACGGGCCGCGGGCTGGCGACAGGCGCTGAGCGCAGCGCATCCGGATCTCGACCTCGACGACCTCGAGCGGTTCACCACGTTCCGCGTCGACGGCGGGCGAGAGGCGATGGAGCAGCTGCTCGCACTCCCCGAGCCGCCTGATGCCGTGGTGGCCGGCAACAACCTCATCGGCGTCGGAGCGATCCAGGTGCTGACCGAGCAGGGCCTGACCCCGCCGCAGGTCGGCGTGGCGGTGATCGGTTCGCTGCCCTTCACGACGCTCTCGCCCACAGCCGTGACGGTCGTGCGGCTGCCCGCACGTCACATGGGAGTGACGGCGGCGCGGATGCTGCTGGAGCGCATCGGCGGCGATGATCAGCCGTCGCGCACGGTGGTGCTGCGCAACGAGATCCAGCCGGCCAGCGCCGTCGCCACGGCCAGGGGCTGACAGCACCCGCGGTCCCTCACTGAGACCGCCAGAACCGGGTCGCGAGGTGCGTGAGCTCGGTGTCGAGGTCGTCGACTTTGCCCTCGACACGAGTGAGTCGGGTGTCGAGGGAGTCGAGCCGCACGTTCATCACCTCGAAACCGGCTCGCATCTCAGTGCGCAGCACGTCGATCTCGCCGCGCAACTCGCCGCGAAGCCCTCCGATCTCGCCGCCGAGCTCGCTGCGAAGGCCGACGATCTCGCCGCCGAGCTCGCCGCGAAGGCCCCCGATCTCGGCGCGAAGCACCCGGCTGAACTGTGTCGTCATCAGGGTCATGCCGCCGAGCATCGCGCTCGCGAAGATGCCGATCATCGTCCAGGCCTGCGGATCGCTCAAGTCCATACCTCCATTGTTCGGCGCGGAACTCAGGATGTCACCGGGCTCCCGCGCTGTATGCCGGAGTTCACACTCGGTGTGCACAAGTCGGCGATGTTGGCGACAGTGCAGAACGGATGGCCGGTTGCGGTCTGAAACCGATTTCACGTACAGTGGCACAACACGTGCGATCAAGGAGGACGCGAGTCATGACCTACACCCTGCCGGCACCGGCATCCCGACCGGCGTCCGCGCCGAAGACCGCGTACCTGATCGCCTCGGGCGACCTGCGCGAAGCCGCCAACACCGGCGGCTGGCCCGTGCAGGTCGAGCTCGAAGCAGGCGTGACCGGCGTCTTCAACGACCTGGGGTGGACTGTCATCCGCGCCAACGACGTCGACCCTGCGACCGGCCACGGCTTCATCTCGAGCCAGCGCATGGGTCTCGAGGTCTTCAAGAACATCCCGACGGATGCCCCGCTGATCGTCGCCGAGGCGGTGTGGCAGTACTCGCATCACGTGCTCGCAGGTCTGCGCACGCATGAGGGTCCGATCCTCACCGTCGCGAACTTCGCGGGTGACTGGCCCGGCCTCGTCGGGCTCCTCGGTCTGAACGCCGGCCTCACCAAGATGGACAAGCCCTACGCCACGATCTGGTCGGTCGACTTCACCGACGACTGGTTCCGGGCCGGGATCGAGGAGTGGACCGAGACCGGCTCGATCACGCACGACGCGTCGCACGTGCGCCCGCTGCCCGAACTTCCCGACAGCCCCGAGAAGCTGCTGGGCGAGGCGCTGGCCGCCGAGCTTCGCGCCGAGAAGGCCATCATCGGCGTCTTCGACGAGGGCTGCATGGGCATGTACAACGCGATCTTCGACGACGAGCTGCTCAACAAGACCGGCATCTACAAAGAGCGCCTCTCGCAGTCGGCTCTGTATGCCGAGATGCTCGAGGTGGGCGACGACGAGGCGGATGCCGCCTACGACTGGCTGATCGACGCGGGCATGACGTTCCGGTACGGCGAGGACGCCGAGACCGAGCTGACCCGCGAGCAGGTGCAGTGGCAGCTGAAGATGTACATCGCCGCGCTCCGCATCGCCGACGACTTCGGCCTCGACGCGGTCGGCATCCAGTATCAGCAGGGCCTGAAGGACCTGGTTCCGGCATCGGATCTGGCCGAGGGGATCCTGAACTCGACCGAGCGCCCGCCCGTCACCTCCCGTGACGGCTCGCGCGTGCTGCACGAGGGGCGTGCGTTCCCGCACTTCAACGAGGCCGACGAGGGCGTCGCGGTCGACGCGCTGGTCACCGATCGGGTGTGGCGCGCGATGGGACTCGTGCCCGACAACACCCTGCACGACGTGCGCTGGGGCGAAGATCACGACGGCCAGTTCGTCTGGGTCTACGAGATCTCGGGGTCGGTGCCCGCGTCGCACCTCGGCGGCTGGCAGAACGCCGAAGGATGGCGTCAGGGCCACGTGTTCTTCCCGGCGGGCGGCGCGACGATCAACGGCGTCTCGAAGCCCGGCGAGATCGTGCTGTCGCGCGTGTTCATCGCCGATGGCATCCTGCAGGCCGACATCTTCCGCGCCTCCGTCGTCGAGCTCCCGGCGGAGGAGACCCAGCGCCGCAAGGATGCGACGAACCCCGAGTGGCCGATCGCGCACGTGGTGCTGCACGGCATCTCGCGCGATCAGTTCATGGCGCGGCACAAGGCCAACCACGCTCAGCTCGTCTATGCGCCGGATGCCGAGACGGCCGACAAGGCGCTGGTCGCCAAGGCTGCGATGTTCGCGGGCATGGGCATCAAGGTCAACCTGGTCGGAGACGTGACGATCTGACCGCTGGGTGAGGGTGAGCTCCGGAGGGCGACSGGGGGAGGGGGCGGATGCTGCGGCATCCGCCCCCTCCTGGCTGTCGGGCCGGACTTCTTCCGCGTGGCGTACTTAAGCGCTATAGTCGGCCGCAGGTCGCGACGGTGCGGCCGGATTCGACAACGACGCCGAAGGAGACGATCCGTCATGAGTCAGAACGTCAGGAATCACCGATTGCGAAAGAGCATCGCCGGGCTGGGGGTGCTCGCGACCGCTGCTGCAGGCATTCTCACCGGTTCGCTGGGGGCTGCCGCCGAGAGTGCTGAGCCGGCCGACCCGAAGCTCGCCGTCTATGTCGAGGTGAACTCGAACGATTTAGCCAACGTCGCCGACTACACGCTCGCCGAGTCCGGCGATGCAGCCATCGACATGGCGATGATCTTCGCTGCGAACATCAACTACGACGGTGAGAAGGCATACCTGCACTTCAACGAGCGGGTCACCGAGACGCTCGACGATGCCGAGACGCAGATCCGTCCTGTGCAGGCGAAGGGCACCAAGGTGCTGCTCTCGGTGCTCGGCAACCACCAGGGTGCCGGCTTCGCGAACTTCACCTCGTTCGCGCAGGCCGATGCGTTCGCCGCTCAGCTCGCCGACGCCGTGACGACCTATGGGCTCGACGGCATCGACTTCGACGACGAGTGGACGAACTACGGCGCCAATGGCACGCCGCAGCCCAATGCGGAGTCGTTCGGATGGCTGGCCACCGCGCTGCGCGACCGCCTCGGCCCCGACAAGATCATCAGCCTGTACGCGATCGGCCCGACCTATACGACGACCGACTTCACGCTGTTCGATGCAGCGAGTGTGCTCGACTACGCCTGGAACCCCTACTACCCGACCTATGATGCGCCCGTCGTTCCCGGCCTCGAGGACCGCGGTCTGCTCGGGGCTGCGGCCATCGACCTGGCGAACACGAGCGCAGCCACCGCCGCGGACTTCGCGACCCGCACTGTCGCCGACGGCTACGGTGTCTATGTCGCCTACAACCTCACCGCGACCGACCAGTCGGCGTATCTCTCGGGCATCACCGAGGCGCTGAAGGGCGAGGCGACCGAGTATCGGGCGGCGCCCCGCGACACGACGCCCCCGACCGTCACGGTCAAGGAGGGCGCGCGGTTCACGAAGGGCGATGCGGCGGTCGGCTATCAGCGGGTCAGCTTCACGCTCTACGACGAGGGCAAGATCGACAGGCTCTACGTCAACGGCGTCGAGAAGGATCTCACAGACAACGAGTGGAGCGACCTGAACTTCGTGAAGTCGGGCGCCTTCGGAGCGGTCACTGGCGCGAACACGCTGCGGGTCGTCGACGTCGCTGGGAACGCCACCGAGGTGTCGTTCGTCCTGTCGAAGTGATCACCTGAGATCAAAATGCTCACCTGAGATCGAAGCGATCACCCGAGGTCGAAGACCTCGATCTGACGGATCGTGACCCCGGCCTCCGCCCGCACGCGGATCGCCGGGGTCACGACCGGTGCCGCCAGCTCGAACGGGGTGGTGCGGTCTGCGGCCAGCTCCGCGTCGTGCGTGGTCGGTGCCGCGGTCCAGTTCCCGTCCTCATCGACGACCTCCCACTGCAGGCGCGACGATGGGGCTGCAGCGACCATCGTCACGGTGAGGTCGCTCACGGCGCGGGGCTCGGCGAAGCGGCATCCCGCCCATTCACCGGCGGCCAGGACGACGCCGCTCGAACCGCCATGCTCGCCGTCGTCGAAGAGGCGCCGGGCATCGACGACGGATGCCGCTGCGATCACATCGGCTCGCTCGGCCGTCAGATCGCGACACCAGGTCGAGTGGGCTGCCGGTGCGTGCTCGCCCGTCTCGAGGGCATCCGAAGGATCGGTGACGAAGATCAGTTCGAGGTCGGCGTCACCGGCCAGCGCGGCGATGGGGAGCTCGGYGCGATCGAGATCGACCCCGTCCAGTCGCGCGCTCTCCAGCACGTGGGCGGCCGGCTCGCTGCGGTGAGACCGGATGCGCAGCGAGGAGCCGTCGGCGCGATCGACGCGGATGTCGTCGAAGAGGGGAGACCCGATCCGCAGCACTCCCGACGCGAGCTCGAGCGGGTAGAGCCCGAGAGCCGCCCACAGCCACCACGCGCTCATCTCGCCGTTGTCCTCGTCGCCGGGGAAGCCCTGACCGATGTGGGCGCCCGCGAAGAGGCGGGCGGCGAGCTCGTTCACGATCCCCGCGGTGCGCCATGGCCGGTCACTGAACGCGTACATGAAGGGGATGTGGTGGGCGGGCTGATTCGAGATCGCGCACATGCCGGAGCGCAGCGCCCGCGCCTCGCGCTGCTCGTGGATGACCGCGCCGTATGCTCCGCCGAAGCGCTTGTCGGCTGTCTCGGGCTCCGCGAAGAGGTCGTCGAGATGCTGGCCGAAGGCGTCGCGGCCGCCATGCAGCGTCGCGAGTCCGACTCCGTCGTGCACGGCGCCGACCGACATGCCCCAGGCGTTCGTCTCGACATTGTCGCCGCCCCAGGTCCGCGGGTCGAAGGCCGGCGCGAAGCCGCCCGCGGAGTCCTTGCCGCGGAGGAAGCCGGAGTCCGCATCGAACAGGGTGCGGTACGACAGCGCCCGGTTCGCGAAGTACCGGGCGAAAGAGCGGTAGCGCGCGGCATCCTGTGCGGACTCCGCATCGGCGGCGAGCTGCGCGGCGAACCGGCCGAGTGCGGCATCGCTCACGGCGTTCTCGATGGTCCAGCTCATGCCCTCCGGCTCGTCGGACGAGATGAATCCGGTGAAGCGCCCGCGGGCGATGCCCTTGCGACCGCGCAGCGCATCGGGCCCCGGCTCGCAGGCGTTGCGCCAGCCGCTCTCGAACGCCTCCGCACGGTCGAACTCCGCTCCCCACCGGGCGGCGTCGGCGAAGATCTGGTCGCTCGACGTTCCTACCATGCTGTCGACGTATCCCGGGGCGCTCCACCGGACCATCCAGCCTCCACGGCGATACTGCTCGAGCTGTCCGTCGAGCAGCCTGCCGGTCAGCGCAGGGTCGAGCAGCGCGAGTGCCGGCCATTCGGTGCGGTAGGTGTCCCAGTAGCCGTTGTTCACCACCAGCTCGCCGTCGACGATCGGGGCGCTGGTGGTGCGTTCGCCGAACGGCTCTCGCCCCGCGAAGGCGTCGGCGAATCGAAGGATCGGGGCATCGGCGGTTCCCGCGTTCTCGGCGGCGGTGTTCGGATACAGATGCATCCGGTGCAGGGCCGCGGCGATCCGGCTCACATGCTCGTCGTGCGCCAGTCGGCGATACGGAGCCTCCGCCTCGGGGAGGGGCGGGATGGTCACGCGCCCCAGCACGCGGTTCCAGGATGCTGCGGATGCCGCCCGCACCTCGTCGTAGGTCACCTCGGCCGGCGCTTCGAGGTCGAGGCTGCGTCTGGCCTGCTCGATCGACACGAACGACACCGCCACGCGCACCTCGAGCGAACCGCGCCCGCCGACATAGCCGGCGACGTGCACCCGCACGGCGTCGTCGAGCGCGCCGCGCGGGCCCGACGCGTCGTCACCCTCGCTGCGCAGCACCACGCCCGCGAAGTAGCAGCGCGGAGCGTTGCCCCAGTCCTCGGTGCCCTCGGGCGTCCACCCTTCGAAGCCGCCGTCATCGGTCCAGGTCAGGCGTCCCTCGTCGGTCGGCTGATCGATCACGAACCCGACGATGGCGTCGGCCTCGGCGCCGCGCACCCGGAAGGCGGCGGCGTGCGAGGTCGCGGTCATCTCTGCGCGCAGTCCGCCGAGGTCGACCGCGTACTCGTGCGGGCGGGCGCGCTCGGACCCGGGGGTGATCCAGCGTCGACGCTCTCCACGGTCAGACATCGGGCGTCCGTCGAACGGCATGAGCTGGAGCACCGAGCGATCGCCGATCCACGGACTGGGCTGATGGGAGAACTGCAGCGCTTCGAGGCGTCGCCCCGGCGGGTCGTCGTGGATGCTGGGGCGGTACGGCCAACGGGTGTCCGAGGCATCGGTCGCCGGAGTGACGAACGTGAAGCCGTGCGGAACGGCGACCGCGGGGATCGTGTTGCCGCGCGAGAAGCGCGGTCCGGAGTGCGTGCCTCGACGGGTGTCCACGCGCTCGACGGGAGGAAGGTCCGCCGCCGCGGGCTGCTCCGGCATCTCCTCGACGACGCACTGCACGAAGCCGCTGACGCGCGAGGGGAGATCCGCGTCGGTCGCCAGGGATCCTGTGCCCAGGACGAGTTCGACGGTGACCGAGGTGTGCGGCACAGAACCCGAACACAGCGGGCCGAGAGACACCGTGTCGGCGTTCCACTGCTCCGGCAGACTCCAGCGGGCCCCGAACTGCGCATCGGCGGTGAGCGGGAAGTCGTACCGGTCGCGCACGGCGGCGATGTCACTCAGCCTCGCGCCGTCGGCACGCCGCGCATCGACGGTCACCGCGAGCGCCGCATGCGGGGCGAGGGTCGCGTCGGCGCCGTCGGCATAGAACGCCCAGTGCAGCACGGTGTCCGGCGTGACGGGGATGTCTGCGAGTCCGGGCACGTCGATCCGCTGCTCGCCTGCCGAGGGGTCGAAGGAGAAGGCGAAGACCTGCCCGGGGATCACGCCTGCCCGAGGACGAGATGACGGTGGATCGACCGGCCCGTCGGCGGGGATGAGGTGCACGGTGCTCACCCCTTGACCGCGCCCTCCTGCACGCCCTTGAAGAAGAACCGCTGCGTGAACGAGAACATGATCACGATCGGCACGAGCGCGATCATGGTGCCCGCCGCGATCAGACGCGGATCGACGGAGAAGCTGCTGTTCAGATACGCCATGCCGACGGTCAGCGTGTACTTCGACGGGTCGGAGAGCACGATGAGGGGCCAGAGGTAGTCGTCCCACGCGCCGATGAAGGCGAAGACGGCGACGACCGAGACCATGCCCCGGATGTTGGGCCACACGATATGGCGGATGCGCTGCCAGGTCGTGGCGCCGTCGACGGTCGCGGCATCCAGCACGTCCTGGGGGATCATCCGGCACGCGGTGGCGACGAGCAGCACGTTCATGGCGCTGATCGCGCCGGGCAGGAACACGCCCCACAGGGTGTCGGCGAGGCCGAGTGCGCGGATCGTGAGGAAGTTGCTCGTCACGGTGACCTCGCCGGGGAAGAGCAGGGTCGACAGCAGGATGGCCATGACGATCCACTTGCCGCGGAAGCGCATGCAGCCGAGGGCGTAGCCCGCGAACGTGGCGAGGATCACGTTGCTGAGCACCGTGCCGACCGAGACGAGCAGGGAGTGCCAGGCGTAGAGATAGACCGGGACGATCTCGGCGACGGTGGCGTAGTTCTGCAGCGTCGGCTCGCGGGGGATGAGGTTCGGCGGGAAGGAGTAGATGTTCTCCTGCGGGCCCTTGAACGAGGTCGAGAGCTGCCACAGGAACGGGCCGATGACGATCACCAGCACGAACAGCAGCAGAGCGTAGCGGCCGATCAGCCCGCCGAGCGTCGGCTTGCTGAAATCGCCTGAGCCGCGGCGGCGGAAGATGCGTTCGCGTGTGGTCGCGGCGGTCTGATCGTCGGGACGCCGGTCGTCGTCGACGCGCGGCGGGGTGAGCGTGCTCATGCGGGGACCTTCGCCTTCTTCTCGCGATTCATGATGGCGATCGCGGCGAGCGGGATCAGGGTGAGGAGGAACAGGGCGACGCTGATCGCCGAGGCATAGCCGATGTTGCCGTTGAGACCGGAGCCGACCTGACGGATCAGCATGACCAGCGACATGTCGTAGCCGCCCGGCCCGCCGGTGCTCTTCGAGAGCACGTCCAGCTCGGCGAACACCCTCATCGCCGAGACCGCTATGAGCACCGCGATCAGGAGCATGGCACCGCGCACCGAGGGGATCGTCACCGAGAGGAAACGGCGGAACGACCCTGCTCCGTCGAGCATCGCCGCTTCATGCAGCTCCTTGCCGACGTTGCCGAGGGCGGCGAGGTAGACGACCATGTAGTAGCCGAGGCCCTTCCACACCGTCAGCAGGATCGCGCAGCCGAGCAGCAGCCAGCGGTCGACGAGGAACGCCATCGGCTTGTCGACCAGGCCGAGGAACTCGAGCGTCTGGTTGATGATGCCGCGACTGTCGAACAGCCAGGTCCAGATGAGCGCGACCACGACCACCGAGGCGATGACGGGGAAGTAGAAGGTGGTGCGGAAGAACGCGATACCCGGCAGCTTCTTCTGCACGAGCAGAGCGAGAAGCAGCGGGAGGATCGTGAGCAGCGGCACGCAGACGACCACGTAGATGATGCAGGTGGTGAGGGCGTTCCAGAACATCTCGTCGCCGAACATCCGCTCGTAGTTCGCCCCGCCGACGAACTCGGGCGTGCGCAGGGGGCGGGCGTCGGTGAAACTCAGGAAGACGGTGTTGAGGAACGGCCAGAGCGCGAACACCAGCACCCAGATGACGGCGGGGCCGAGGAGCAGCCACGGGGTGAACCACCGGTGGGACGTGATGCTCTTCCTCCGGCTCCGGATGCTGGTGTCCGTGCTCATGGCTTACTGGTCCACGCGGTTCGCGTTGGCGTACTCGACGATCTTGTCGAGCTGCTCCTGCGCGTCGGCCTCGCCGTTGACGGCGAGCGCGATCTGCTGAGTCATGTACGTAGCCATGTCGGACGTCCACTGGAACGGGATGGCCTTGGCATCCTCCATCGCGGTGAACACGGTGTCGATCGCCGACAGCTGCTTCTCGTCGGTGATCGACGACGAGATGTTCTCGACCACGGCGTCACCACCCGACGACGTGCCGGGCGCCGTGCCGACGGCGAGGGACGAGAAGGCGACCTGGTTCTCCTCGTTCGTCGCGAACTCGGCGAACGCGAGTGCAGCCTCCTTGTTGTCGGAGTCGGCGGAGACGTTCAGTCCCTGCACATAGAGCGGAGGGATGCCGAGACGCTGCGTGGCGACGGTGTTCTCCAGCAGCGCCGGGGCGTCCTTGGCGAGGTCGGTCGTGAAGCCGGTGCCGCCGGTGGTGAAGGCGACCTTCTCCTGGATGTAGGCCTCGGCGTTTCCGCCGTAGTCGCCGGTCAGAGCCTCGGCGGGCATCGCCCCGGCCGCATACGCGTCGGCGTACTTCTCGATGATCGCGGCGGCCTCCTCGGTGTTGAAGTCGAACTCGCCCTCGTCGTTGATGACCTCCATGCCGGCGGAGGTGAAGGTGTCGAGAGCGGGGATCGACGACAGCAGCTGCACCTTGCCGCCGGACTCGGTGGCCACGTCCTTCGCGAGGGTGAGCAGCTCGTCGACCGTCGTGGGGAGGTTCTCCTCCGTGACGCCGTAGGGGGCGAGCTGCGCGAGGTTCCACCACGAGGCGTCGCTCGAGAGGTACCAGGGCAGACCGTAGGTGCCTTCGACGCCGGGGTACTGGCTGTACGCATCCCATGCGCCGGCGTTGTACCCGGACTTCAGGTCGGGGTCCGCCGTCTCGAGGTCGACGAGCTTGCCGGCGGCGACGAGGGGGTACGCGATGTCCGGCGGCAGGTTCAGCACGTCGGGGAGGGTGTCGGCGTTCGCCTGGCTCAGGATCTTCTCCTGGTAGCCGTCGCCCGGCTGGTCGAGCCACTCGACCGTGACATCCGGGTGCTCCTTCTCGAACGCGTCGATCAGGTCTTCGAAGTAGGGGGTGAACTTCTCGTTCTTCAGCGACCAGGTCTGGAACTGGATGGTTCCGCTCAGCTCACCGGAGGTGTCGATCGGACCGGCGGCACCCGATGTGGCGCCGCCTCCGGTGCAGCCGGCGAGCGCCATGGCGCCGATCGTGAATGTTGCCAGAGCGACAATGCGTGCGGGAACTTTCATCGTGCTTCTTCCTCGAGGCGGGCGATTGGCGGTGTCCGTCCGGCGGACTACAACGCTTTAGCAGATGAAACCATCCGTCGCGGTCTCTGTCAAGGTCTCGACGCTCCGCATGCATGCAGATAGCGGAATTTCGGGTGGCGGCCTCGTGCTCAAGCGTTATAGTGGTGCGAAATGTCCTCGCCGGAGGGCTCTGTCGGAAAGGTCCGGACACATGACGCAGCGCCGCGCTCTCGATGCTCGCCTGAGATTCGGGGCGAACTACACGCCGTCGAAGGACTGGATGCACTCCTGGCTGGACTTCACCCCCGATGACGTGCGGCGCGACTTCGCGGCTCTCGCAGAGCTCGGACTCGACCACGTGAGGGTCTTCCCGCTGTGGACGGTGCTGCAGCCGAACCGCACGCTCATCCGCACGAAGGCGATCGACGATGTCCGCGCCATGGTCGACATCGCTGCCGAGTTCGAGCTCGACGCGAGCGTCGACGTGATCCAGGGGCACCTGTCGAGCTTCGACTTCGTGCCCTCCTGGCTCTACACCTGGCACGACCGCAACATGTTCACCGACCCGACAGCGCTCAGCGGGCAGGTCGACCTCGTGCAGACGCTCGCCGGCGCGCTGCGCGACGCCCCGAACTTCCTCGGGCTGACCCTCGGCAACGAGACGAACCAGTTCTCGGCGCACACGCATCCGTCGCCCTGGCCGGTCACGACCGACGAAGCGGGGCACTGGATCGAGTCGCTGCTCGCTGCCGCCGAAGGAGCGGCACCCGGCCTCTCGCACGTCCACAGCGAGTACGACGCGGTCTGGTACATGGACGGGCACGGCTTCACCCCCGCGCATGCGTCGCGCCTGGGCGAGATGACCACGATCCACTCCTGGATCTTCAACGGCACGGCTCAGCGCTACGGCGGCAGGTCGGTCGCCGCCGACCGCCACGCCGAGTACCTCATCGAGCTGTCCCGCGCCTTCGCCACCGATCGCGAGCGACCGGTCTGGCTGCAGGAGGTGGGTGCCCCGTCGAACTGCCTCGACGAGAGCGAGATGCCCGGCTTCCTCGAGGCGACGCTGCGGTCGGCGGTGCGAACGGAGAATCTCTGGGGCGTGACCTGGTGGTGCTCGCACGATGTGAGCCGTGAGCTCGGCGACTTCCCCGAGCTCGAGTACTCGCTCGGCCTGATCGATCAGAGCGGTGCGGCCAAGCCGCTCGGCCGCCGGTTCGCCGAGCTGATCCCCGAACTGCGCGAGCGCCGCGCGGTGCCCGCCCGCGAGACGGCGATCGTGGTCGACGTCGACGAGCGCGAGGTGCCCGTGAGTCGCGCGGCTCTCAGCCCGGGCGGTGCGGTCTTCCAGGCCTGGGTGGATGCCTGCGACGCCGGCCTCGACCCTGCCTTCGTGACGTCGCAGACGGCTCTCGACGACGCGGCGCTCGCCGCGCGCGGCATCCGTCGCCTCATCCGTCCTGATCTCTCGACGAGCGGGGTCGACCCCTACGGCTCCGTCAACACCGTCGTCGACGGCTGACGACGACGTCGCGAGACGCCGGAGAGTCGTCGTCAGGATGCTGCCGCCGGCGGAGCCGTGCTCTCGCGGGCGGTGAGGGTCGGCGTCGGGCCCTGAGCGCTGGGCAGGTTGAGGCCGGCGACGATCTGCTGCAGCAGCAGTGTCGCGGCCTGCTCGCCGAGCTCGAACGTGTCACGGGTCATCGCGGTGATCGACGGGTTGATCAGACCGGCGATCACCGAGTCGTCGAAGGATGCGATCGAGACGTCGCGCGGAACGGCGCGGCCCATCTCCTGGGCGACCCTGAGGCCGGCCACCGCCATCACGTCGTTGTCGTAGACGATCGCCGTCGGGCGCAGGCGGCCCGAGAGCTGGGAGCGTGTGACGGCGGAGGCCCTGGCGGGGGAGAAGTCGGTCGTGATCACCTCGCCCGCGATGCCGTCGGATGCCATGGCGTGCAGCACCTCAGCGCGCAGACGGGTGTGCTCGAGCTCGGCGGGGCCGGCGACGTAGGCGATGCGCGTGTGCCCCAGGGCAGCGAGGTAGGAGAAGAGCGTCTCGGCCACCTCGTCGTCGGCGATCCAGACGCTCGGCACTGCTCCCTCGGGGGAGGGCTTCGAGCCGATCATCACCGCGCGGGCGTCGAGCGCCGCGATCCGGTCACTGCGGGGGTCGTCGTCGCGAGGGTCGATGAGGATGATGCCGTCGACCTGGTTCGACGACCGCCACTGCCGATGCACCTCCATCTCCTCGGCGATGTCGGTGACCAGGCGCAGCTGCAGACTGACCTTGCTCTCGGAGAGCCGCGACTCGATGCCGGCGATGAGGTCGGTGAAGAACGCCTCGGATCCGAGCGAACGGGCGGGACGCGCGAGTGCGAAGCCGACCGTGTTGGCGCGGGCGCCGACCAGGGCGCGCGCCGCGGAGCTGGGCTGCCAGTGGTTCTCCTCGACGATCGCGAGGATGCGCTGACGGGTCTCGTCGCTCACGCCGGGGCGTCCGTTGAGCGCGAACGACACGGCTCCGGGCGAGACTCCGGCCATGCGCGCGATGTCCGCGATGGTGACGCGTTTGCCCGAGGTCATGCGCCTCACACTACTTGATCGGTTTAGCCGCTCGGAAGCTGTCGAGCGTGATTCCGGGCGGGTTTACTAGATCGCTTTAGTAAATCCGATAGCATTGTCGGCAACCGCCCGACTCCCGGGCGCGAGTCAGGTCCCCTCTCACCGTCGAGCCCGGAGAATCACACCATGCATGACGACACCTCGCTCACCGTCGGCCGCGTCAAGCGGGTGCTCGACGAGCGCATCCGCCCGGCCGTCCACTCCGCATCCGTGCCCCTCACGATCGAGGTGAACCAGCTCCCGGGTGAGCCGATCAGCCCCGCGGACGGGCTCGCCCTCGACTTCGCCCCGGCCTCCGTGCCGAGCATGTGGGGCCCCGCCTGGTCGACGACCTGGTTCAAGATCACCGGTCGCGTGCCCGCCGAATGGGCCGGCCGCCGGGTCGAGGCCGTCATCGACCTCGGATTCGACATCAACATGCCCGGCTTCCAGTGCGAGGCGCTCGTCTACCGGCCCGACGGCAGTCCGGTCAAGAGCATCAACCCGCGCAACCAGTGGCTGCCCATCACCGAGGACGCTCACGGCGACGAGCCCGTCGAGCTGTATCTCGAGGCGGCCGCCAACCCGGTGCTGCTCGACTACCACCCCTTCCTGCCGACGCAGGAGGGCGACATCCGGACGTCGTCCCGAGAGCCGCTCTATCGCACCCGCCGCATCGACCTCGCCGTCTTCGAGCAGGAGGTCTTCGAGCTGTCCCTCGACCTCGAGGTGCTGTTCGAGCTGCAGGCCGAGCTGCCGGCGACGTCGCCGAGACGCATGCAGATCCTGCAGGCCATGGACGACGCCCTCGATGTGCTCGATCTGCAGCGCATCGTGCAGACCGCACCCGACGCCCGCGCTCGCCTGGCAGACGTGCTCGCAGCGCCCGCCGAGGCCAGCGCGCACCGCATCTCGGCGATCGGCCACGCGCACATCGACTCCGCCTGGCTGTGGCCGGTGCGCGAGACGATCCGCAAGGTGGCCCGCACCACCTCGTCGATGACGACGCTCATCGACGAACAGCCGGACTTCCTCTACGGCATGTCGAGCGCGCAGCAGTACGCGTGGCTCAAGGAGCACCGGCCCGAGGTGTACGCCAGGGTCAAGGCCGCCGTCGCCGAGGGGCGCTTCCTGCCGCTCGGCGGAATGTGGGTCGAATCCGACACCGTGATGCCGACGGGTGAATCGCTCGTGCGCCAGTTCTCCTATGGGCAGCGCTTCTTCGAGCGGGAGTTCGGCATCCGTTCGAAGGGCGTCTGGCTTCCCGACAGCTTCGGCTACTCGCCGGCTCTGCCGCAACTCATGCGCCGTGCCGGGTTCGAGTGGTTCTTCACGCAGAAGATCTCCTGGAACCAGCAGAACGTCTTCCCGCACCACTCCTTCCTCTGGGAGGGCATCGACGGATCGCAGGTGTTCACGCACTTCCCCTCGATGGACACCTACAACTCCCAGCTCAGCGGCATGGAGGTCGCCAAGGCCTCGCGTCAGTTCAAGGAGAACCGTGTGACATCGCGGTCGATCGCCCCGGTGGGCTGGGGCGACGGCGGTGGAGGCACCACGCGTGAGATGACCGGCAAGGCGAAGCGCCTCGAGAACCTCGAGGGCAGCGCGCGGGTCGTCTGGGAGCACCCGGACACCTTCTTCGACGCCGCCCGCGCCGAGCTGCCGAACCCGGCCGTCTGGGTCGGCGAGCTCTACCTCGAGCTGCACCGCGGAACCCTCACCAGCCAGCACGCCACGAAGGCGCTGCACCGCTGGGCCGAGCACGCGCTGGTCGAGGCCGAGCTGTGGGCGGCGACGGATGCCGTGCGCACCGGCGCCGCATACCCGCAGGCCGAGTTCGATCGGCTGTGGGAGACCGTGCTGCTGCACGAGTTCCACGACATCCTGCCGGGCACGTCGATCGCGTGGGTGCACCGCGAGGCCGTCGAGGTCCTCACGAACGTGCTGTCGGATGCCGAGGACATATCGGTTGCCGCTCGTCGCTCGCTCGCGGGCGAGGGGGATCGCGAGCTGCGGTTCGTGCCGACGTCGGTCGGTGGCGGTGGACGCGCGCTCGGGGCGGGCTTCGTCGAGGCGCCTGCCCCGGCATCCGTCATGCTCTCCGGCGAAGACGGCGGGTGGCGCCTCGAGAACGAGCTCGTCTCCGTGCTGATCTCCTCCGAGGGGCTCATCGTCTCAGCGGTCGACAAGACGTCGGGTCGCGAGGCGGTGGCCGAGCGGCGCGCGGCGAACCTGTTCCAGCTGCACCAGGACTTCCCGAACATGTGGGACGCGTGGGACATCGACAAGTACTACCGCAACAGCGTCGACGACCTCACCGCGGTCGATTCGATCTCGGCATCCGTCGTCGACGGCACAGCCTCGGTCGTCGTGACCCGGTCGTTCTCCGAGTCGACGATCGAGCAGACCATCACCCTCGCGCCCGGTCAGCGCACCGTGCTGCTCCGCAACGACATCGACTGGCACGAGACCGAGAAGCTGCTCAAGCTCGCGTTCCCGCTCGACGTGCAGGCAACGCACACCGAGGCCGAGACGCAGTTCGGCTACCAGTCGCGCGTGACGCACACCAACACCAGCTGGGAGGCGGCGAAGTTCGAGACCTCGATGCACCGCTTCGTGCTGGTGCGCGAGCAGGACTTCGGCGTCGCGCTCGTGAACGACTCGATCTACGGGTACGACACGTCGCGCGAGGTGTCGGATGAGGCCGTCACGACCACTGTGCGGCTCTCGTTGCTGCGCGCGCCGCGGTTCCCCGACCCCGACACCGACCACGGCCACCACCAGATCGAGATCGGCTTCGTGGTCGGTGCGGACGCCGCGATCGCGACCGCCGAGGGCATCCGCCTCAACTCGCTGCCGACCCTGGTGCGCGGCGCGCACGAGGTCGCGCCGCTCGTGAGCGTCGAGGGTGAGGGCATCGTGGTCTCGGGTGTGAAGCTCGCCGACGACGGCTCGGGCGACGTGATCGTGCGACTCTACGAGGCGCTCGGGCGCCGTGCGGTCGGGTCGCTCGCTGCCGACTTCGAGCATCAGGAGATTCGGGAGGTCTCTCTGATCGAGGACGCGCTGGACGACGGGCGCGTGGGCGGCGAGCTGCGTCTGCGGCCGTTCGAGGTGCGGACGCTGCGCATCGTGCGTTGAGACCTGCGTCATCCGCGGTCGCCATTGTGGCGGGCTGCCTCATGGGAGGACGATGGGCGGATGGCGACAGTCGATGACGTTCGAGAGATCGCGCTCGCGCTGCCCGGTGTGACCGAGCGCGTCGGTGGTCACACGGGCGAGCCCTCCTGGCGGCTGCCGAGCGGTCAGATCGCCTGGGTGCGCGGCGCCAGCAAGGTCGATCTGCGCCAGCTCGCAGATCTCGGGCTCGTCTGGCCCGACGGGCCGGTGCTGGGCGTGCGAGTCGCGAGCCTCGAGGAGAAGGCGATGCTGCTGGCGGCAGAGCCCGAGGGTCTGTTCTCGATTCCGCACTTCGACGGATACCCCGGCCTGCTGGTGCAGCTCGACGCGGTCGAGCGCGACCGGCTGGCCGAGATCATCGCGGACGCGTGGCTCGTGCGGGCTCCGGTGCTCGTCGCGAAGCAGTGGCTCGCGGAGCGCGGTCTCGACTGATCAGGTCGCCGTCAAGAACGGCCGAGCCGCGTCGAGGAAGGCGCGAGGTTCATCGGCCCACAACCGGATGCGGTCGACGTGGTGCACTCCGCCCTTCGGTGCGAGACCAGGGAGGCGGATCGCGACCGGGCGTTCGAGCTCGATCTCGATGTTGGTCTCGTCCTGCATCCGCTCGGCGTACTCCGAGCCCGTGATGCGCGGCTGCTTGGGTTCGTCGACCCGGCGGCTGATAGCGACCGACGCGATGTCGTCCCAGCCGATCGGCACGTCGAGCTCGAGTCCGCTGCGCACGCGGACGCCGTCAGGCCCCACCGCGTGCGGCCGCATGAGCATCGCGCACAGCAGGCCGACCATCCAGGTGACGCCCCAGATGCCGAGCACCAGCAGCGTGATCCGCACGGCGGGCCACTGGTGCACGATGAGGTCGAGGATCGGGATCTCTACAGCGGAGAGGCCGATGAAGATGAACAGCACCGTGAGCACGGGGCGGTGGTAGCCGATTCCCGTGCCGCCCTTCGGGACTGCGGGGCGGCGGGCGATCGCGCGGGCGATGCTCGAGTACACCCGCAGCTCGGCGATCCATGCGCGATGGAGGAAGCTGAGGATGCGCGTGATCGGGGTCGGGCTCGGAGCGGTCGTCTGCAGCTGCTCGGTCATGCGGCGTCTCCGCGAGGGGAGGGGGCGCCCGCGCTTTCGGGAGCGGGCGTGGCGGCGGTGGTCACGAGGTGCTCGAGGTGTGCGGCCACGGCCGAGAGGCCGCGCTCGACGGCCGCACGGTCGGCGGGGTCGATCGCCGACAGCAGAGTCTCGTTGAGCTGCGCGTGCTCGTCCTGCATCTGCGCCATCGTCGCGGTGGCGGCCTCGGTCAGCTCGACCAGGACGGCGCGTCGATCGGTCGGGTGCGGGGTGCGCCGGACATGCCCCGACTTCTCGAGAGCATCGACGAGCCCCGTGATGTTGCGAGGGGTGACATCGCAGAGCTGTGCCAGTGTCTGCTGCGTCGACGGCCCGGCGTGCTGAAGAACCCAGAGCAGGTGCACGCGGGCTGTCGTGAGTCCGGTGCCGTCGAAAGCGCGGGCCATGTCCCTCTGGAAGAGGTCTGCGATCAGCAGGAGGCGATCGACGAAGAGCGGTTCCATGATTGTGATGGTACTACATAGTTACCTATCTTCACTAGGTTGTCGCTGAGCCGGGTGCGAGGCTCTGCTCGACCGCCCGCATCGCCGTGATGCCGTCCGTCAGCGCCTGGCGACGGTCGGGGGCGTCGCGGAAGAGCGTGATCACGGCTGCGACCGCCGCCGGGTCCGACCCCAGATGATGGGCGTCGATGATCGCGGGCGTGCGACCGGCGATCGAGACCGTCAGCTTCGGGCCATGCGGTCCGACGAGGTCGACGGCGCCGATCTCCTCCCAAGGGACGTCGAACGACGAGGCTCCGCGCACACCGTGCAATCCGCGGCGGTCGAGGACGAGACCGAGCGGCGTGCGGAGGGACAGGAGCTCCCGTCCGAGTCCGACGAGCGAGACGAGTCCGAGCACGTACGGACCCCACTCGAGAAGCCGTCCGCCCATCGTCGGAAGCTCGAGTGTCTGGACGAGGAGATTCACCACGGCGGGGAGCACGCCGACGGTCGGGACGAGCCAGAGCACCGCGCGCGCGCCGCCGGACGGCGTGAAACGCAGGGGACCGACTGCCGAGATCCGGACGAGGCGTTCCCGCAGCGACCTCGCGCGGACGACGAGCGCGACGGCCAGCGTGCCGGCGTAGACGGCGAGTGACAGCATGACGAGTCGGAATCCCGACCGCCCGTCGACTATGGCGAGCAGCAGGGGCAGAAGCGGGAGTACGCCGACGAGCATCAGTGCTGCAACGGGGAAGTGCCCCTTCGGATGTACGGACCGGGAACCGTCGACGATGCGAGGTGATCGGGCGATCGTCTTCATCAGCATCCGTTCAGCCTGCCAGCTGAGGCGGCTGCCAGAAGCGCGTGCCGTCCTCGAGCCACTCGTCGATCGACTCGCGGGCATCGACCGGCACCCACGCCTCCCAGGCCCACGTCGCTGCGGACCCGACAGTGACCGTGGCGACGACCGCGCCGCCGATGACCCATCCGAGAGGTCCTCCTGCTGCGGCTATGGCGCCGCCGGCCGCCGCACCGCCTGCCGCTCCTCCGAGCGCTCCGGCGATCTGGGACGAGCCCGATTCGCCCTCTGCGATCGCGGCGCCGATCGTGACGATCTCGATGGCCGGTCCGACGATGGGGATGATCTTGCCGATCCGACTCACCTGTTCGACGTGGTCGAGCAGCTCTTCCATGCCCTCGCGGATGGCTCGCGGATTGGCGGCCTCGGCCGCTGCATGCGTAGCGGGATTGCCAGATCGGAGCTGGTCCGTGAACGTGTCGGCGTCGGTCTGCATCTGCTGAGCCAGGGTCCGCCACTCCGCCAGGTCGCGCTCGGTGCGAGCGTCGGCGGTTTCGAGCGCGGCGTCGACGACTGTCTTGTTCGGATCCGTGGCGCTGAGTTCGCCGAGGAGTCCGTCGAGCGGCGACAGATCCCCGAGGCACGCGATCAGCGGGGCGAAGTTCTCCGAGCACCACGTCTCGAGCTCACCCCACCACGTACCGACGCGCGTGGCGAGGTCGTTGTACGTGGTCACCTTCGAGATGAAGGCATCCCATTCGGCGGTCAGCTGAGGGTCGGCGTCAGGCGCCGGGCACGCGGAGAGATCGGTTGTCGGCTCCATCACGACCTTGCCGTGGACGGTGAGCCCGCGGTCGGCCGCCTGAGTCAGGTAGGAGTCGAAGTCCTCGCGGCCACGGTCGAGCCGATTCGCATAGGCGTGGATCACGGGTGAGGCATCACCCAGGTACTTCATGGCGGGACTGCAGCGGTTCCGCACGGCGGTGGCGGTGCGCTGGAACGCGCTGCCCGCCTCCCCTCGCAGGTAGTTCTCGCTCTGGCCCGCGACGTAGGCGAGCTCGAGGTCGACCTCGACGAGCGAGGAGCTCATGCGGGACATCCAATCACCGAGCGCCCGGACGGCTGTCGGATCGCCGGGGATGCGGAGACTGATGCTCATCGCCCGTCCAGCTCCTCTTCGATGTCGCGGATGTGGTCGGCTATCTCTTCGTTCTTCACCGTCATGTCGTCGAGGACGTCGTTCGTGATCGCCGACAGCCCCCTCGTGGCGTCGTTCGCGACGCCGGCCGCCTCGGCTCCAGCCGACGCGATCAGAGCGATGATCGACGTGGCGATACCCGCGTCGGGCGCGGAGGGAAGATCCGAGAGCGTGGCGTCGGACTCGTCGATGCGGGCGATCACCTCTCGAAGGCGGATCTCCATGCCGTCCCGATCCACATAGATGTCCGTCACCCGAGTCGCCCTCCCGTGCGCAGGGATGCCGGAACGGGGAGATCGAATGCCACTATGTCGAACGCCTGGACCTGTTTCACGCGGCCGAGTTCGGGAGTCTGCAGCATGACCCACGGCTGCGCCTCGCCGCAGCACGCCGCGAGGCGATCGAGCGCCGTGTAGGCGAGAAGCCCGTTCCGTCCGTCGGTCAGCGGGCGGACGGCAAACTGCCTTCCCTGGTCTTCGGGAAGATCGATCACCGGAAGGTAGAGCACCGGCGGCATGATCGTGCCTCCGGTCGCCGCTATCGGCTGGCTGTTCCACATCTCGTTGCCCCCTCGGTCGTGGATATGGCGCCGATCATACCCGCCCGTGGCGGCTCAGCCGTCCGGCTGCGACGCTCGGATCGTCACGCCGGGTCGAGCCTCAGCACCTCAGGCGACTCGCCTCCCGCGACCTCGTCGGCGACGCGGATGCTGCGCGCCAGGTCGTCGAGAGCACCGTCGAGCGTGCCGAAGCGTTCGCGGTCGCTGCACATCGCTGTGAGTGTGACAAGGTGCGTGCCGGTGTCCCAGGTGTAGGTGGCGAACGGCGGAGACGCGGGTGACGGCGGCATCGCCACCACGAGCTTCTCTCCTGTGCCCAGCCACCGGCTCGAGAACGACTGGGTGTCGTCATAGTCCATCGGCATCGACGCGCGAGCGACCCGTACCTGCGGAGTCAACGCCTGCGCGGTCGCCATCGCGACGACCAGCTCCGGATCAGCCTTCCACGTCCACACGAGCACGCGACCGTCCGCCCGGCGCATCAGCATCGGCGCGGCCTGGCTCATCGCCCACGCGCCGATCCGCGAACCCGGGCGCTCGGTGACGCCGATCGCCGTGTTCACCTGCCCCAGCAGCATCCTTATCGCAGCCTTGCGATGCCGGCGTCCCTTCCAGCCGAGCGAATCGGTGACGGGGATCCACAGCCGGGGGTCGGCGTCGGCAGTCAGTCGCATGCCTCCACGCTAGGGGGTGAGGCTGAGGGATGCCGGTATGCCTCGGCGGCCCGATCAGGCCCCTCAGGTAGAGTGGCCAGCGCCCGATCGGGCTCTTTGACCGCCGTACCGTAAGGCAGAATGTCCTCCTCTACCTCCGATCCGACGAGCGCTCCCGACGTCGCCCCTGACTCCGGGCAGCGTCCGCTTCGCATCCTGATCGGCTGCGACACCTTCGCGCCCGACATCAACGGCGCCGCCCGCTTCGCCGAGCGTCTCGCGGCCGGACTCGTGCAGCGCGGTCATGACGTGCACGTCGTCGCACCGAACCAGGCCTACCGCCGAGCTGCACCGCACACCGAGGTGATCGAGGGTGAGCCGATGACCCTGCACCGGCTGCCGTCGGTGCGCTGGGCACCCCACGACTGGCTGCGGTTCGTGTGGCCGTGGCGGGTGAAGCACTATGCCCGCAAGATCTTCGACAGCGTGCAGCCCGACATCGTGCACATCCAGTCGCACATCGTGATCGGCCGCGGCCTCTCTCGCATCGCGCACGAACGTGGCATCCCGGTGATCGCCACGAACCACGTGATGGCCGAGAACATCCTCGACCACACCACGATGCCGAAGTTCATCGACGATCTGGTGCTGCGGTTCGCCTGGGCCGACGCGAAGCGTACGTTCGGTCTGGTGCGCGCCATCACGACACCGACCCGTCGGGCGGCGGACTTCCTCGAGCGCACGGTGGAAGTCACGGGCGTCATCCCGGTCAGCTGCGGCATCGACCGCACGCAGTACACCCCGGTGATCGCTCCTCGCGACAAGAACCGCATCATCTTCGTCGGACGCCTGACCGCCGAGAAGCAGGTCGAGGTCATCCTCGAGGCGATGACGAAGCTCGACCCGGCGCTCGAGGCGACGTTCGACATCGTCGGCGGCGGCGACCAGCGGAAGCAGCTCGAGAACCTGGCAACTCAGCTGGGGATCGCCGACCGTGTCACCTTCCACGGCCGCACGACGGATGAGCAGCTGCGTGCACTGCTGTCGCGCGCTTCGGTGTTCACCATCGCCTCGATCGCCGAGCTGCAGTCGATCGCGACCATGGAGGCGATGGCCTCGGCGCTGCCGATCGTCGCAGCGGATGCCGTCGCCCTGCCGCACCTCGTGCACGACGGTGAGAACGGCTACCTGTTCGAGCCGGGCAACGCGGATGCCCTCGCCGCGCGACTGACCGACGTGCTCACCGCATCGCCAGGCGAGTACGCGCGGATGCAGCAGGCATCGCTCGACGGCGTCGCGATCCACGACATCAACCGCACGCTCGACACGTTCGAGGCGCTGTACCGCGACGAGCCGCTTCCCGAGTGACGACGCCCGTCATGCACATCGTCTTCTTCGGCGATCAGCACCTGGACTCCCTCGGCGGAGCTCAGGTGTCGATGCGGCTGCAGCGGCAGTTCCTCGAGCGCGCCGGCCACACGGTGACCGTCGTCGCACCGAAGATGCACGGGGCTCGCGCCTCACGCGTCGCCGACTCGTCGAACGTCGATCTGCCGTCCGTGCCGATCACCACTGACCGCGAGTACTCGATGAGCTGGCCCGGCCGCGCCACCGACCGTGCGCTCGACCGCGCGATGACGCACCGCCCTCCGGTCGATCTGGTGCATGTCCAGGCCGACTTCTGGGGCGCTTTCATCGGCCACCGGTATGCGACTCGTCACGGCATCCCCGTCGTCCACACCATGCACAACCGCGTCGATGTCGGGATCGCCGCCGTCACGCCGCTGCACGGCCCGGTGCTTCGAGCACTCAACCTCTGGCGCCGCCGCGCGCTGCGGGGCGTGGCGGAGCAGGTGCGGGGGAGTGACGGCTGGGCCTTCCTGAGTGGCATCGCGAGTGGCTCGTCGGCCGTGACCGCACCCTCGACGCATTTCGCACGCCGCCTAGAAGAGCACGGGGTCTTCAGTCCCGTCGACGTGGTGTGGAACGGCATCGACGACGACGTGCGCGAGGCGACGCTCGCCGCCGCACCGAAGGGACGCGCCCCCGGGCGTCCCCGCTTCGTCTGGCTCGGGCGCATGAGCCCCGAGAAGCGCCTGCTGCCGTTCCTCGAGGCCTTCGTCGAGTCGGGAATCGACGCCGACCTCGAGATCATCGGGGGCGGCGCTCAGCGCGCCGCCGCCGAGAAGATCGTCTCGGGCCTGTCGAACGTGCACTTCGCCGGCAAGCTCAGCTACGCAGACACTCTCGCCCGCATCGCCGCCGCCGACGCACTCGTGCAGACGTCGATCGGCTTCGAGACGCAGGGCATGACGCCGTTCGAGGCGGCCACCCTCGGCACGCCGTCGGTGATCAGCGACCCCGACATCGCGGCAGAGCTCGGGGGCGGACTCTGGGCCGCGCCCGGGGCCGCCGGCACCGAGGATCAGCGACGAGCGGGTCTCGTCGAGACGCTGCGCCGCGCGACATCCGACATCGCCGCCGGCATCGCACCGCAGCCGATGCGCGAAGTCTCGGAGTCGTTCCGCCAGTCGTCGCGCACCGCGGCGATGATCGAGATCTACGAGCGCGTGCTCGCGGGCTGATCCTCGGACTCAGAACCCGAAGTAGTAGAACACGTTCGACACCCATGCGACGAGCGTGCCGATGACCGTGCTGCCTCCCACGCCGATCGCGATCGCCGGGAGCAGATGAGGCGCCGGGCGTCGAAGCGCGATGATTCCGAGCACCAGGGCGACACCTGCGCCTGCCATCACGAGCAGGTTCACGAGGTTCGACAGCAGGTCGACGACGCCGAAGCCGACGCTCGAATACAGGAACGGGGTGACGAGCTGCCAGAGCAGCCCGATCGCCACGGCGCCCACGGCGATCACCAATGCCGTGCGACCGAGACCTCCGGAACGGCGTGCGGTCGCCTGGCCCGGAGCATAGGCCGCCGCCGCGACTACATCGGGCTGGCCCGGTCGGGCATACGGCTGACCGGGTTGCGTGTACGGCTGACCGGGGTGGGCATACGGCTGGCCGGGTTGCGTGTAGGGCTGGCCGGGGTGGGCATGCGGCTGGCCGGGTTGCGTGTAGGGCTGGCCGGGTTGCGTGTACGGCTGGCCGGGGTGGGCATACGGCTGGCCCGGTTGTGCATAGGGCTGGCCGGGCTGCTGCGGCCGGTCTGGATTCTGCTGCTGCTCGCTCATCGATTCTCCGGACGATCAGAAGGAAAACGCGTAGAAGAGGTTCGACACCCACGAGATGACGATCCCGGCGAGCTGCGAGGCGGTGACGCCGATCGCGATGCCCGCGAGGATCTGCGGCCCTGGTCGCCGCACCGACATCAGACCGAGGATGAGCCCCACGACGGCGATGATCAGCACGAGCCCGTTGCCGACCGCTCCGAACGCGCCGATGGCTGATGGATCGCCCATCATCCGGTACATCAGCGGAAACGACAGCGTGACGAGGAGTCCGATTCCGAGCGAGATCACGGCGAGGAGGAAGGCGAGACGACCGAGTCCTGAGCTGCCAGAGGAAGCCGCACGCTGTGGCTCAGGATAAGGCTGCGCCGGGTATGGATGCCCCGCGTACGCCTGCCCACCGTAGGGCTGGCCGGTGTCCGGCTGGGACGGCTGTGCCGGCTGGGACGGCTGTGCCGGCTGCGGCGGCTGTGCCGGATAGTGCGAGCCCGCGAACTGCGGGGGAGTTCCGTGTGGCTGCGCGGGAGGCTGCTGAGGCTCGCTCATGCTCCCGAGCGTAGCCGCGCGCGTCATCGGATGGGGGAGATTGCTCGCCCCGGGTCACCGATAGACGTGGCCGGCCTCCGCGCGGTCGAGGGCATCCCTTTCGGCGCGACGCGAGTCCAGTCGGTGGGAACGCGTCGATGTCCGTCACGGCGGAGTTCGATGATGGTGGCGACGACGGCCCAGACAGCGAGGGCGAGAAGTGCGATGAGGAGGATCATGGCAGAAACGCTACGATCACTCTTGATCTGCCACGAGTGGCAGAATAGACTCTCCTCGTAGGAAAACTGCCAAAGCCGGGAGAGAGCCATGATGGAGACCGTCGCCTGCATCGTCCAAGACGGATTCGCGCCGTTCGAGTTCGGTCTCGCCTGCGAGGCTTTCGGCCTCGACCGGTCGAACGACGGCGTGCCGAACTTCGACTTCCGGGTCATCGCGCCGCATCCCGGCGTCGTGACGTCGAAGCTGGGCTTCTCGATCAACGTCGAGCACGACCTGTCCTTCGCCTACGAGGCCGACCTCGTCATCTTCTGCCCCGTGCCTCGCGAGTACTGGACGCAGATCGATCCGCTGCTTCTCGAGGTCGCGCGCGACGCGGTGGCGCGGGGGGCCTGGGTGCTGACCATCTGCAGCGGATCGTTCATCCTCGGTGCCGCCGGTGTGCTCGACGGGCGACGCGCGACCACGCACTGGATGTACTCCGAGGTCATGGCCGAGATGTATCCCCAGATCGACATCGACCCCGACGTGCTCTTCGTGCAGGACGACCGGATCATCACGAGCGCCGGCACCGCGGCCGGCATCGACGCGTGCCTGCATCTGCTGCGCATCGAGCTCGGCGCCGAGCTCACCAATCGCATCGCCCGCCGCATGGTCGTTCCGCCGCAGCGCGACGGCGGTCAGGCGCAGTTCATCGACCGCCCGGTCCCGGTCGCCCAGAACGACTCGCTCGCTGCCGTCGCCGATTGGGCGGTCGAGCACCTGCGCGACGACCTGGGCGTCGATCAGCTCGCGGCCCGCGCTCTCATGTCTCCCCGCACCTTCGCCCGCCGGTTCAAGGCTGAGTACGGTGCGACTCCTGCGGCCTGGCTCGCGCGTCAGCGCGTGCTGCACGCCCAGCGGATGCTCGAGCGCAGCGATCTGTCGCTCGAGCAGATCGCTGACGAATGCGGCTTCGGGTCGGCCGCGGTGCTGCGGCAGAACTTCTCGCGGGTGCTCGGAACCACTCCGACGGCCTACCGCGCGCGCTTCTCGTGCGCGGAGGAGTCGGAGTCGTCTGCGGCGTGACCGCTCGATCGCCTGCCGCGCGGTGACGAGCGCGCAAAGCGCGCTGCGACGAGCCCCGTGAACGGCGCTGTGACGAGCGCTGCGCTCAGTGGTCCCAGTGTCCTGGGCTCGGGAGGGCGCGATAGTCCACGTCGACGCCTTCGGGGGTGACCGACGCGGTGCAGTACAGCAGCGACTGCGTCGGATAGCCATGCGGGCGGTTGTCGCGGATGATCGCCCGATCATCCTCTGGGTCGAGCCGAGCGGACGAGGCGAGCAGCGAGGTCCACGCACCTGACCAGTCGGGGCTGTCGGCGGTCGCGCCCAGGGCCCGGAACTCGGGCAGCCAGGCGGCGATGCGCGGAGTGTCGAGATCGTCGAGGTCATCGTGCGCGATCATGTGGATGCCGTCGGCGAGCGATGTCTCCCGCAGTTCGGCGCCGTCCCAGCTGAGCACGCGCGTTCCCTCCGGCCGCACCTCGAGCAGGTTGAAGCCGTGCATGGGCAGCGGAGCGGCCGGCGAGCGGCCCATGACCGACTCCAGGGCGAGCGAACCGCGCGACACCGCGACGTCGTCGGCGAGGTCGACGACGTCGGCGCGGTTGAGGAGCACCGCGAGTCGTCGCTCGGCGGGGTTCACCGCGAGCCAGGCGCCGCCCGCCCGCCGGTCGCGGATGCCCGAGACTCCGGGGTAGGCGTCGGGCCACCATTCGCCGAGGGCGTCCCACTCACGCTGAGGGTCTTCATCCCGCACCGCGAGCAGCCGCGCGGTCTCGGGGCCGGCCACATCGATCACCACGGTGCACACGCGTTTCAGTCTAGAAGCGGGTCGAGCAGTCTCGGGCCCGCGGCCTCGGATGCTGGGGCAGAATCGAACCGTGAACATCGTCGTCGGGGTTACGGGTGGCATCGCCGCATACAAGACAGTGCACCTGGTGCGTCTGCTGACCAAGGCGGGACACGATGTGACCGTGGTTCCGACCGAGGACGCGCTGCGATTCGTCGGCACCCCCACCTGGGAGGCGCTCAGTCGGCATCCGGTCACGACCAGCGTGCATGACGACGTCGCCCGCGTGCGGCACGTCGCGCTGGGTCAGGGTGCCGATCTCGTGATCGTCGCCCCTGCGACGGCCAACTCGATCGCGAAGATCACCGCGGGCATCGCCGACGACCTGCTCGGCACCACGCTGCTCGCCACCGAAGCGCCGGTGCTGCTCGCGCCGGCGATGCACGCCGAGATGTGGCGCAACGCCGCCACGCAGGCGAACATCGCGACGCTGACGTCGCGCGGGGTGCACCTCGTCGGCCCGGCCGACGGCGAGCTCGCCGGCGGCGACAGCGGACCCGGCCGCATGGCGGAGCCCGAGCAGATCCTCGAGGCGGCCCTCGCGCTGCTCGCGCCGCGCGACCTCGAAGGGCTTCGGGTCGTCGTCTCGGCGGGCGGCACGCGTGAGCCGATCGATCCGGTGCGCTTCCTCGGCAATCGGTCGAGTGGTCGGCAGGGCATCGCGCTCGCCGCGGATGCCGCGGCGCGCGGCGCCGACGTGACGGTGGTCGCTGCGAACATCTCGGCCGATGTGCTCGCCGATGCGCGGCATCCGTCCATCAGAGTCGTCCCGGTCGGCACCGCAGCGGAGCTCGCCGACGCGATGAAGGAGGCGGCGCGGGCGGCCGACATCGTGATCATGGCCGCAGCCGTCGCCGACTATCGCCCCGCGACGGTGTCCGAGCACAAGCTCACCAAGGAGCAGGGCGTGCTGGCGCGCCTCGATCTGGTCGAGAACGAAGACGTGGTCGCCGCGCTCGCCGCATCGCGCGCCGACGGCCGAGCACCGCAGGGCCAGACGATCGTCGCCTTCGCCGCCGAGACCTCGGAGGATCCGGTCGAGCGCCGGGAACGTGCTCGCCGCAAGCGGGAGCGCAAGGGCGTCGATCTGCTCGCCGTCAACCTCGCGAACGCCGATCACGGTTTCGAGAAAAGAGACAACGCCGTCGAGATCGTAGGAGGGGGTGGTGCCGTCGTCGCATCCGCGTCAGGCTCTAAGCGCGCGGTCGCGCGAACCATTCTGGATGCTGTGCGCGGAATGCGCTAAACTTGAGTCAAGTCCACTCAACTTTTCGGACCATGACGACAAGACAGTGATCAGAAGGAGTCTCCCCAGGAGGAACATATGCCCAGCCCACAGAGCACGCAGAACGACGACCAGCAGTCCGCCCTCGAGCAGTTCGGTATCAACCTCACCGACCGCGCCCGCCAGGGCAAGCTCGACCCCGTGATCGGACGCGACAGTGAGATCCGCCGCGTCAGTCAGGTGCTCACGCGCCGCACGAAGAACAACCCGGTGCTGATCGGCGAGCCGGGCGTAGGCAAGACCGCCGTCGTCGAGGGCCTCGCCCAGCGCATCGTCGCGGGCGACGTCGCAGAGTCGCTCAAGGACAAAGAGCTCGTGTCGCTCGACATCTCGGCCCTCGTCGCCGGGGCCATGTACCGCGGGCAGTTCGAAGAGCGGCTGAAGAGCGTGCTCAAGGAGATCACCGAATCCGACGGGCAGATCATCACCTTCATCGACGAGCTGCACGTGCTGATGGGCGCCGGCGGTGGTGAAGGCTCGGTGGCCGCGTCGAACATGCTCAAGCCCATGCTCGCCAGGGGTGAGCTGCGACTGATCGGCGCGACGACCCTCAACGAGTACCGCGAGTTCATCGAGAAGGATGCCGCTCTCGAGCGGCGCTTCCAACAGGTCTACGTCGGCGAGCCCACTGTCGAAGACACCATCGCGATCCTGCGAGGGCTCAAGGGGCGCTACGAGGCGCACCACGGGGTGACGATCGCCGACAGTGCGCTGGTCGCCGCCGCTGCACTGTCGAACCGGTACCTGCCCGCGAGGCAGCTCCCCGACAAGGCGATCGACCTGATCGACGAGTCGATGTCGCGTCTCAAGATGGAGATCGATTCGTCTCCCGTCGAGATCGACCAGCTCAAGCGCCAGGTCGACCGCATGAAGCTCGAAGAGCTCGCTCTCAAGCGCGAGAAGGACGCCGCCTCGAAAGAACGACTCGCGGCCCTCCGCGAGCAGCTCGTGGGCATGGAAGCGCAGCTGGCCGAGCTCGAAGCCCGCTGGGCGCGCGAGCGCCAGGGGTTGAACCGGGTCGGAGAGCTCAAGAAGCAGCTCGACGACGCGATCACGCAGCGCGACCTCGCCATGCGCGAGGCCGACTACACCCGCGCCTCGAAGCTCGAATACGAGACGATCAAGCGCCTCGAGCGCGACATCGCCGAAGCCGAGCAGGCCGAGGCCACGGTCTCGACAGAGGGGCGCATGGTCAACGAGCAGGTCACCGACGAGGACATCGCCGCCGTGATCGCCGCGTGGACCGGCATCCCCGTCGGTCGACTGCTGCAGGGTGAGAGCGAGCGGCTGCTGCACCTCGAATCCGAGCTCGGCAAGCGCCTCATCGGGCAGAAGGATGCCGTCAAGGCGGTGTCCGATGCGGTCCGCCGTTCGCGGGCGGGCATCAGTGACCCCGGTCGGCCGACCGGATCGTTCCTGTTCCTCGGGCCGACAGGCGTCGGAAAGACCGAGCTGGCGAAGGCTCTGGCCGACTTCCTGTTCGACGACGAGCGCGCCATGGTGCGCATCGACATGTCGGAGTACGGCGAGAAGCACTCGGTCTCGCGGCTCGTCGGCGCCCCTCCGGGATACGTCGGCTACGAGCAGGGTGGGCAGCTCACCGAGGCCGTGCGGCGGCGTCCGTACAGCGTCGTGCTGCTCGACGAGGTCGAGAAGGCGCACCCCGAGGTGTTCGACGTGTTGCTGCAGGTTCTCGACGACGGCCGTCTGACCGACGGGCAGGGGCGAACGGTCGACTTCACGAACGTGATCCTGATCCTGACCTCGAACCTCGGCTCACCCATCCTCATCGACCCGACGCTGTCTCCCGATGAGAAGCGCGAGCAGGTGATGGCTCTCGTGCACCAGGCGTTCCGGCCCGAGTTCCTCAACCGTCTCGACGACATCGTGATGTTCTCCGCGCTCAGCCAAGACGATCTGGCCCAGATCGTCGAGCTGTCGATCGATCAGCTGCACGACCGGCTGCGCGACCGGCGACTCACGCTGGCGGTCACTCCCGATGCTCGGGCGTGGCTCGCCGAGCGCGGATACGACCCGATGTTCGGTGCTCGCCCGCTGCGCCGTCTCATCCAGACCGAGGTGCAGAACAAGCTGGCCACGGCGCTGCTCTCCGGCGGCGTGCACGACGGCGATCTGGTGAGGGTCGATGTCGCGGTCGACGGCGCGGGCCTCGTGCTCACGTCGACCTCGCCCGAGCCCGAACCCGACCTGGGGTCCGGCGAAGACGACGACGTGATCGAGGCCGAGCTGCTCGACGAGTAGAACCGAATACGACAAGAGGGGCGGATGCTGTGGCATCCGCCCCTCTTGTGCGCCCCCTGATGGGGGCGACTGCTGTGCCTGGCGCTGTGTCAGGCGCTGAGGATGACCGTCTCGGCGATCGGGCGACGCACGCGCGGCGCCGTCTCGCCCTGCTGGAGGCCCTCCGGAAGGCCCGAAGCGTCGCCGAGCTCGCCGACCGCGATCACGGTGATGGCGGCGAACCGCGGCGACAGGTCGGCGAACTCGCGGACGGCCTCGGGGTCGAAACCGCTCATCTGGTGCACGAGGAGACCCTCGTGGTGGGCCTGCACCGAGAAGTGCGCCACGGCCTGGCCGAGGTCGTAGACGGCGTGACTGATGGCCTTGCCGTCTTCGGACTCGGTCTCGGCGATCGCGACGATCAGAGCCGAGGCCTTCGAGGCCCAGAGCTGGTTGAACTCGACCAGGGAGTCGACGACCTGGTCGAACAGAGCGGTGCCGCGCCGAGCGACGATGAAGCGCCACGGCTGCAGATTGTAGGCGGAGGGCGACCAGCGAGCGGCCTCGAGGGCGGCGTTCAGCTTGGCGTCGTCGATCGAGTTCTCGGCGTCGTACGCGCGCGGGCTCCAGCGCCCGGCGAGGACGTCGAGGACGGGGTGCTCGGTGGGGGCGGTGCGGTCGATCACGGGAGTGCTCACAGAAGTGCCTTTCAGAAGGAATCGATCGGACTCCTTCGTCCGGGTACGAGGATCTCAACAGATGCATGTGAATGCATATTCCCGATGACGCCGCGTGACGTCCAGCTCGTCTGTCACCGGGCATCGCGGCGTCCGTGTTCGGCGCGCGATCCGCTGCGCTGCCCGAAAGCAAGGGGCTTCTCCGGTCGACCGAGGTCTGGTTGTCTCTCGAGATCGGGCGTGGGCGGCCGCCCTTCACCCACGCCACGGACGGAAGAACAAGATGGCCAGCAAGACCCATGACAAGAAGAAGAAGCAGAAGCACGCTCGCATCGACAAGAAGCTCTATGAGAAGGAGTTGCGGCGCCTGCAGATCGAGCTCGTCAGCATGCAGCAGTGGGTCATCGCGGCCGACGCGCGGATTCTGGTGATCTTCGAGGGCCGCGATGCTGCGGGCAAAGGCGGTGCGATCAAGCGTGTGATGCAGTACCTCAACCCACGGCACGCCCGGGTGGTCGCCCTGCCGCAGCCGTCCGAGCGCGAGAAGGGGCAGTGGTACTTCCAGCGGTACATCGAACGGCTGCCCACCAAGGGCGAGATCGTGCTGATGGATCGCTCATGGTACAACCGCGCCGGCGTCGAGAAGGTGATGGGCTACTGCACCGACGAGGAATACGATCGCTTCCTCGCGCAGGTTCCCGTCGTCGAGCAGATGCTCGTCGACGACGGGATCATCCTGCTGAAGTACTGGTACTCCGTATCCGACATCGAGCAGGAGAAGAGATTCCGATCGCGCCTGAACGACCCGATGCGACGCTGGAAGCTCTCAGACACCGACCTGGCCTCCATCTCCCGCTGGGAGGACTACTCCCAGGCCAAGGACGCGATGTTCGACGTCACCGATCGCGAGAGAGCGCCCTGGTGGTCGATCGACAGCGACGACAAGAAGGCCGCCAGGCTCAACACCATCCACCACCTTCTGAGCCAGATCCCCTATCGCCGGCTCGACCCCGAAGAGGTCCACTTTCCCGATCGTCCCGCGGCGTCCGGAGCTCCGCGCCCGCCGATCGACGAGCACGCATTCGTGCCCGATCACGCAGCGACCCTGTAGACGACCTGACGTCGCGCCCCGCGCGCGCCCGACCGTGCCCGACTCTTCGTCGGCTCAGTCCAGCAGGTTGCGGGATGCGGCGGATGCCAGTGCGCGGCGCACCGCGCGGATCGACGGGGCGGCGGCCGACACCCGGCGAGCCGACGAGAAGATCTCCCGACGCGGCTCATCGGGCAAGGGCGTGAGCGCCACGGTGGGCGCCTCGCCGGCCCACACGAGCTCGGGCAGCAGACCGACGGCGAGGCCCGCGCGGATGAGGCGCACGTGCGCGGTGAGGTCGGCGACCTCGAAGCGCACGTCGGGTTCGAAGCCGGCCGTGCGGCAAAGCTGCTCGGCCCAGGCTCGCGACGCTGTGCCTGCGGGCTCGAGCACCCACGGCTCGTCTCTCGTCGACCACAGCGCCGCAGTGGCATCGGCGGCTGTGACAGCGGCGGCTGTGACAGCGGTGGCTGTGGCAGCGGCGGACTCCGGCGTGCCCGGGCGCCGGGCGAGCGCGATCGAGTCGTGCACGAGCACCACCCGGTCGAGGTCGGCGTGGATCGGGCGGGTGCGACCGGGGTACTGCTCGGCGAGGATCAGATCGAAGTCGCGGCTCGAGACGCCCACGAGTCCGGTCTCGGGGTCGCTCTCGGTCACCTCGACGCGGAGCGCGGGATGCTGCTCACGCAGCGTGTTGAGCGCGCCGGGCAGCAGGGAGTGCGCCGTGGACTGGAAGACGGCGATGTGCACCGTTCCGGTCACCTCCGTCAGCGACTCGGCGACGGCGACCTCGGCGTGCTCGAGCTGATCGAGGATGCCGATGGCCTCACCCACGAGCACGTTGCCCTGCGGGGTGAACTGCACGCCTCGCCCGACGCGGCGGAGCAGCGGGACTCCCACGTCTCGTTCGAGCGCGCTGAGCTGCTGAGACACCGAGGCCTTGCTGTAGGAGAGCGCGTCGGCGACGGCTGAGAGGGTTCCTCGACGCGACAGTTCGACCAGCATCCGCAGTCGGTTGACGTCGAGCATCCGCTCCCTTTCCGAGTGGTTCGAATCGTTCACTCTGAATGAACAGAATGCTCGCGAATCGGTTGATAGACGTAGCCTACTCGCGCGCCTGACAATGATCGAGCCGCACACGTACCCGGGTGTGCGATCCCCCTGGAAGGTTCCCCGATGACTGTCGCCGCCGACACCACCACCCCCGACGCCACCTCCCGCGGCGCCACCCCCCGCACGGAAGAGGTCGCCGCCCTCGTGCAGCGCTGGCTCGCCGAGAGCGAGACCCACCCCGTCGAGCCCGCAGCCCAGCGCCTGTCGGAGGTCCTCAAGGACCCGAACGGACTCGCGTTCACCGTCGGCTTCGTCGACGGCGTGATGCGCCCCGAAGATCTCAGCGTCGCGGGCCGTGCGCTCGCCGACCTCTCGGAGATCACCCCCTCGCTGCTGCCCGGATACCTGCGTGCCGCCATCAAGACGGGCGGGTTCTGGGCGCCGAAGCTCCCCGGCGTCGTGGTGCCGATCTCGCGGCGCGTGCTGCGCGCCATGGTCGGACACCTCGTGCTCGACGCGACCCCGTCGAAGCTCGGCCCCGCGATCACGAAGCTGCGCAAGAGCGGCAACCGCCTCAATCTCAACCTCCTCGGCGAGGCCGTGCTCGGTGAGCGCGAGGCCGGTCGTCGCCTGCAGGGCACCTACGACTTCCTCGCCCGCAAGGACGTCGACTACGTGTCGATCAAGGTCTCGAGCGTCGTCAGCCAGCTGTCGATGTGGTCGTTCGACGAGGCCGTGGCCGACGTCGTCGAGAAGCTCACCCCGCTCTACGAGCTCGCGGCGACCTCGGAGGCCGCAGGCAAGACGAAGTTCATCAACCTCGACATGGAGGAGTTCCGCGACCTCGACCTGACGATCGCGGCGTTCACCAGCATCCTCGACCAGCCGGGTCTCGAGAAGCTCGAGGCCGGCATCGTGCTGCAGGCCTATCTGCCCGACGCGCTCGGCGCGATGCAGCACCTGCAGGAGTGGGCCGCCGCCCGGCGCGCGAAGGGCGGAGCGCCCATCAAGGTCCGCGTCGTCAAGGGCGCGAACCTGGCGATGGAAGAGGTCGACTCGAAGGTGCACGGCTGGCCGCTGGCGACCTATGGCACCAAGCAGGACTCCGACACGAACTACAAGCGCGTGCTCGACTGGTCGATGACTCCCGAGCGACTGGATGCCGTGCGCATCGGCGTCGCAGGCCACAACCTGTTCGACATCGCCTACACGTGGCTGCTCGCGCAGGCGCGTGGCGTGACGGACGCCGTCGAATACGAGATGCTCCTGGGCATGGCGACCGGCCAGGCGGAGGCCGTGCGCAAGGACGTCGGTCAGCTGCTGCTCTACACACCCGTCGTGAACCCGGCCGAGTTCGACGTGGCCATCGCCTACCTCGTGCGTCGCCTCGAAGAGAACGCCAGCCCCGAGAACTTCATGTCTGCCGTGTTCGAGCTGGCCTCCGACCCGGCGCTGCTCACCCGGGAGCGCGAGCGGTTCGAGCGTTCGCTCGCCGGCCTCGAGGCCGACCGCTCGGTGCCCTCGTCGAACCGCGTGCAGGACCGCGCCGCTGAGGCGGCTGCCGGTGCGGGCGCGGCCGTCACCACCGGCTTCGAGAACCAGCCCGACAGCGACCCGGCGATCGCCGTGAACCGCACCTGGGGTCGTGAGATCCTGCAGCGCTCGGTCGATTCGACGCTGGGTCTGGACTCGATCGCCCTGGCCAAGGTCGAGACGACCGACGAGCTCGACGGGATCTTCGCCGCCGCATCCGCCGCCGCCGCTCGATGGGCGGCGCTTCCTGCCGCCGAGCGTGCCGCCGTGCTGCACCGCGCGGGTGATGAGCTCGCCGCCCGCCGTGGTCAGCTGATCGAGATCATGGCGCACGAGGCGGGCAAGACCATCGCCGAGGCCGACCCCGAGGTCTCCGAGGCGATCGACTTCGCGCACTACTACGCCGAGCGCGCCCTCGACCTCGAGAACATCTCGGGCGCCGAGTTCGTGCCGTCGAAGGTGACCGTCGTCACCCCGCCGTGGAACTTCCCGGTCGCGATCCCCGCCGGTGGCGTGCTCGCGGGTCTCGCCTCCGGCTCCGGTGTGATCATCAAGCCGGCCAAGCTGACGCAGCGCTGCGGCGCGGTCATGGTCGAGGCGCTGTGGGCCGCGGGCGTTCCGCGCGACCTTCTCGCACTGGTGGATCTCGCGAACCGCGACCTCGGCACCCGCCTCGTCGCCAGCCCCGAGGTCGACCGCGTGATCCTCACCGGTGCATACGAGACGGCGCAGCTGTTCCGCTCGTTCCGCTCCGACCTGCCGCTGCTCGCCGAGACGAGCGGCAAGAACGCGATCATCGTCACGCCCTCGGCCGACCTCGACCTGGCGGCCGCCGATGTGGCCCGCAGTGCATTCGGCCACGCCGGGCAGAAGTGCTCGGCCGCATCGCTCGCGATCCTCGTCGGCTCGGTCGCCGACTCGCAGCGGTTCGAGCGTCAGCTCGTCGATGCGGTCACCTCGATGCGCGTCGGACTGCCCGAAGACCCCGCCACGCAGATGGGTCCGATCATCGAGCCGGCGAACGGCAAGCTGCTCACCGCGCTGACGACCCTCGAGAAGGGCGAGCGCTGGCTCGTCGAGCCGAAGAAGCTCGACGACGAGGGCACGCAGTGGACGCCGGGCGTCAAGATCGGCGTCGCCCCCGGTTCGACGACCCACCTGACCGAGTTCTTCGGGCCGGTGCTCGGGATCATGCACGCCAAGGACCTCGACGAGGCGATCCGCCTGCAGAACGCCGTGGACTACGGCCTCACCGCCGGCATCCACTCACTCGACTCCGACGAGGTCGCCACCTGGCTCGACCGCGTCGAGGCCGGCAACCTCTATGTCAACCGCGGCATCACCGGCGCGATCGTGCAGCGCCAGCCGTTCGGCGGCTGGAAGCGGTCGGCAGTCGGCGCCGGCGCCAAGGCCGGAGGCCCGAACTACCTGTTCGGTCTCGGCGAGTGGGCTCCGGCCGAGCTCCCCGCCGCGGCTCCCGGGGCTGCGGTGAACCCCTCGGTCGAGGCGGTGCTCGCCGCGGCCGGCTCCGACCTCGGCGCCGTCGAGATCGAGTGGCTGCACCGTGCCGCCGCCTCCGACGAGCGCGCCTGGGTCGACGAGTTCGGCGCCGTGAGCGACAAGTCGGGTCTCGGCGTCGAGCGCAACGTGTTCCGGTACCGCCCGGTCGCCGTCGACGTGCGCATCGCCGAGGACGCACCGCTCGCCGACGGCATCCGCGTGATCGCCGCGGCCCTGCGCAGCGGCAGCCCGTTCACGGTGTCCGCATCGGCCCTGCCCTCGCGGGTCGAGAAGGCGCTGCGCGCCCAGGGCGTGACTCCGAAGCTCGAGAACGACGCCGCCTGGGTCAAGCGCTACGCGAAGGCGGCGGCGAAGGCCGAGCACAGCTGGCAGCGCGTGCGTCTCGTCGGCGGCGATGCGGCTGCGCTGTTCGAGGCGCTCGGCGGCACGCCCGATGTCGCCGTCTGGTCGCATGCGGTCACGGGTGCCGGTCGCGTCGAGATGCTGCCGTTCCTGCACGAGCAGGCCGTGTCGATCACCAACCACCGGTTCGGCAACCCCACCACCCTGTCGGACGGCCTGATCTGAACCGGTCCGTGACCATCTGAACGACGAGGCCCCACCCCGCAGAYRTCTGCRGGGTGGGGCCTCGTCGTCGGAGCGGGCGTCCGGGGCGGGGCTGTGATCAGCCGCGCAGCGCCTCGCCCAGCTTGACCCGCGAACCCATGCGCAGCAGCGAGTTCTCGTAGATCTTCGCGCCGATCACGATCGCCGCGACACAGCTGGCCAGCAGGATCACTAGGCTGAGCAGCGGCTCCCACCACTGCGCCTCGCCCACGAAGAGCCGCATCGGCATGCCGACCGGAGCCGAGAACGGCACGTACGACATGATCGTCAGCACCAGCGGGTTGTCGTTGAAGACGATCACGAGCACGTACGGCGCCATGATCAGCATCGTGATCGGAGTCGTGGTCGAGCCGATGTCCTCCTGACGCGACACCATCGATGCGGCGGCGGCGAACAGGGCCGCGAGCAGGATGAACCCGAACAGGAAGAACACCGCGAACCAGATGATGGGGGCGCCGAGGGTCGACAGCACCTCGCGTTGACCCGTCGCTATGAGCCCTATCGTCGCGACCGCCGCCAGGGCGAGGATCTGCCCCATCGCGAGGATCGTGTTGCCGATCACCTTGCCGGCGAGCAGGGTGCGGGCCGAGATGGTCGACAGCAGGATCTCGACGACGCGGGTCTGCTTCTCTTCGACGACGCTCTGCGCGATCGTGCCGCCGAAGGTCGCGGCCGCACCCATGAACACGGCGCCGAATGCGATCGCGATGAAGTACCGCAGCAGCGGGTTCGTCGTCGCGGGTTCGAGGATCTCGATGTCCGGAGCCTGCGAGAGCGCAGACACGAGACCGGTGGGCGCGTCCTTGAGGGCGACGATCGTGACCCCGGTCGGGCCCTCGCCGGGGACGACCGCGGCATCGACCTTCTCCGAGCGCACGAGCTCTTCGGCCGCGGCCTGGTCGGCCACCTCCGTGATCTCGAGGTCGGGCAGGGCAGACACCACGGATGCGGTCTCAGAGGTCACGGCCACGGGCATCGCGTCGGTGTTCTTGCTCGCGAAGCCGCCGATCACGATGGCGGCGAGAGCGAGGAACAGCAGGATGCCGGTCGAGATCAGGAAGGCCTTGCTGCGCAGCTTCGATCCGATCTCCCGCTCGGCGACGAGCCAGATCAGCGATGCCTGCGACGGCGAGCCGGTGGTGTTCGAGGTGCTCACTGGATGACCTCCTTGAAGATCTGGGCGAGGGACGGATGMTTGGGCGCGAAGCTCGCGACATCGCCGCGGTCGACGGCGGTGCGCAGGACGCGCTGGGCGGTGTCGACGTCGTCGGCGTCGAACAGGGCGTAGCCGCCCTCGAAGTCGACGACGGTGACGCCGGGTTCGGCGCGCAGCCATCCGGCATCCCCTGCCGAGACGAGCTCGTACCGGTTGCCGGCGTGCTGCGCGCGCAGCCCGTCACGGGAGCCGGACGCGCGGATCGTGCCTCCGGCGAGGATCACGAGGTCGTCGCAGAGCCGCTCGACGACGTCGAGCTGGTGAGACGAGAACAGGATCGACGCACCCTTGGCGGCGCTCGCCTGCAGCACCGACGCGACGACGTCGACGGCGAGCGGGTCGAGGCCCGAGAACGGCTCGTCGAGGATCAGCACCTCGGGGTCGTGCACGAGCGCTGCGGCGATCTGCGCGCGCTGCTGGTTGCCGAGCGACAGCGATTCGATCGTGTCGTCGAGGCGCTCCTCGAGCCCGAGTTCGGTGAGCAGCGCGGTCGCCCGTGCCGTGGCATCCGCCTTGCTCATCCCGTGCAGTCGGGCGAGGTACACGATCTGCTCGAGCACCTTCATCTTGGGGTACAGGCCACGCTCCTCGGGCATGTAGCCGAAGAGACGGCGGTCTGCGCTGGTCAGGGCGACGCCGTCGAGTTCGACGCGTCCTCCGTCGGAGCCGAGCAGGCCCAGCACGATGCGCATCGTCGTGGTCTTGCCGGCGCCGTTGCCGCCGACGAACCCGGTGAGGCGCCCGGGGGACACCTCGAACGAGACGTCGTCGAGCACGCGCCGAGAGCCGTAGCTCTTGGTGATGCCGGTGAGTACGAGCTTTCCTGTGGTCACTTCGACTTACTCCGTTCGCTCAGTGCATCGCATGCCCTCACGCTATGGCGCGGTGATCGGCCTCGGCATCCCCCCTGCGGCGGATCCGTGCGGGGGATCTGCGATTTCCCCCGTGGGCAGTCGTCAGCCGTGCGGGGGAGAGCGGTGAAGCGCGGGCGGGAGAGCGAAGTGCTCAGCGCAGGAACAGCACCGAGAAGATCCCGAGCGCGAACGGCGCCGCGGTCACGACGAACGTGATCCCCAGGATGATCCCGACGATCAGCCAGGGACTCCGTCGCCTGAGGCGCTGACCGGGCGGGGCGACGCCGATGGGCGGAGGGGTCAGCATCCCCGCCGGAGCGGCGAACGGCAAGGCGGGTGCTCCGGCAGGCGCCGGAGCCGGGGCGCCGTAGGTCGGGAGGGACGGATGCTGCGCCGCGAGCCGCAGCCTGTCGTCGCGCCAGCGCGCCCACTGATCGAGCTTGGTGAGCAGCGCCCCGACCGCGCCGAAGAGCCAGGCCCAGGTCGCGGGGTCGAGCGTCGACAGGTTGCGGCGCGCATAGAGGAAGAGCCAGTCGTCGACGATCTCGACGTCGAGCTGCGCCGCGTGGTCGATGAACCGCGCCATGACGTCGGGGGTGAACAGATACAGGGCGTCGACCTCGTATCCGGTCGGGCAGTACAACGAGAAGTACCGGTCGAAGTCGCCCTCGAGCGAGAGCCGCTGGTCGCTGCTGAACGCGGCCGCGAGCGTGCTGCCGAGAGTGTTGTTGCCGAGCGCGTCGAGCACGATGTTCGGCAGCGGCACGTCGAGCTTCACCGCGACGTATCCCCAGCGGTGGGTCGTCGACTGCTTGCCGTTGCTGGTCGTGTACTGGTAGTTGCCGAACTCGACGAAGCGCGGTTCGACCCCTCGCAGCACGTCGGTAGACATGCGGCTCGACCCCGACGAGAAGATCATGCCGGGCAACGGCGGGTCGTCGATCCGCTCGATGTAGCTCATCGCGTTCGCCCCGGCGAAGCGCGCGAGGCGGAATCGGGTGAGATTGCGCAGACGGATGCTGCGACGCACCAGCATCACGATCCCGATGACGAGGCCCGCGAGCAGCATCAGTCCGAGGAGAGCGGCGACCGCGACCCCCGTCTCACGACCGATCGCATAGCCCAGGCCCAGGATCATGATCGCGAGGACCGGCACCACGCACAGCAGGGCGAACCCCGCGACCACCCACGCGACGATCCGACCGGCCGGCGTGGGGTTCGCCGCGCGCTGCGCTCGGGCGAAGGCGTCGACCTCGGCGGGATTCACCGGGTCGAGCAGTGCACGTGCGTCGAAGTATCCGACTGGCGCACCGGCCGACGGCACAGGAGCAGGCGTGGGAACTGTCACGCGTCCACGGTAGCCGAGGGCGTTCCGTGAGGTGCCGGCGCCGTGCGGTGCCAGTGCTGGCCGGTGTCAGTGCTGGCCGGTGCCAGTGCTGGCCGGGGTCAGCGGCGCCCGGCATGCAGCGCCGTGCGCACGACGAGGCCCGCGACGAGAGCCCAGAAGGCGGCGCTGACTCCCAGCACCGCGATGCCGGAGGCCGCGACAAGGAAGGTCACGACCGCGGGGATGCGCTCGCCCGGGTCGTCGATCGCCTGCTGCACGGACGACCCGAAGGCGGCGAACAGCGCGAGACCTGCCACCGCAGGGATCACCGCCTCGGGGGCCAGGAGCACGAGCGTGGCGAAGGCCGCCGAGAACCCGCCGAGCAGCAGGTACGAGACTCCGGTCGAGACCCCGGCGACCCAACGGCGCTTCGGATCGGGGTCGGCGTCGGGCGAGGCGGCGAGGGCGGCGCTGATCGCCGCGAGATTGATGGCGTGGCCGCCGGCGGTCGCGCCGACCGCCGTTCCGACACCCGTCACGAGCATCGCAGGACGCCAGGGGACCTCGTAGCCGAAGCTGCGCATGATGGCGATGCCGGGGACGTTCTGCGAGGCCATCGTGACGATGAACAGCGGCAGAGCCAGACCGACGAGAGCGCCGACCGTGAAGGTGGGGGCGGTGAGTTCGAGCCGGGGCACGAGGAGTCCGGCGTCGACTGCTGAGCGCTCCTGGATCAGCGAGACGGCCACCACGATCGCTGCGGCGACGAAGGCGAGGGGGACGGCCCACCGCGGCGCGAGGCGTGCGAACACCAGCCACGTCAGCACGACCGGAACCACGCCCCACGGGTTCGCAACGAGGCCGGTGATCGGCGCGAGACACAGTGGCAGCAGCACTCCGGCGAGCATCGCCTGCGCGATGGACGGCGGGATGCGGGCGATCAGCGCACCGAGCGCCGGCCAGAGCGCCGTGAGCAGGATGAGCGCGGACGCGACGAGGAACGCGCCGACGGCGGCAGGCCATCCGCCGTCGACCACTCCGGTCGCGGCGAGGAGTGCGGCGCCGGGGGTCGACCAGGCGACGGTGATCGGCATCCGATACCGCCAGGCGAGCACGATGCAGGCGAGTCCCATAGTGAGGCTGACGGCGAGCAGTCCGCTGGCCGCCTGCGCAGGTGTGGCGCCGACGGCGCCGAGACCCGTGAGCACGACGGCGAACGAACTCGTGAATCCGACCAGTGCGGTGACCACCCCGGCCAGGATCGGTCGAGACAGAGGTGCGGCGGTGGTCATGGATCCGAGGGTATCGGGGTCGGCGTTACGTGAGTCCCATCCGGTGCGCGAGCACCACGGCCTGCACGCGATCACGCGCACCGAGCTTCTGCAGGATCCGCGAGACGTGGGTCTTCACGGTGGCCTCTCCGATGAACAGGGCGCCGGCGATCTCGGCGTTGCTGCGGGCGTCGGCCAGCAGCACCAGCACCTCGGCCTCGCGCTCGGTGAGCGGGTCGAGGAGCACGGTCGGGGCGACCTGTGACGGCGCGGCGGTCGGCGTCGATTCCCCGGCGGATGCCGAAGCGGATGCCGGGCCGGATGCCCGAGAGGATGCTGTCGTGAATCGAGCCAGCACCCGACGCGTGACCTCGGGCGCCAGCATCCCGTCGCCCGCTGCGAGAGCCCGGACCGCCGCGATGAGATCCTCCGCACCGGCGTTCTTGAGCAGGAAGCCGCTCGCTCCGGCATCCAGCGCCTGGTAGAGGTAGTCGTCGCGGTCGAACGTCGTCACGATCGCGATGGCCGCTCCGACGCCCGCGTCGGCGACGATCCGCCTGGTGGCCTCGATGCCGTCCATGTCGGGCATCTGCACGTCCATCGTGATCACGTCGGGGCGCAGGGCAGACGCCTGGGCGACCGCCTCGGCGCCGGTTGCCGCCTCGCCGACCACCGTGATGTCGGGTTGCGTGTCGAGGATGGTCCGGAATCCTGCTCGCAGCATCGCATGATCGTCGACGAGCAGGACTCGGATCGGCGCATCGGTCTGGCTCATGAGGTGGTGCTCGTCTCGATCAACGTCTCGGTGGGCGCCGCGGGGGCGGTAGGGGCCGTGGGCTCGGTCTGGCTGCCGTCGCCGGTCAGGGGAACGCGTGCCCGCACGCGCAGCCCTCCCGCCGCACGCGGAGCGACGTCGAGCGTGCCCCCGGATGCGGCGGCGCGCTCGCGCATGCCGAGCTGGCCGAGCCCGGGGCGCAGCACGGCCACTGCGCGGCCGGTGTTGACGATCTCGACCTCGACGCCGTCGTCGTCGTAACGCACGCGCACATCGGCGGTGGCGCCGACGCCGGCGTGACGGCGGGCGTTCGTGAGCGACTCCTGGGCGATGCGATACAGATTCACGGCGACGATCGAGGGCACGGGCACCGGCTCGCCGATCACGACGTAGTGCGTGGGCAGGCCCGCTTCCGTCGACGCCTCGACGAGCGAGCGGATGTCGTCGAGCGTCACCGTCGATGCGACATCCGTCGTCTCGCCGCCAGGGGTGCGGAGGGTCTCGAGCAGCTGCCGCAGCTCGTGGATCGCATCACGCGCCGATGCCTCGATCCCCGTGAGGATGCTCTTGGACTTCTCCGGATCCTGATCGATCACGAGCCGGGCGGCTCCCGCCTGCACGCCCATCACCGACACATGGTGGGCGACGACGTCGTGCAGCTCTCGGGCGATGCGCACGCGGTCGAGCGCGACGGCCTGGGCAGCGGTGACCTCGCGCTCCTTCTCGAGCTCGGCCGTGCGCTGCTCCAGCACCGCTCGCTCCTGTGCGGCGTGCCACGAGCGCTCCCCGAAGTAGTAGGCACCGCCGAAGTACAGCACGTTCAGCAGCAGCTGGATGAGCATGAAGGCGAGATAGGGCGAGAGGAGGCCCGCCGCGACCTCGGCCTTGTCGGCCTCTTCGATCGCCTGTCGGTACATCGTGATGATCAGCCAGACGAACATGCCGACGATGATCGAGACGCGCACGATCATCGCGGCTCTGCGGTTGTTCATCCACGCGCCCACCGTGTACAGCGACACGAACATCGCGATGTTGCCGACGTAGATCTCGGGCACCTGAAACGTGATCGCGAGGAAGTACGCGAGCGAGATGGCGACGGCGACCGGGGCGGGCCAGCGCCGGCGCACGGCGAGCGGAGCGGTGACGGCGACCGCGTAGACCAGCGCGGTCCACGGCTCTGCCCTGGTGTCGCCGTAGATCTCGGCCACCGTCGAGAGTGCGGCGCTCAGAACGGCGCCGACGAACATGACCGCAGCGAGCACGATATCGCCGCGCTGCTCGCGGACGCTGGGGATGCGGGTGAACGGCGCTGCAGGCATCCCCCCACCGTAGAGCCGGGGCGGATGCGGTGGCATCCCCCGCACGGGGGATCGTGTGCTCGCCGCGGAGACCTCTTGACGTGTTACTTGTATTTTGCAAGTGTGGGCGCATGAGCATCTTCATCACCTGCCCCGTCGAGAGCGTCGACCGGGCCACCGCCTTCTACACCGCTCTCGGCTGGACCCTCAATGCCGAGATGTCCGATCACAATGTGTCGTGCTTCGCGATCGCGCCCGAGCAGTACGTCATGCTCGGCAGCCGCGAGATGTATGCGAGCGTCGGCGGCACCGAGGACGTGATCGGTGGACCCGATACGCCGTCGAAGGTGACGGTCTCGTTCGATCTCGGCAGCCGCGAGGCCGTCGATGAGCTCGTCGAGCGTGCCGCTGCCGCCGGTGGCAGGATCGGCGACACCGACGACTACTCGTTCATGTATCAGCGCCAGTTCGACGACCCCGACGGGTATCACTACTCGCCGTTCTGGATGAAGTCGGATTCCGATCAGAACGCGTGAGCGACCTCGCTGCCGCCCTCGACATCGTCGGCGCCCGGTGGGCGCTGCTCATCGTCGAGCAGCTGCTCGCTGGGCCGCAGAGATACGGCGACCTGCAGCGTGAGCTCGGGGTGCCGACCAACATCCTCGCGACCCGTCTGCGCGAGCTCGAAGCGGCCGGGGTCTTGAGTCGACTGCCGCTGCGGCACAACACGCGTGCCTACGCGCTCACTGATCGTGGTCTCGCGCTGCGCGAGGCGATCGAGCAGCTCGGTCGCTGGGGTGCAGAAGGGTAGACGGCGCGACGGCATCGCACGAGCGCATACTGGGAACATCGCCGCCCTCTTGTGCGAAGGAGCACTCTGATGACCGGACGCATCCTGATCGACCTCTTCATGACCCTCGACGGCGTCGCCCAGGGCCCGGGCGGCACCGACGAGGATCCGTCCGGAGGGTTCGAATTCAGCGGCTGGCAGGCGGGGTATCCGTCGTCGGGCATGGGAGAGACCGTCTCGCAGGGGATGCAGCGGCTCGACGCCCTGCTGCTCGGCCGCCGCACCTACGACATCTTCGCGTCGTACTGGCCGCATCACACGGAAGGCCCGTCGGGGGAGATCGGCAGGCTCTTCGACCGGGTGCCGAAGTATGTCGCGTCGCGGAACCCCGACATCGCACTCGCGTGGCAGAACAGTCACCGCGTCGGGGACGATCTCGCCGCCGAGATCGCCGAACTGAGAGCACAGCACGACGAGGTGCACGTGATCGGCAGCATCGACTTCGTGCACTCGCTGCTCGCCGACGGGCTGTTCGACGAGCTGAACCTGTGGGTGTATCCGATCCTGCTCGGCACGGGCAAGAAGGTGTTCGACGACGGTGCCATGCCGTCGGTGCTGCGCCTGCTCGAGCCGCCGGCCGTCGACGACAGCGGCGTGATGCTGCTGCGCTACGGACGAACGGATCGGGTGCCGGAGGTCGGGACGTTCGAGGACTGAATCGAAATATCGCCCCGCTTGTTCCCTCCTGTGCTGTGATCGGATAACTTCAACCCAACGCGGCCGCATCGGCAGCGGTTCCGAGGTCGGGCGCAGGGTTCACTCACGGCGCGCTCGACCTCCGTCGGAGGGTGGGACTATGGCGCAACGACGCGCTCTGATTCATGCAGTCCTGGGTGGGGTGGCGGCGATCGCCCTCGCACTCGGGGGAGCGACGGCAGCGGGAGCGGTGGAGGACGATCCCCCGACGGGCGCGGTCGCGGACGTGCTGGCTGCGGCCGCCGACGAGACCGCCGACCCGCTCGAGGGCATCGCCGACGACGTCGACGTCGATACGGCACCTGCCCCGGCCGTCGTCGAGGACGCACCGGCATCTGCATCGGCACCGGCGCTGATACCGACCCCCGCAGTGATTCCGCCGCCGCCGCCCGTGCCACAAGGCACAGGAACGATCAGCGGCACAGTGACGCGCGAAGACGACGGGGCTCCGATCTCAGGCGTCAGCGTGTCGCTGACCGGGAGTGGGTGGGTGACCCCGTCGGCCCTCACCGACGCGAACGGCGACTACACCGTGAGTGGACTCGCGGACGATTCTTACGTCGTGTCCTTCTTCGCGGGAGGAGGAACGGACCTCATGCGCGAGTACTGGCAAGGCGTGACGGACTTCTCAGCCGCCACGCCTGTCGCCATCACGGGCGGCGCGTCGGTCACCGACATCGACGCTTCGCTGCGTGCCGGAGGCGCCATCGAGGGAGTCGTCACGCGAGCGCAGGATGGTTCCCCGGTTGCGGGGGCTGACGTCTCGGCGCTCAACGCGAACAACGAGATCGTCGCGTCCACGCAAGCGGACACCGCGGGAGAGTACCGTCTCGGCGGACTTCCTGCGGGCGCGTACCGCGTACGTTTCGGCTCGCCTGACCCGGAGCTCGTCTCGGAATACTGGAGCAACGCATACAGCTGGGACACAGCGACGCCCGTCACGATCACCGGGGCGCAGGCGATCATGAACGTGGATGCCGCGCTCGACTCCGTCGGCTACATCAGCGGCACCGTGACGAAGAGCGCCGACGGGACTCCCGCTTTCGGTTCTGTCATGGTCAGCGGCGTCGACCGGGACATGCGAGTCGTCTCGATCAACGGTGACGGGAGCTATCGAGCGGCCGTCGCACCGGGGACCTATGTCGTGCACTTCGACGCATTCGATTCCGGCCTGCTCGACGAGTACTGGGAGGATGCCGCCACCGAGGAGGCTGCGACTCCAGTGGTCGTCGAATCTGGCGACGACATCACAGGCACCGACGCTCAGCTCGACTCAGCAGCGACAATCACCGGCACCGTCACGATGGTGAGCTCGGAGGGCCGCGAGATGCTCGTCGAAGCCTGGGATGGCGATGAGCGTGTCGGATATGTGATCGCCGACTGGCAGACGGGGTCATACACGCTCAACATCCCGGCGGGAACGTACATCTTCAAGGCATCCGTGATCTTCTACAACGACAGCCCGACGACGGCGAAGCCGCAGTTCTACGACGGCGTCGAGACGGCGGATCTCGCGACTCCCGTGACGGCGGCAGCGTCCACGACAGTGGGCGGCATCGACTTCACGCTCGTGCCCATCACGAAGCCGGAGCCGGAGCCGGAGCCGGAGCCGGAGCCGGCACTCGCGCTCGCAACGGGGTCGATCCGGGCCGGCAGCGACATCGACGTCTCGGGCACGGGGTTCGCCCCTGGCGCGAAGATCGCATTCGAGTTGCACTCGGCTCCTCAAGCGCTGGGAACTCTGACCGCCGATGCGAGCGGCGCGTTGACGGGTACCTTCCGCGTCCCTGCGAGCACGTCGCCCGGAACGCACACGCTCGTGGCGTTGAACGCGCAGTCGGAGGTCGTGGCGAGTGCGCCGCTGCTGGTGACTGCGGCACCAGGAGCCACGGTCACGGGGGCGGTGACAGGGGCCGGCGCACCATTGGCCAGCACTGGCGCCGATGCGCCGGCGTTCGCGGTGATGATGGCATCCGGCCTGCTGCTCGCCGGCATGCTGCTTGTCCGTCGTCGACGCGCACAGAACTGACCCGAATGCTGACGAGGGCCCGGCAGCTTCCGCGGAAGCTGCCGGGCTCTCGTGTCATGTCCGGTCAGCCGATCCCGATCACCCGCTCGATCACCCTCGCCACCCCGTCGTCGTCGTTCGAGGTGGTCGTCTCGTCCGCGGCATCGTGCACGACGTCCGCCGCGCCGGCCATCGCGACGCCGTGGCCCGCCCAGCGCAGCATCTCGACGTCGTTGAGGGCATCGCCGAAGGCGATGACGTCGCGGCGTTCGATCTCCAGGTGCTCGCAGAGGCGAGCCAGCCCCGTGGCCTTGGTGACGCCGTCGGCCATGACCTCGAGGAACGGGGCGCCTGACAGCGTCGCCTCGAAGCCGGTGAGTTCGAGCGCGCACAGTGCGTCGAACAGCGCTGTCGGGGCGAGCTCGGGATGCCGGATCACCAACTTGAGGCTCGGTGCGGCGAGCACGTGGTCGAGGGCGACGCCGCCCATCGTGCGAGGATCGCGTTTGTGGTCGGCGAGGTCGGCGATCTCGGAGTAGCCGTGCTGGGCCACGAACGTCTCGCCGCCCTCCCGCACGCTCGCGAACAGCAGCCCGGGGATGCTGGCGCGCAGCGCCTCGGCCAGGGTGCGGATGGTCTCTGCCGGAAGCTCTTCGGCGAACAGCATCCGCCCGTCGACGAGGTGGGTCGCGTAGGCGCCGTTGCTGCACAGCGCCCAGCCGTCGAACCCAGCATCGCCCGCGAGAGTGCGCAAGCCGATCGGCTGACGGGCCGTCACCGGAACGACGTGGATGCCGCGTGCCCGCGCCGCGTCGAGCACCGCGCGCGTGCGCACGCTCACCTCGGATGCCGACGTCAGCAGAGTGCCGTCGAGGTCCGTGGCGATCAGGCGCAGGGTCATCCGTTTCGTCTCGCTTCGCTCGCTCAACGACGGGGAAGTCAGGAGAAGATCATCGGCAGGTCGTCGTCGTCTTCGTCGGCACCGCCGAGGTCGAACTCGACGACCACGGGAACGTGATCGCTGGGCTGCTCGCCCTTGCGCTCTTCCCGGTGGATGGATGCGCCGGTGACGGCCTCTGCAAGCGTCTTCGAGCCGAGGATGAAGTCGATGCGGATGCCCTCGTTGCGAGGGAACTTCAGGCGCTGGTAGTCCCAGTACGTGTAGCCCTCAGGGAGCAGCGGGCGCACGACGTCGGTGACTCCCGCGTCGCCGAACGCGAAGAAGGCCTGGCGCTCCTGCGGCGAGACGTGCGTCGAGACGCCCTCGACGATGTCGGGGTCGCCGTTGTCGGCGTCGAACGGGATGATGTTGAAGTCGCCCACCAGGGCGAGCGGCAGATCGGGGTTCGCCGAGAGCTCGGCAGCGGTCGACTTCTTCAGCTCTTCGAGCCAATGCAGCTTGTAGGCGTAGTGCGGGTCGTCGAGCGAGCGGCCGTTCGGCACGTACAGGCTCCACACGCGCACGCCGTCGACGAGCACACCCAGGGCGCGAGCCTCGAGCGGAGCATCCGGCCCCTCATGCCCCTTGCCGAAGCCCGGCATGCCGTCGAACGCCGTGCGCACATCGGTGATCGGCAGCCGGCTCGCGATCGCGACGCCGTTCCACTGATTCAGGCCGTGCACCTCGACGTGGTAGCCGGCGTCCTCGAACGGAGCATAGGGGAACTGCTCGGGTTTGCACTTGATCTCCTGCATCGCCAGCACGTCGATGTCTTCCCTGACGGCGAACTCGACGGTGCGGGTGACGCGGGTGCGGATGGAGTTGACGTTCCAGGTGGCCAAGCGCATGCGTCAAGCCTAGGGCCCACCTCCTACACTGGATGCCGTGACCGCACTCGACGCTGACCGCCAGACCCTCCTCGACCTGATCAAGGACGAGGCCGTGTTCCACGGAGACTTCACGCTCTCGAGCGGCAAGAAGGCGACGTACTACGTCGACATGCGCAAGCTCACCCTCGACCACCGCGCCGCTCCCGCGATCGGCCGCATCATGCTCGACCTGATCGGCGACCTCGACGTCGTGGCGGTCGGCGGCCTGACCCTCGGCGCCGACCCGATCGCCAACTCGGTGCTGCACGCCTCGGTCGCCGCCGACAAGCCGCTCGACGCCTTCGTGGTGCGCAAGGAGCCGAAGGATCACGGCCGCGGCCGCCAGATCGAGGGCGCAGACGTCAAGGGCAAGCGCGTCGTGGTGCTCGAGGACACCTCGACCACGGGTCAGTCCGCGCTCAAGGCCGTCGAGGCGCTGCGCAAGGAGGGCGCCGAGATCGTCGCCGTCGCCGTGATCGTCGACCGCAAGACCGGCGCTCAGGCCGCGATCGAAGCCGAGGGTCTCGAATGGCGCGCGGCCTTCGACCTCGACGACCTCGGACTCGACCCCCAGTGACCCGCTACGCACTCGCCGTCGACGTCGGCGGCACCAAGATGGAGGCCGCGCTCGTGAGCGAGCACGGTGAGCTGGTCGACGGCAGCCGCTCGCGTCAGGCGACCGGACGCGAGGCGACGCTCGAATCGCTGGACCTGGCCGTCATCGCGATCGTCACGCATGCTCTGGCTGCGCTCCCCGCTGACGCGGAACTCGTCGGTGCGGGAGCGGGCAGTGCCGGCCCGATCGACCGCGGCGCCGGAGCGATCATGCCGGTGAACATGCCGCTTGCGCGGGGATTCGGGCTCGCGGAATCGGTGCGCTCTGCGGCATCCGCTGCGCTCGGCCGCGAGGTGCCGACCATTCTCGGCCACGACGGCGGGGCGCTCGCGCTCGCCGAGTCGTGGCTCGGTGCGACGCAGGATGCCGGTGCCTCACTGTCGATCGTCGTCTCGACCGGAGTCGGTGGAGGGTTCGTCGTCAATGGCGCATACATTCCCGGCGCCACCGGCAATGCCGGACACCTGGGCCAGGTGCGCCGCGAGGGCGGACTCACGCTCGAGGAGATCGCCTCCGGCCCGGCGAGTGCCGCCTGGGCGCAGCAGCAGGGCTGGACCGGAGCCACCGGTGAAGACCTGGCGCGGGATGCCGCTGCCGGTGACGCCATCGCCCGCGCGGCCATCGAACGGTCGGCGAAGGCGGTCGGCGAAGCGCTGGCGGATGCCGCGACCCTTGTCGACCTCGACATGGTCGCGATCGGCGGCGGGTTCTCGCGGGTCTCGGCCGACTACATCGACCTCGTGCAGCAGGCCCTCACCGCGAGCGCGGCGCACGAGTACTCCCGCCGCACGCGTGTCGTGCGCTCGGGTCTCGGCGACGAGGGGCCGCTCATCGGCGCCGCGGCGCTCGTCCTGCGCTGACGTCAGCGCCGCACTTCGCCAATCTGTCGAGGGCAGCCCCCATATCCGCCTCGAGTGCATCAAGGCTCCTGCCGAGCTTTCGGAAACCGATAAGCAACCCCGTTCCGAGTATCGCGACGATGGCGATGTCGGAGACGATGAGGGCAAGGATGAAGTCCGGGTCGGGCATGGTTCGATGGTGCCCTCCCRCCAAGCATTCTGCAGTATTACGGGTTCGACATGGATTCCGTTCGCCTCCCTAACAAATCGGCCTTACGCTCGTARCAGGCGACGGAAGGAACACACATGCGCATGCTCGGACTGCTCTCGGGCACCTCGCACGACGGCATCGACGTCACGGTCGTGGATTTCGAGGAGAGCGAGGGCGCGCTGCACGGCACGGTGCTGCACGAGGACAGCATCCCGTACTCGCCAGACCTCCGTGCCCGACTCGTCGCCGCGCTGCCACCCGCACCGACCACCCTCGCCGAGGTCTGCGAGCTCGACACTCTGATCGGGCAGGCCTTCGCCGAGGTCGCCGCGGCGGCATCCGACGCGGTCGGGGGAGTGGATGCCGTGTGCACGCACGGCCAGACCGTCTTCCACTGGGTCGCCGACGGCCACGCGCTCGGCACGCTGCAGATCGGCCAGCCGGCATGGATCGCCGAGCGGGTGGGCGCGCCGGTCGTGTCGGACGTGCGCATCCGCGACATCACCGCCGGCGGACACGGCGCTCCGCTGGTGTCGTTCCTCGACGAGCTGCTGCTGCGTGGCCGAGCGGGCGTCTCGGCGGCCGTCAATCTCGGCGGCATCGCGAACATGACCGTGGTGGGCGCCGACGGGCTCTCGGCGTATGACATCGGTCCGGCGAACGCGCTGGTCGACGCCGTCGTCGTGGCGGAAGGCCTGAACGAGCGCGGGTACGACGCGGACGCCGCGATCGCCCGCACCGGAACGGTCGACGAGGCGCTGCTGGCCACGCTCCTCGCCGACCCCTATTACGCGCTCCCCGCCCCGAAGAGCACGGGCAAGGAGCACTTCCACCTCGACTATGTGCGTGCTCACATCGATCGCATGACCGCAGACGGACGAGAGATCTCAGTCCCCGACCTCGTGCGCACCCTCACGGAACTCACCGTCCGCACGGTGGCTCAGGACGTGCGTGCCGCCGGTATCCGATTCCTGGCCGTCTCCGGGGGCGGATGCCACAACCCGCTGATCATGCAGGGTCTGCGCGATGCTCTCCCCGGCGTCGAGGTCGTGCTCGCCGATGAGCTCGGTGCCCCGGTGGACAGCAAGGAGGCGATCCTGTTCGCACTGATCGGGTGGTGCACCATGCACGGAGTCGCCGCGGTGACGCCCGGCGGCACGGGAGCGCGCGAGCCGCGCATCCTCGGCACGATCACGCCGGGTGCGGGGCCGCTGCGGATGCCGGAACCGGTCGAGCGCGTGCGCAGTCTGACGCTGCGCTGATCCACGTCGGGTGCGAAACGCCGCCGGTCAGCGCTTGCGGTCGTCGTCGTCCCAGGGACCTTCCCACCAGCCGGCGCGGCCGTCGCCGTCGCCTCCGCCGCGGCGACGGGAGCGGACGAACTGCACGATGAACACGGTGAGCGAGCTGAGCAGGATCACGAAGATCACCAGGAACAGCAGGTCGGACTGGTTCATGGGCGCTTCCCTTCGGCGGCATCCGCCACGATCTTCGCGATCCGGGCGGATCGCGTCTCTGCACGCTTGGCCATCGCGATGTGCGTCAGGCCGAACTTCTTGACCGACTTCGGAAAGGCGTCCCAGTTGGCTCGTGCAGCGGGCACGGCATCCAGCGCCTCGGTCAGCTCCGGCGGCTCGATGCCCGCCTCCGGTCCGTCGAGCAGAGTCCACGACCCGTCGGCCTTGGCGGTCTCGAGCACGCGGATGCCGGCGGGCGCGAGCAGCCCGGCGGCCTCGAGGTCGATCAGCCGCGCCTTGTTGGTCGCCGCCCACCCGCTGCCGCGTCGGCGGGGCGAGAACCACTGACCCACGGTCTCGTCGTCGAACGTGCGCACGGGGCCGTCGATCCATCCGAAGCACAGAGCCTGACGCACGGCGTCGTCGTATCCCACCCTGCCCTCGTTCTGACCGCGCACGCTCAACAGCCAGACGCCCGAGGTGCGCTCGTGATGCTCTTCGAGCCAGGCGCGCCAGGCGGCCGCATCCGCTGCGACGACCCGTTCTCCTTCGTCGAGCGCGCCCATCTCAGTCCTCGTCGAGCGTCGGAATCGACTCGGTGACCGTCGGCAGCAGATCGGCGACCGAGTCGACGATCTCGTCGGGGCGGAACGGGTACTTCTCGACCTCGGCCTCGTCGCTGATGCCCGTCATGACGAGCACGGTGTGCAGCCCCGCCTCGATGCCGGCGATGATGTCGGTGTCCATGCGGTCGCCGATCATGCCGGTCTTCTTCGAGTGCGCGCCGATCTTGTTGAGGGCCGAGCGGAACATCATCGGGTTCGGCTTGCCGACGACATACGGCTCCTTGCCCGTGGCCTTGGTGATCAGGGCCGCGATCGCGCCCGTCGCCGGCATCACGCCGTCGGCTGACGGCCCGGTGGCATCCGGGTTCGTGACGATGAAGCGCGCGCCCTTGATGATGAGCCGGATCGCCTTGGTGATCGCCTCGAACGAGTAGTTGCGGGTCTCGCCGACGACCACGAAGTCGGGGTTCGTCTCGGTCATGATGAAGCCGGCCTCGTGCAGGGCCGTGAGGATGCCCGCCTCGCCGATCACGAAGGCCGAGCCGCCGGGCAGCTGCTGCGCGAGGAAGTCGGCCGTCGCCAGTGCCGAGGTCCAGATCCGCTCCTCGGGCACGATGAGCCCGCTGGCGCGGAGGCGGGCCGACAGGTCACGCGCCGTGAAGATCGAGTTGTTCGTCAGCACGAGGTAGGGGATCTCGTTCTGCTCCCACCCTGCGAGCAGCTCGGACGCTCCGGGGATGGCATCGTTCTCATGAACGAGCACGCCGTCCATGTCGGTCAGCCAGCATTCGATGTTGTCGCGGTGTGCCATGTGCACAGCCTATGCGGCGGCGGTTACGGGCAGGTGTCAGGTTCTGACGAGGTTCTCAGGCGCTGAGCCAGACGACCTGTGCGGCGCCGTCGGGGAGCTCGGTCGCGGTGCCCTCGAGCTCGATGCCCGTGGGGGTCGTCGTGATGTTCGCGGCGACGGTGACGCCCGCCCCCTCGAGAGCACGCAGCAGTTCCGGGTCTCGGTCATCGACGCGCAGCACGCGTCCGACGTGCCCCGACGGCGCATCGGCGAGAAGCACGAAGGGCTCGCGTTCGACGACGCCTGCGGCATCGGGGATCGCGTCGCCGTGCGGGTCGAACCGCGGGCGTCCGAGGCGTGCGTCGATGCCCTCGAGCAGACGGTCGCTGATCGTGTGCTCGAGCACCTCGGCTTCGTCGTGCACCTCGTCCCATCCGTAGCCGAACTCCTGCACCAGCCAGGTCTCGATCAGGCGGTGCCGACGCACCATGGCCAGAGCTCGCTGCGTGCCGGCATCCGTCAGCCGCACCGCGCCGTAGGGAACGTGCGAGACGAGCCCGGCGGCGGCGAGCTTCTTGACCATCTCGGTCACCGACGACGGGGCGATGCCCAGCTTCGCCGCGAGCACCGAGGGGGTGATCGGCGCGTCCTGCCATTCGGTGTGCGCGTAGACGGTCTTCAGGTAGTCGTCTGCTGCAGGGGATGCCACGGGTCCAGCCTAGATCAGGGGTTCGCGACGTCGACGAGGATCCCGAAGGCGACCTGGCCCGCGAAGAAGACGATGAGGAACCCGAGCAGGGCGGCGAAGAGCGAGAGCCGACCGTCGAAGCCTTCGATCTCAGCGATGCCGATCTTGCGCGCGCGGAAGGCCAGCACGAGGGTCGCGATGCCCAGGGCGAGCTGCACCCAGGGGCCGCCGAAGGGCAGCACGGTGGGGAAGGCGACGAGCAGCCCGCCGATCACGCCGGTCGCGATGCCGATCCAGGTGAGGATGCGGACGTTGCGGCGCGCGGTTTCGGCAGACATCCTTCGAGCCTAACCGTCGGAGCACTCCGCCGCGCACGCTGTGAATCGTGTCAATCGGCCCGGATTCCTTGACGGGGGACGAGCTCTGCGGGTAGCTTCGACCGGGCACGGGAAAACGCTATCCGAGCGGGCGCCATGCCCAGAGAAGGATTTCGACGATGAATATCCGACACCAATCGTTCCGCGCCGTCGTGGCGGTGGCCGCAGTCGGCTGCCTCCTCGTGGGAGGCGCGCAGAGTGCGACGGCGGCGTCGCCCACAGCGCCGACGGCCGGTCGCCATGACTCCGGTCCGAAGGCGCCACAGCTCGAGACGCTCGACCGCGGTCTTGTCGCCGTCTCGACCACCGACGGGGTCTTCCTCAGCTGGAGACTGCTCGCCACCGAGGCGAGCGGTGCGACCGCCACGGGGCTCGCGGGTCCCGACTTCGCCGTCTACCGCGACGGAGCGAAGATCGCCACGATCACCGACAGCACGAACTACGCGGATGCCGACGGCGCGGCCGCATCGCAGTACTCCGTGGTCCCGGTGGTGAACGGCGTCGAGCTGACGGCATCCGCTTCGCCGTCCGTGTCTGCGTGGGCGGAGGGGCACTACGACCTTCCGCTGCAGAAGCCCGCCGACGGCGTCACACCGAAGGGCGAGGCCTACACCTACTCGGCCAACGATGTGTCGGTCGGCGACGTCGACGGCGACGGGCAGTACGAGTACGTCGTGAAGTGGGACCCCTCGAACTCGAAGGACGTCTCGCAGCGCGGCTACACGGGCCCCGTCTACCTCGACACCTACGAGCTCGATGGCACGCTGCTCAATCGCCTCGATCTCGGCGTGAACATCCGCGCCGGTGCGCACTACACGCAGTTCCTCGTCTACGACTTCGACGGCGACGGACGCTCCGAGACGATGCTGAAGACGGCCCCTGGCACGAAGTCCGTGCAGTACACCGCCGACGGCAGCGTCGCGAGCGAGTCGTACATCACGCTGCCGAAGGACGACCGCAAGGCGGGCTACTCGAACGACGACGACTACCGACTCAGCGCCGCGGACTACGAGCAGCACCTCGTCGAGATGTTCCTCGGCTGGAGTGAGCGGGCGGAGGTCGTGTCGGGTCAGTGGCCGGCCACTCTCGAAGAGGCGTGGGGCATGCCCGTCGCGCACGAGTATCCGCTCTCGCCCGAGTCGGCGCAGGAGCTCGCCACGACCTTCATCGACGTGTACGCGCCCGGTCGCAGCGCTCGCAACCTGCTGCGAGAGTTCGAGGGGTTCATCGTCGACGGGCCCGAGTACCTCACCGTCTTCGACAGCGCGACGGGCAAGGAGCTGCAGACCATCCCGTATCCGACCGAGCGCGGCGACGACGGCCTGCTGTGGGGCGACTACGCGATGTCGCGCATCGAGCCGGGCAATCGCGTCGACCGCTTCCTCGCGGGAGTCGGATACCTCGACGGTCAGCATCCGTCCGCGGTCTTCGCCCGCGGCTACTACACGCGTACGACCGTCGCGGCCTTCGACTGGGACGGCAAGCGGCTGAAGGCCCGCTGGGATGTCGACAGCGGCCACGTGCCCCTGACGAACCCGTTCAACGACTCGCCGCACGGCCGCGACGGCAGCGACCCCGAGTTCGGCACGATCACGACGCAGGGCGATCACTCGCTGAGCTTCGCCGACGTGGATGGCGACGGCAGGCAGGAGCTCGTCTACGGTTCCGCGACGATCGACGACGACGGCAGCCTGCTGTACAGCTCGTTCGACGTGCTCCCCGAGGGCAGTGCGGATCCCGGAGCATCGGTGCGCCTGGGACACGGCGACGCGATGCACGTGACCGACATCGATCCGAGCCGCCCGGGTGTGGAGATCTGGACGGCACATGAGGGTGCGACCAGCGCGCCGTACGGGTCGGTGATGCGCGATGCCGCCACGGGAGAGTCCCTCTTCGGCGCCTACTCGGGCCGAGACACGGGTCGGGCGATGATCGGCGACGTGCGGCCCGACGTGCCCGGGATCGAGGTGTGGTCGAGCATGCCCGGCGGCACGGAGGGCAGCGGTCTGCTCAGTGCGACGGGCGAGGTGCTGCAGGCGCAGACGCCCGGCACGAACATGTCGATCCGCTGGGCGGGCGACCTGACGACGCAGCTCGTCAACGGCAGCGGCGACCAGACGCCGACCATCGACGACTGGACGCGAGGCACTGTGCTCACCGCGACGGGCACGCTCACCAACAACGGCACGAAGGGCAACCCCTCGCTCGTCGCCGATGTGCTGGGCGACTGGCGCGAGGAGCTGCTGGTGCGCACGGCCGACTCGAGCGCGCTGCGGTTCTTCACCACGACCGAGCCCACGGCGCACAAGCTCACGACCCTCATGCACGATGTGCAGTACCGGGCTGAGACCGCGCGTCAGCAGACGACCTACAACCAGCCGGCGTACACCTCGTTCTATCTCGCGAGCGACCTCGACTGGGCGGACGTGCCGGTGCTGACCGCCCCGACGGAGCCGAAGGCGCCGAAGTTCACGGACAAGCCGGGCACCTCTCGCGACGAGGTCAAGGTGCCGACGAACGTGAAGGGCGTCAGCTACTACGTGAACGGCGAGAAGGTCGAATCGCCGGGCGGCAAGGTGCGGGTCACCGGCGAGGTGACCGTCGTGGCGGTGCCGGACGCCGGCTACCGCATCGCCGACGGCGCGACCTCGCGATGGACGGAGAACCTCCGCTCTCGGTGACAGACCGCCGCCCCGAGTCGACTCTTCCCGTGCCGGCTCGGGGCGGTTCTGTGCGCCCTGCGTCTTGCGTCCTGACCACTGCGTCTCGCGTCCCGGTGCCTGTCTGCTCGAGGGGCTGCGGTTCAGGCGCCGGTGAGCACCAGCCAGAGCAGGGCGCCGTTGAGGGCGATGAGCAGGACGGACGCGATGATGCCGGCCGCCGTCGTCCACAGGCGGTTCGCCCAGACGCCGAGTGTGCGGCGCTGAGCCGTGAGCGCGATGAGCGGGATCAGGGCGAAGGGGATGCCGAACGAGAGCACGACCTGGCTGAGCACGAGGGCGAGCGTCGGATCGAAGCCGATGCCGAGGATCACGAGCGCGGGGATCAGAGTCACCAGCCGACGCGCGAGCAGCGGGATGCGCACGTGCAGCAGTCCGTGCATGATCTCGGCCCCCGCGTAGGCGCCCACTGACGTCGAGGCGAGCCCTGAGGCCAGCAGCCCGACCGCGAAGAACGTCGCGACGACAGGACCGAGCCCTGAGGCCAGCGCGGCGTGCGCGCCTTCGAGCGAGTCGGTGCCCTCGACGCCGGCGAGGTTCGCGGCCGCGAGCAGCAGGATGCCGAGATTCACCGTACCCGCGATGACCATCGCGATCGAGACGTCCCACCGGGTCGCGGTGAGCAGGCGACGGATGCGCGAGGTCTCCGTGCGCACGGCCTCCGTCGGCGCATCGGTCGTCGTCGAGCCGAAGCGGTCTCGGGTGAGCGACGAGTGGGCGTAGATCGCGTGCGGCATGATCGTGGCGCCGAGGATGGATGCGGCGAGCAGCACCGATCCGGTGTCCTCGAAGCGGGGCACGAGGCCGCCGACGATGCTCGAGGCGTCGGGCGGGGCGACGAAGAGGCCCGCGATGAAACCCACGGTGATGATCACCATGAGCGCGATGATCACGAACTCGAAGGGTCGGGGCCCCCGGCGGCTCTGCACCGCCAGCAGGATCATCGACACCGCCCCGGTGATGATCCCGCCGAGCAGCAGGGGGATGTCGAACAGCAGATACAGAGCGACGGCGCCGCCGATGACCTCGGCCAGATCGGTCGCCATCGCGACGAGCTCGGCCTGCAGCCAGTACGCGCGTCGTGCCCACGGGTTCTTCAGTCGCGTTCCCAGCACTTCGGGCAGGCTCTGACCGGTGACGACTCCGAGTTTGGCCGAGAGGTACTGGATCAGCCAGGCCATGATGTTGCCGGCGACCACGACCCACACGAGCAGGTACCCGTACTGAGCGCCCGCGGTCATGTTGCTCGCGACATTGCCCGGATCGAGATACGCGACGCCGGCCACCAGTGCGGGGCCGAGAAGCCAGAGGCTGCGGGGCGCTGTGGCGCGAGCGGTCGGCGCAGCCGTCTCGAGTGCGGAATTTTTAGGCATGCCGAAATCGTAGCGGATTTTTCGGTGTACCTAAATATGTTGTGCGGGGCTCGGCGGATAGCCTGGCGGAATGGAAGAGCAGGCGGCCGCGGATGCAGCAGAGACAGGCGGATCGTCGGCGCAGCCCGGCTACGGAGTGGGGCCGTGGCCCGGAGGCGAGGCGGAATGGCCCGCGGGAGAGCAGTACGACCCTGAGCTGCTGACGGTCGGCGACACGCGCAATGTGATCGATCGCTACCGCTACTGGCGGATGGACGCGATCGTCGCCGACCTCGACACCAGACGGCATCCGTTCCACGTCGCGATCGAGAACTGGCAGCACGACATGAACATCGGCTCGATCGTGCGCAGCGCCAACGCGTTCCTCGCCGATACCGTGCACATCATCGGGCGGCGCCGCTGGAACAGACGGGGCGCCATGGTCACCGACCGCTACCAGCACGTCGTGCACCATGAGGACGTGGAGACGTTCACCGCCTGGGCCGCGGCAGAGGGGCTGCCGGTCATCGCGGTCGACAACGTCGACGGCGCAGTGCCGGTCGACCGCGCCGACCTGCCGCAGCGCTGCGTGCTGCTGTTCGGCCAGGAGGGGCCGGGGCTGTCGGATGCCGCGCTCGCCGCGGCGTCGGCCCATATCGAGATCACGCAGTACGGCTCGACGCGATCGATCAACGCCAGCGCGGCAGCCGCCGTGATCATGTACGAGTGGTGCCGGAGGCACGCGGGCTGACAGGTGGGCGGACCCTCTCGACACGGCGGCTGCGCGGGCGTAGCGTGAGTGCCGATCTGAGGAGGTCGACATGGCAGAGATCAGTCGCATCCGCCCGTTCCTCTGGTTCGACGGTCAGGCGCAGGAGGCGATGGAGTACTACGTCTCGGTGTTCCCGAACTCGTCGATCGACCAGGTGGTGCTCTACCCCGACGAATCGCTCGATCGACACTTCGAAGGGATGACCGGCAAGGTCCTCAACGGCGACTTCACGCTGAACGGCTCGCCGTTCGGATGCCTCGACGGAGGACCTGAGTTCGCGTTCAACGAGTCGATCTCGTTCGTGATCGGATGCGAGGACCAGGCCGAGATCGACCACTACTGGCAGGCGCTCTCGGCCGTGCCGGAGTCGGAGGCATGCGGCTGGTGCAAGGACAGGTTCGGCGTCAGCTGGCAGGTCGTGCCCGCAGGCCTCGATCTGCTGCAGCAGAGGCCGGAGCAGATCCAGGCGCTCATGCACATGAAGAAGATCGTGATCGCCGAACTCGAGAACGCCTGATCTCAGACCCCGGCAGTGACCCAGCGTCCCGAGCGCACGCGCCAGCCGAGGGTGGCCAGCCGAGCGAGCAGGTACACCCCGAAGAACGCGACCGAGAGCCAGACGAGACCTGCGGTGTCGTCGACGCCGGTCGCGGCGATGACCCAGAGTGCCGGGAGGAACGGCAGGAGGTTCAGGCCACCCGCGATCGCGAGATAGCGCGCGTCGTTCGCACCCATCAGCACCCCGTCGAGCACGAAGACGACACCCGCGATCGGCTGCGCGACCGCGAGGATGAGGAGCGCAGGCTGCACGAGCGCGGCGATCGACGGATCGCCCGTGAACACGATGCCGAGCACACCCGAGAGCGCCGCGATGAGCGCGCCGACCACGACGCCGAACCACACTCCCCAGGCGACCGTGCGTCTGAGCACCCGGTGCACCTGCCGTTCGTCGCCCGCGCCGAGCTCCTTGCCGATCAGTGCCTGGGCCGCGATCGCGAGGGCATCCAGTGCGAACGCGGCCGCCGAGAAGATGGTGAAGACGATCTGCCACCCGGCGAGTTCCTCCGTGCCGATGCCCGTGGCGACCGCGACGGTCGCCAACAGCGCAGCCCGCAGGCTCACCGTGCGCAGGAACAGCCAGCCGCCCGAACGCGCAGTGCTGCCCATGCCCGCTCGCTGCGCCATCAGCGACGCATCGTGCTTCGCGGCGAGGCGCCGGATCACCAGCACGTAGGCGCCGACCATGCCCCACTGGGCGACGACCGTGCCGGCCGCCGACCCGGCGATGCCCCAGCCCAGCCCGTAGATGAACAGCACGTTGAGCAGCGCGTTCGCGCCGAAGCCGATGCCGGCGATCCACAGGGGCGTCATGGTGTCCTGCATCCCGCGGAGCAGTCCGGTGGCGGCGAAAACGATGAGCATCGCCGGGAGCCCCCACATCGAGACGACCAGATAGGCGTTGGCGTCGGCGGCCACGGCCTCGCTCGCGCCGAACAGCGACACGAGCCACGGCGAGGCGACCGCCCCGGCCGCGGCGAGCACGGCCCCGATCGCCAGCGCCAGCCACATGCCGTTGATCCCGACCGAGACGGCCTCGCCCGGCCGGCCGGCGCCGAACAGCCTGGCGACGGCCGGGGTCGTCGAGTAGGCGAGGAAGACCATGAGCCCGACGATCGTCTGCAGCACCGCACCCGCGATGCCGAGCCCGGCGAGCGGCGTCGTGCCGAGGTGCCCGACCAGGGCGGCGTCGACGATGAGGAACGCGGGCTCCGCCATCAGGGCGCCGAGCGCGGGGACGGCGAGGCGCAGGATCTCACGATTGAGAGTGCGCTCGGTCATCCTCCGAGCCTATGGGCTGGCGCCGACCTCAGAGCGTCCAGCGCGCCCGCACTCGGCCCGCCGGATCCCGTGCAGTCGTACCCTGGAGGAATCCCGGATGCGACGGAGGCGCCCATGACGGATCCACGAGAGGCCGCGGCGAGGTACCGCGCGCGACAGCAGAGTGAGAACGCCGGCGAGGACGCCGAATCCGGCACGGCACCGGGCATCGCCGCAGCCACCGACCGGGCCGCCTTCATCGAGACGGCGATCCAGGTCGCGATCCGCAGGGGCGACTTCGACGATCTCCCCGGAGCCGGCAAGCCGCTCGAGGGTCTCGGCACGCACCACGACCCGGACTGGTGGATCCGGCGCAAGATCGAGCAGGAGAACCTGACGGGTCTCGGTCCGCCCGCCATCCTGCTCCGGACCGAGAACCGAGAGCTCGACGACCAGCTCGACCTGCTCGGTCGCGAGGTCGACGTGCGGGAGGTGCTCGAGGACTTCAACCGTCGGGTCATCGAGGCTCGACGTCAGCTGCAGGGCGGACCGCCCGTCGTGACGGAGCCTCGCGACATCGACGCCGAGGTGGCCGCGTGGGCCGAGCGTCGTGCGGCGCGCCTGGCCGCCCGGCCGACGCCGGAGTCGATCCAGCCGCGCACGCGTCGCTTCGGCATCCGTCGCCGGGGCTGAGGTCGGCGAGGACCGCCAGCCCGTTCCCGCCCGAATGTCGGAGCGACGCCTAGGCTGGTCGGCATGACCGACGTGCTTCCCTCTGGCCTTGAGACCTCCGAGTTCAGCTCCGACATCCGCCCGCAGGACGACCTGTACCGCCATGTCAACGGCGCATGGCTCGCCCGCACCGAGATCCCCGGCGACAAGGCGCGCTGGGGCTCGTTCCATCTGCTCGCCGAGCAGGCCGAGAAGGACGTCAGGGCGATCATCGAGGAGTCGCAGGATGCCGAACCGGGCACCCTCGCCCGCAAGATCGGCGACCTGTTCGCGAGCTTCATGGACACCGAGCGCATCGCCGATGCCGGTGTCGCGCCGCTCGCCGAGACCCTCGCCGAGATCGAGGCGATCGATGGCATCCCCGCGTTCCTGCGCACCGTCGGCGCCTACGACCGCGACGGTCGCGCGCACCTGATCGGGTTCTACGTCGACGGCGACCCCGGAAATCCCGAGCGCTACCTCCCGGTGATCGTGCAGTCCGGCCTGTCGCTGCCGGACGAGAGCTACTTCAGACTCGACACCTTCGCCGAGACGCGAGCGGCCTACCGCGCCCACCTCGAGCGTCTGCTGACGCTCGCCGGTGTCGCCGATGCCGCGGGCGCCGCCGACCGCTCGATCGCCCTCGAGACCGAGCTCGCGGGCCACCACTGGGACAACGTGCGCAGCCGCGACGCCGTCGCCACCTACAACCTCAAGACATGGGCCGAGATCCAGGAGCTCGCCGGTGTCGACCTCGAGCCGTGGCGCGACTCCGTCGCGCCGGCCCACCCCGAGGCCTTCGCCGAGGTGGTCGTCTCGCAGCCGAGCTTCCTCGAAGGGCTCGGATCGCTGCTCACCCCCGAGCGCCTCGACGACTGGAAGGCCTGGCTGCGCGCGCAGGTCGTTCACGCGGCGGCTCCGTATCTCACCGACGACTTCGTGCAGGAGAACTTCTCGTTCTACGGCACCGAGCTGACCGGCGTCCCGTCGATCCGCGAGCGGTGGAAGCGCGGTGTCTCGGTGACCGAGGGCGCGCTGAGCGAGGCGATCGGCAAGGTGTACGTCGAGCGGCACTACCCGCCGACGGCGAAGGCGGCGATGGACGAGCTCGTCGCGAACCTCATCGAGGCCTATCGGCAGAGCATCACCGACCTCGAGTGGATGACGGCCGAGACCCGCGAGCGAGCTCTCGCCAAGCTCGACTCGTTCACGCCGAAGATCGGCCACCCCGCCGTCTGGCGCGACTATTCGAGCCTCGAGATCGACCGCGCCGACCTGTTCGGCAACGTGCGGCGGGCGGCGATCTTCGAGCACGACCGCAACGTCGCGAAGGTGGGAAAGCCGATCGACCGGGACGAGTGGCACATGCCGCCGCAGATGGTCAACGCGTACTACAACCCGTCGATGAACGAGATCGTGTTCCCGGCGGCGATCCTGCAGTATCCGTTCTTCGATGCGTCGCGTGATGCGGCTGCCAACTACGGCGGGATCGGCGCGGTCATCGGCCATGAGATCGGTCACGGATTCGACGACCAGGGCAGCCGCTACGACGGAGACGGCAAGCTCGAGGACTGGTGGACGGATGCGGATCGCACGGCGTTCGAGCAGCGCACCAAGGCACTGATCGCGCAGTACGACGAGCTCGTGCCCGAAGGCCTCGACGCCGAGCATCACGTCAACGGCGCCCTGACGATCGGCGAGAACATCGGCGACCTGGGCGGCCTCGGCATCGCGCTCAAGGCCTACGAGATCGCGCTCGGCGGAGAGGAGGCCCCGGTCATCGACGGCTACACGGGCGTGCAGCGCCTTCTTCTGTCGTGGGCGCAGGTCTGGCAGCAGAAGAGCCGCGACGCCGAGACACTGCGACTGCTCACGATCGACCCGCACTCGCCGAACGAGTTCCGCTGCAACCAGATCGTCCGCAACATCGACGCCTTCTACGAGGCGTTCGACGTCTCCGAATCCGACGCGCTGTGGCTGCCGCAGGGTTCGCGAGTGACGATCTGGTGAGTCGTTCTCTATAACCGATCAGGTGTCGACGGGTGCCCTGCTGTCTCCTGGATGACGATCTGATGACCGTATACCGGAGTATGTAGGGCATCCTCACCTGACGGGGTTACGATATCGGTGCTGCGGAGGATGGACACCGCAGCATCCCGCCAATCCAACCCCCCTATTAAGGATCACGCGTGGGTGCTTCCGAGCCTGCCGACGGCCCGCCACTGGCCTCGCTGCGCCGCTCTCAGCGGCCCAGCCGACGCTTGCCGCGTCGTGCGGCCTCGGGGCGGCGGTCGTTCACTTCGACCCTCCGGGCGCTCGAACAGCTCGCGGACGCGGGCGCGCAGGTGTCGGTTCATGTCGTCGATCTCGACAACCACACGCATGTCCTCTCCGGTGATGACCATGTGACCATGCCTGTCGCGGGGCTCGGGGTCGTACCGCTGCTGATCGAGGTGGCGGCAGCGTTCGATGCAGGCACCCTCGACCCGCTCGAGATCGTCGAGCGCACCGCCGTCGAGTCGGTGTCGACCTCGGGTCTCTGGCGACACCTGCATGCGCCCGCACTGCCGCTCGAAGATCTCGCCGTGCTCGCGGCGACAGCCGGTGACCCGATCGCGGTCAACGCCCTGCTGCAGCGGGTCGGTCACGATCGCGTGCGTGAGCGTATCGAGGCCCTCGGACTCCGCCGCACAGCCCTTCTCGATCGATTCCGCGACGAGCGCGGTCCCGACGACGCGCCCCAGGTCGCCGTGGGTTCCGCGCGCGAATTCGCCGGACTCTTCTCGGCACTCGTGAACTCGCAGGTGGTGGGCGCCTCGGTGAGCGCTCAGGTGTCCGAGTGGCTCAGTCTGAACCAGGACCTGAGCCTGGTGGCCTCGTCGACGGGCCTCGATCCCTTCGCTCACGACCACGACGCCCACGGTCTGCTGTTCATCAACAAGACCGGGCGCGATCGCGGCGTGAGGGCAGAGGCGGGAGTCCTCGCCGGGCCGCGCGCCGGCGTCGCCTATTCCCTGATCGTCTGCTTCGACGACCTGTCGATCACGCACCGGCTTCGTGCACACGATGCCTTCCGCGTGCTCGGGGTCGAGCTCATGGAGTACACGCACTGAGCTCACGGGCGCCCTCGCCCCGGCGTCGCTAGCCTGGAGGCATGCCCCGCCCCGATTGGACTCCGCACCGCCGTGACGACGGCGAGCTGCTCGGATGGATCCACCCCGACGGCGACGACTGGGTGGCCGTCGACGTGCTGGGTCGCCCGGTCTCCGCTCCCACCGAGTGGCTCGACGCCGAGACCGCGCTCGAGGAGCGGGGGATCGGCTGGCTCGCCGATCCGTGGATGCTCGAGGGTGAAGCCGACAGGCCCCTTCGCGTGCGCATCCTCGAGGTCACTCCCGACGACGAAGGCGTTCCCGGACGCATCGTCGTGAAGATCGACGACTTCGGCGACATGGCGCGTCCGCCCGTGCAGCAGTACGTGCTCGAGTGGCCGATCCCCGCGCGGTTGCGAGCGCCGACGACGGGCGATCCCGATCCGCGCGTGCTCTGATCGCGATCCGGGCTGACGGCTAGCCGGGCAGCGACGGATGCTGCTCTGCTGCACGCTGCCGGGGGATGAACAGCGACAGGACCAGAGCGACGATCCCGGCCCCGATCGCCAGCCAGAAGCACAGATCGAACGCCGCCCGCGTGGGCACCGAGACTCCGCCGACGTCGATGCTCATGGCGGCGAGCACCCCGCCCATCACGGCGGACGCACTCGACGTGCCGATCGAGCGGAAGAGCGCGTTCAGTCCGTTCGAGGCGCCCGTCTCGTTCGCGGGCACCGATCGCATGATGATCATCGGCATGGCGGCGAACGTGAATCCGATGCCGACGCCGATCAGCAGGTTGCCGACGAGGATGTGCCAGACCTCGCTCGACCACAGCAGCACGAACACGTAGGCGAGCACGATCGCCGCAGCGCCGACGCTGAACAGCGGGCGAGGCCCGACGGTGCGCTCGAGCCAGCCAGACAACGGCGAGATCACCATCATCACGAGACCCGCCGGCATGATCACGAGTGCGGCAGAGACCATGTCGAGTCCGAAGCCCGCACCGGAGGCGGTCGGGCCCTCGAGCAGCTGCGGGAAAGTCACGTTCGACGCGAACAGGGCGAAGCCCATGCCGATCGCGGCGATGTTGGTGAACAGCACGGCGGGGCGGGCAGCGACGCGCAGATCGAGCAGCGGATCCTTCGTGCGCAGCTGATACCACCCCCACACCAGCAGCACCCCCACGCCTCCGATGATGCATGTGAGGGTCAGCGGTGCCGTCCAGCCCCACTCCGCGCCGCGCGAGACGAACAGCAGGATGCCGGTGAGGCCGATCGCGAGTCCGATCGCGCCGATCGCGTCGAGGCGCCCGGGGAACCGCAGCACATCCTCGGGGATCACGAGCAGCACGAGGGCGAGGCCGATGACGCCGAGAGCGGCCGCGAGCCAGAACAGCCAGTGCCAGTCGGCGTTCACCGCGAGCAGGGCGGCCACCGGCATCCCGATCGCACCGCCCACGCCCATCGTCGCGCTCATCAGGGCGACCGCGGTGCCCAGGCGTTCGGGCGGCAGCACGTCGCGCATGATGGCGATGCCCAGCGGGACCACACCGGTCACCGCCCCCTGCAGCGCCCGGCCGATGATCACGCCGACGATCGAGCCGGACAGCGCGGCGATCAGCGACCCGAGGATCAGCAGTCCGAGCAGCACGATCACGACGCGGCGCTTGCCGTACATGTCGCCCAGTCGGCCGGAGATCGGGGTGGCGACCGCGGCGACGAGCAGCGTGATCGTGACGACCCAGGTGGTGTCCTCGCGGGATGCGTTCAGCAGGTGAGGAAGCTCGGCCTGCAGCGGCACGACCAGTGTGAACATGAACGACGAGCAGAGACCGGCGAACGCCAGCACCGCGACGATCGCCCACTTCGGTGATGTCCGGGAGAGTCTTCTGCGCGCGCGATCGTCGTTCTCTCCCATCGCTTCAGGCTATCGGCGTCTGAGACACCCGAGGCGCGAGCCCGCGTGGGGCGATCGTCAGCTCACGCCCTTCATCAGTCGCAGCACCGGCTTGACGGCGACGAGCAGTCCGAGGCCGACCACGATCGCGATGGCGCCGAGGATCGAGAAGTAGGGCACCTCGTTCTTCGGGTCGTAGAACTGCACGAGCCAGCCCGAGATCGCCGTGCCCAGCGCGATCGACAGGAAGAACAGCGCGACCATCTGGGTGTGGAAGACCTTCGGGGCGAGCTTCGTGGTGACAGACAGCCCGACCGGCGAGATCAGCAGCTCGGCGACCGTGAACACGAACAGGATGCCGATGATGGCGATCAACGGGGTGGAGTTGGCGCCACCGCCCGCGAACGGCAGGAACAGCAGGAACGCCGCCCCCATGATCATCGCGCCGAGTGCGAACTTGACCGGCGTCGAGGGCTGACGGCGGCCGAGGCGGGTCCAGATCGCCGCGAAGACGCCGGACAGGATGATGATGAACACGGGATTGATCGACTGCACCCACGAGACGGGCATCTCGAATCCGAAGATGTTGCGGTCGAGGCGCTCGTCGGAGTAGACCGTGAGCACGGTGAACTGCTGCTGGTACAGCGACCAGAACGCGACGCTCGTGATGAAGAGGGGCAGGAATCCCCAGACGCGCGAGCGCTCGGTGCCGTCGATTCGGCGGCTGCTGAGGATGACCGCAAAGTACGCCACCGTCGCGACGATCGTTCCGATGATCACGATGGACGCCAGGTTGTCGGCCCTGACCACGCCGACGAGCACCAGCACCGCGATGAGGGCGACGGCGGCGACCGCGATGATCGCGACGAGCGGGTAGCGCGAGGAGGGCAGCGGGTTCGGCACGCGTCGTGCCTCATCCGGCAGCGCCTTGCGGCCGAAGGAGTACTGCACGAGTCCGAGCGTCATGCCGATCGCGGCGAGCCCGAAGCCGTAGTGGAATCCGAGGGTCGACTGCAGGATGCCGGTGAGGATCGGACCCATGAAGGCGCCGAGGTTGATGCCGAGGTAGAACAGTGAGAATCCGGCATCCCGACGGGTGTCGTCTGCGCTGTAGAGGGTGCCGACGACGGAGGTCGCGTTCGCCTTCAGGCCGCCCGAGCCGAGCGCGACGAGCACGAGGCCGACCCCGACGCCGATGAATCCGGGGAGAAGGGCGAGCGCGACGTGCCCTGCGACGATCACGATCGCGCTGAGGAACAGCACACGTTCCGAGCCCAGCATCCGGTCGGCGATCCAGGCGCCGAGGATCGTCGAGAGGTAGACCGACCCGCCGTAGGCGCCGACGATCCCGCCGGCGACGGCCTGGGAAAGTCCGAGACCCCCCTCGGTGACCGAGAAGTACAGGTAGATGAGCAGGATGCCCTGCATGCCGTAGAAGCTGAACCGCTCCCACATCTCGACGCCGAAGATGTGGACGAGTGCCCAGGGCTGCCCGAAGAATCGGGTGTCGGACTTCTCGGCCGTCGTGTCGCTGGTTGCCATTCCTCCACGGTACGCCCGGTCGCGTCGTGGTTCGATATGCAGATGAGCGTCGACTTCGAGCAGCATCCCGCCGACACCCCGTTCCACCGCAGGCTCGTCTACGGAGAACGCCCGGACGGTGCGTGGATGACGCACGGGCCTGCCAACGCCTACGAGTCGGTCGTCATGCGTCCGCTCGAGCCGATGCTGGTGCCCGAGAAGCCGCGCAACGGGGAGCTCGATCCCGAGAACTGCGGCTCGTGCAAGCCCGATGAGCACACGATCTGGCACGACGACCTGTGGCAGGTGCGGGCCGGATGGGAGCCGGGCGGGCTTCCGTTCATCGGGGCGATCGCCCCGCGCGAGCACTGGCTGCTCGAAGACGCTCCCGTCGAGGTCCTTGCCGCGCTCGGGCCGTTGATGCAGCGGATCTCGGAGGCCGTGAAGAGCATCCCCGGTGTTGCGCGGTGTCACTTCAGCAGGTTCAACGACGGTTCGGCGCACCTTCACCTCTGGGCTTTCGCCCGGCCTGCCGGGATGATGCAGGGCCGAGGCGCGGTGCTCTCGTACTGGGACGGGATGCTCCCCGAGATGACCGAGGAGATGATGAACGAGTTCCTCGAGATCGTCGCCGCGTCGCTCGCCGCTGGGGGAGGTACGGCCTTTCCGGAGCGCGGGCGAGCCTGAGCAGCCGTGTTCGATTCCGATATCTGCGACCGGAGGGGCAGACTGGGGGCGTGCGAACCATCCGTGATCTGGACACCGTTGAACTCATCATCGCCGCGCAGGGCCTGCTCGACTCCATCCGCGGCCCCGAGCGCGTGATCGACGCCGGCACTCTGCGAGCTCTTCAGCAGTCGGGCAACTACGTCGTCGGACTCTTCGATGCCGAGGACGGGGAAGAGCGGATGGTGGGGGCCTCGATCGCCTTCTTCGGCGCCCCCGGACGCCGGGCGATGCACTCGCACATCACGGCGTTGCTGCCCGAATACCGCGGACGCGGCTGGGGACGAGAGCTCAAAGAGCACCAGCGCCAATGGGCGTTCTCGCGGGACGTCGGTCGCATCACCTGGACGTTCGATCCGCTGGTCGCCCGCAACGCGCACTTCTTCCTCACAGTGCTCGGTGCCCGCGTGACCGGGTACTCGGTGAACCGCTACGGCATCTTCGGCGGAGGCGATGCCGGAGACGAGAGCGACCGGCTCGACGTCGAATGGGCGCTCGCCGACATCGCCAAGTCGCCGGCATCCGACGAGGTTGTGGAGACGCTGGAGATCCCGAGCGACATCGAGAGCATCCGCGTCGAGGATCCGGATGCTGCGCACGAATGGCGCACCCGTCTGCGTGCGCAGATGGAGGGTCTGCTGAGCAGCGGCCTGACGCTCTCGGGGTTCGATGTCGAGAAGGGCTACCTCTTCACGGCCTGAGGGCTCGGACAGACCTGGCCAGGGTCCTGAGGCGAACCGGTCGCGGATAAGATTGATGTGCCCGTGATCACGGGCTTTCCCGCATGCGACCATTGGAGCCACCGTGGCCGAACAGTCCCGTCTTGACAAGGTCATCGCCCTTGCCCGCCACCGCGGGTTCGTCTTCCAGGCGGGTGAGATCTACGGCGGTTCCCGGTCCGCGTGGGACTACGGGCCCCTCGGCACGGAGCTCAAAGAGAACATCCGCCGCCAGTGGTGGCAGACGTTCGTGCGCGGCCGTGGCGACATGGTCGGACTCGACTCGAGCATCATCCTGCCCAAGCGCGTGTGGGAGGCCTCTGGTCACGTCGCGACCTTCACCGACCCGCTGGTCGAGTGCCTGAGCTGCCACAAGCGCTTCCGCGCCGACACTCTGATCGAGGACTTCGAGGCGCGCAAGGGTCGCAAGGCGGAGAACGGCCTCGCCGACGTGCCGTGCCCCAACTGCGGCACCAAGGGCCAGTACACCGAGCCGAAGTCGTTCTCGGGTCTCGTGAAGACGTACCTCGGTGTGGTCGACGATGAGTCGGGCCTCTACTTCCTCCGCCCGGAGACGGCACAGGGCATCTTCGTCAACTTCTCGAACGTTCTGACGGCCAGCCGCAAGAAGCCGCCGTTCGGCATCGGCCAGGTCGGCAAGGCGTTCCGCAACGAGATCACCCCCGGCAACTTCATCTTCCGCACGCGTGAGTTCGAGCAGATGGAGATCGAGTTCTTCACGCCCCCCGCTGACGCGCAGCAGTGGTTCGAGCACTGGGTCGAGGCGTGCTGGAACTGGTTCATCGATCTCGGGATCGACCCCGAGAACATGCGTCAGTTCGACGTGCCCGAGGACGACCGCGCGCATTACTCCGCCGGCACCATCGACGTCGAGTACCGCTTCGGCTTCACAGGCAAGGAGTGGGGCGAGCTCATGGGCGTCGCCAACCGCACCGACTACGACCTGTCGAGCCACAGCGAGGCGTCTGGTCAGAGCCTCACCTACTTCGACCAGGCCACGGGCGACCGTTACACGCCGTACGTGATCGAACCGTCGTTCGGCCTCACCCGCGCCATGATGGCCTTCCTCGTCGACGCGTACCGCGAAGAGGAGGTGCCGAACGCCAAGGGCGGCACCGACGTGCGCACAGTGCTCAAGCTCGACCCGCGGCTGGCCCCGGTCAAGGCGGCCGTGCTGCCGCTGAGCCGCAACGAGCGGCTGTCGCCGCTCGCTCGCGAGGTCGCCGACACGCTGCGCAGCTCGTGGGCCGTCGACTTCGATGACGCGGGTGCGATCGGTCGCCGGTATCGCCGACAGGACGAGATCGGCACGCCGTTCTGCGTCACGATCGACTTCGACTCGCTCGACGACCGTGCCGTGACCGTGCGCGACCGCGACACCATGGCGCAGGAGCGCGTCTCGATCGACGAGCTGCACCAGTACCTGGCTGAGCGACTCAAGGGCGCGTGACGCTCGGACGATCAGAACGAGAGGCCCGCTGTCCGACAGGATGGCGGGCCTCTCGCGTCAGCCGGTGACGGTCAGCTGCACCTGATCGGTGCCGCCCGCCTCGACCCAGGCCAGCGATCGCTCGAGGATGCCGCGGAGCACGTCGAGGTCGATCTTCTCGAAGTCCTTGATGTAGAGGCATCCGACGCCCGTGCTGTGCGGGCCGAGCTTCTCGAGCGCCTCGGAGTGCGCGTCGACGCCGTCGAACAGATAGATCGTCGTAGCCGCCTTGCGGGGGGCGAAGCCGAGGAGTCCGCTGTCGCCCTCGGTGCCGGTCGGGTAGCGGTAGTGACAGCTGCCGAAGCCGATGATCGTGCCCCAGGTCTGAGGGTCGCGGCCTGTGATCTCCTGCATGAGGGCGGTCAGCGTCTCGGCATCCCGACGTCGGACGGCCGGGGTGGATCGGGCGATGAGTCCGGCGACGTCGTCGCCGGTGGGCTTCATGCCTTCGCCTTCGCCGCGGCCTTCATGGCCTTCTTGTGTTCGCGCACCTTGGTGAGCGATTCGGGCGAGACGATGTCGGCGACGCTGCGGTAGGAACCCTCGGTGCCGTAGTCGCCCGCGGCCTCGCGCCACCCGGCGCCGGTGAACCCGTACTGCTTGCCGAGCAGAGCCAGGAAGATCTTCGCCTTCTGCTCGCCGAAGCCGGGGAGAGCCTTGAGTCGCTTGAGCACCTCGGCGCCCGACGGGTCGCCTTCGGTCCAGAGTGCCGAGGCGTCTCCGCCCCACTGATCGACGATCTCCTGACAGAGCGTCTGCACGCGAGTCGCCATCGAACCGGGGAACCGATGCACGGCTGGGGTCGTCTTGAACGCCTCGAGGAACTCGTCGGGGTCCATCGCCGCGATGGTGGCCGCATCGGTCGCGCCGGTGCGCTGCTCGATCTTGAGGGGTCCTGCGAACGCCGTCTCCATCGGGACCTGCTGGTCGAGCAGCATCCCGACCAGCAGTGCGAGCGGATTGTCGGTGAGCAGAGCGTCGGCGGCGGTGTCTCCGGTGATGTGAAGGGCCATGCGTCCAGTCTGGCATCCCCGATGGCGGCAGCGGAGTCAGATGCGCTGCAGCTTCGGGAGCGGACCCTCGAGGCGTGCGATGGACACTCTCACGTCGGCGATGTCGGCTTTGAGCTCGACCCTGAGTTCGGTGATCTGCGTCTCGAGTCGCGTGAACCTCTCATCGATGCTGTCGAAGCGGGTGTCCAGTCCCCGGGAGTGCTTCGCGAGCATTCTGGAGACCCCGCCGAGCACGGTCGCGCTGAACGCGAAGAGGGCGATGATGATGCCGATCACATCCGGATCCACGAGCATCCTCCCAGTCTGCGTTCGGGGAAGGGATTTGTCATGGTTCGACGATATGAAGCACGGACGATGCGTGCAGGCGTCCGAGCCGAGATCCTCGGAGCCGGGGGAGAGGTCTCCGCCGAGGATGATCGTGCAGTGAGGGTGAGGCCCTCAGGCGGTCGCTGCGTCGTCTGCGTCAGACGCCTGCGCGGGCTCGATCGGCTCGATGCCGTACATCGTCGAGAGCGCGGCGGCGAAGTCGTCTGCCCGGCCGGTGGCGGCGAGTTCGTGCGCGCGCGTGGTCGGCACGTGCAGCAGCACGCCGGTGAGGTGGCGCAGGGCCTGCTCGACCTTGCCGTCGTCGTCGCCCCTGGCGCGGGCTCGGGCGATCTCGGACTCGAGCAGTGCGAACATGTGCGACCGCAGTGCGACGACCGAGGGGGTGACGCTCTGGCGGCTGCCGACGACGTGGAAGGTGTCGGCGGCTTCGCGCACGACGGTGCGCGCGGCATCCGTCGCCTGCAGCTCCTCGAGCGGTGCGTGCAGGCTGATGGTCTCGAGGTCGAGCAGAGCCACGCCCTCGAGGGCAGCGACAGCGGGGTCGACGTTGCGCGGCATGCCGAGGTCGACGACCATCTGGTGGTGGGATGCGACGGGGCAGCCCTCAGGGGCGATGCCGGTCGGCGCCTGCAGGTGCTCGGGGGTGAGCACGGGAGCGGCCGCCGTCGTGCAGGTGATCAGCAGGCTCGATCGCGAGGCGACGCGCGCGTAGTCCTCAGCGGAGACCGGGCGGATGCCGTGCTTCGCGGCGAACTTCTCAGCGCGGCCCGAGGGCGAGTACACCGAGATGTTCACGGCTCCTCGTTCGCGCAGCGTCGCGAGGGTGACGGCTGCATAGGCGCCGGTGCCGACGAGCAGCACGCGCTCGGCCGACCAGTCGACGATGCGGCTGTCGGCGAGCTCGAGAGCGAGTCGCACGAGTGAACGACCGGCGCGGCCGAGCGCAGTGACGTTCTTGACCTTGCGCTGCGCCTGGCTGGCCCGCTGGAAGAGGCGCTCGAGCTCGGGGGAGGTCGTGCCCTCCTTGCGTGCGGACTTGAGCGCACGACGCACCTGGCCGGCGATCTCGCCTTCGCCCGACACGACGGACTCGAGGCCGGATGCGACCGAGAAGAGGTGCTCTGCGACACGGCGGCCGGAGTGCACCTCGTAGGCGCCGTCGAGTTCGGTGGCGCGGATGCCCGTGGACGCCTCGACAGCCTCGAGCACTGCCTCGACGCCGATCGCACCTGCGGCGGTGACGGGCTCGTCCATCTCGACGTAGGCCTCGAAGCGGTTGCAGGTAGCAAGAACGACCGCACCCTGCACGCAGGACGCCATGTCCACAACCGTGGAGGCGACGTCGTCGGGGGTGCGGCTCAGGCGTTCGAGCAATTCGAAGGGGGCGGTCTTGTGACTCGCCGTGACAACCAGCAGCACCTTTCGATTCTACCTGAGGCTTCATGCAGGTCGGCCCAGGGGCGGATGGGAGGATGGACGCATGCCTCTCTCCGACGCTCCGCTGCTGCGCGCCCTCACCGGCCCCCGACCTGAGCACGCCCCCGTGTGGTTCATGCGCCAGGCCGGCCGATCGCTGCCCGAGTACCGCGAGCTGCGGGTCGGAACGCGGATGCTCGACGCCTGCCTCACGCCCGACCTCGCCGCAGAGATCACTCTGCAGCCGGTGCGGCGTCACGGCGTCGATGCTGCGGTGTTCTTCAGCGACATCGTCATCCCGCTGCGACTGGCGGGCGTGGAGGTCGAGATCGAGGCCGGACGCGGCCCGGTGTTCGCGAATCCCGTGCGCACCGCGGGCGACGTCGATCGCATCACCTCCATCGATCCCCTCTCGCTCGACGGCACCGCGATCGCCGAGGCCGTGGGCATCGTCACCGCAGAGCTCGGGGACACCCCGCTGATCGGCTTCGCCGGTGCCCCGTTCACGCTGGCCGCCTACCTCGTCGAGGGCGGCCCGTCGAAGGAGCACCTGCGCGCCCGCGCCATGATGCACGCCGACCCCGACTCGTGGAATCGTCTCGCGGGCTGGCTGGCGCAGGTCTCGCGCCGGTTCCTCGAGATCCAGCGCGACGCGGGAGCATCCGTGGTGCAGCTGTTCGACTCGTGGGCCGGATCCCTGAGCACCGCCGACTACCGCGCATTCGTGGCTCCGCACTCGAAGGTCGCGCTCGATGGCATCGGCGTGCCGAGCATCCACTTCGGCGTGGGCACCGGACCCTTCCTCGACGACATGCGCCTGGACGGAATCGCGGACGGCGTCGGCGTCGACTGGCGCCTGCCGCTCGATGAGGCCGCGGCGATCCTCGGACCCGACGTCTCGGTGCAGGGCAACATCGACCCGGCGCTGCTCTCGGCGCCGTGGCCGGTGCTCGAGGCGCACGTGCGCGACGTGGTCGAACGCGGGCGCGCGGCCAGGGGCCACATCGTCAACCTCGGACACGGCGTTCCCCCCGAGACCGACCCCGATCAGCTCACCCGGATCGTCGAACTGGTGCACTCGATCTGAGAGAACCGGTCCACCCGATCTGACAGCCAGGGGCGGGTCGCTCCGGCGTCATCGTCTCGGACGCGGAACGCTATCTAGCATGAGTGCTATATTGCAAACATGACAGACAGTGCGTCAGACATCTTCGCGGCATTGGCCCATCCGACGCGTCGTCAGATCCTGCAGGACCTCAAGGACGGCGAGCTCGCGGCGGGTGAGATCGCCTCGCGGTTCTCGGCGAGCGGCCCCACGATCTCGCGGCACCTGAGCGTGCTGCGCCAGGCGGGCCTCGTCAGTGAGCGTCGCGATGCCAACCGCATCCTGTACTCCCTCGTCGGCGAGCGTCTCGCGCTCTCCGTCGGCGACTTCCTCTCGACCGTGTGCCCCGAGCAGATCGTGCTCCGCGAGGTGCGCAAGCGTGGCTCCGGGCGCGCCGCCGCTGCGGCCGTCGAGGCCTGAGCCGGCGCATCCTCGACTGAGCGGCCCCCGGATGGATCTCCGCACCGTGCCCGTTTCTCCGGTCGCAACCGGCGAGGCATCCAGGTCGCGGGTGAAAGGATTGACGTATGCCGTCGAATCCCGCGAACCGTGAGTCGTCCCGAGCCGAGCCCGCCACGCTGGCAGCCCGCGCGGCCACGCGCCACATCGTCGTCATCGGCGGTGGCATCGGGGGGCTGATCGCGGCTCGCGAATGCGTCAAGGTCGGCATGCACGTCACCGTGCTCGAGGCGTCGGATGCCGTCGGCGGCGCGATCCGTCAGGCCGAGATCGACGGTGTCGTCGTGGATGCCGGGGCGGAGAGCTACGCGACGCGGGGCGGACGGGTGCGAGCGCTCCTCAACGAACTCGGCCTCACCGATCGCATCGTCGCCCCCGCGGCGGGCAGCGCCTGGCTCGCGGGCATCCCCGGCGTCGGGGCCGCGCCGCTGCCGGTCGGCGGCATCCTCGGCATCCCGAGCAACCCGTTCCAGGAGGACGTGCGCCGCATCATCGGCTGGTCGGGAGTGTGGCGTGCCTACCTCGACCGCGTGCGCCCGCCCCTCACGATCGGCCACAGCCAGAGCCTCGGCAAGCTGGTGTCCTCGCGCATGGGCGTCAAGGTGCGAGACCGGCTGGTGGCTCCGGTGACGACGGGCGTGTACTCCGCATCACCCGAAGACGTCGATGTCGACATCGCTGCGCCCGGGCTCAACGCCGCCCTCACGCGCGTCGGTTCTCTGTCGGGTGCTGTGCAGGCTCTTCGTGACGAGAGCGCGGCGCGGGCGGCGCAGGCGGCTGCGGCGCAGGCGCCCGGTGCGGCCGTGGAAGGCATCGCCGGCGGCATGATGGTGCTGATCGAGGCACTGGTCGCCGACATCGAGAAGCTCGGCGGCGTCGTCCGCACTGGCGTGCGGGTGTCTGAGATCGCGCAGTCCGCTGCGAGCTGGACGGTGCGTGCCGAAGGGCGAGCGCTCGCGGATTCGGATGCCGATGCGGAGTCGGCCACGGAGGCCCTCGAGTTCAGCGCCGACGGCGTGGTGCTGGGAACCTCGGAGGCCGGGGCACGGCATCTGCTCGAGAACATCGCACCCGCACTCGCCGAGACCACGGCGGCGGATGCGCCCGAGATCGAGATCGTCACGCTGCTGCTGCGGGCCTCCGCACTGCAGGGCGCTCCTCGGGGGACGGGCGTCCTCACAGTTCCAGGAAGCCACACAGCGAAGGCGCTCACGCACTCGACGGCGAAGTGGGAATGGCTCAGGGCCGCCGCCGGGGATCGGCATCTGGTGCGCGTCTCCTTCGGCGCTCAGGGAGAACCGGCCGCCACCGCAGGCCTCGACGATGACGCGACTGCTCAGCTCGCGCTCCGGGAGGCATCCGCTCTTCTCGGCGTTCCGCTCGCCCCTGGCGATCTCATCGGTGCGCACCGTTCGCGGTTCGTCCAGTCGCAGCCCGCGTCGATCATTGGCTCGGGCGAGCGGCGGGAGGCGGCGCGCGCGGCCATCCGGGCCGTTCCCGGCCTCGCGGCGGTGGGTGCGTGGCTCGCCGGCACCGGACTCGCGCAGGTGATCCCCGATGCGCGCGAGGAAGCCGATCGGCTGCGGCGCTCACTGATCTGGGACTGACACGCGTGGCGTGGGGCTGCGTTCCGGGCGCGGCCGAGAGCGTGACGCGCACCCTGAGGTCAACCCGAAAGTCGCCCTGCTGTCAACCCTCTGCCTGACAGATGCCGAAATCGGCATACGGGGCTACGCTGGACACCTGGCAGGCGGCTCCGCGCCGTCGGTTCGCCCCAGGCGTTCACACCGGAACAACGTGAGGAGACCCCATGAAGGGGAAGATCGGACTCGTCGTAGGAATCGGCGTGGGATACGTACTCGGAACGCGCGCAGGACGCGAGCGTTACGAGCAGATCAAGACGCAGTGGCTGAAGGTCTGGAACCTCGACCCCGTGCAGGATCAGGTCGACAAAGTCAAGGGCTACGTCGGCGACAAGGCCGCAGCAGTGCCCGGTGCGATCTGGACCGGCGTGCAGAAGGTCGTCAAGTCGGCCAGCGGCGGCGACAAGACCGCAGGTCAGCGACTCGACTCCGCTGTCGCTGCCGGACGCAAGGCCGCTGACGACATCGTCGACGCCACCGAAGACGCTGTCGAAGAGGTCAAGGACGCCGCGAAGAAGGACGACGCGAAGAAGCCCGCGGCCAAGAAGCCGGCATCCTCGCGCTCCACCGCCGCGAAGTCTGGCAGCTGACATGCCCCGCGGATACCGCGATCGTGCCGAGGACAGCCTGCTGTCCCTGATCGGCGATCTTCCCGAGCTCATCAGCAGCCTCGTGAAGGCCGAGATCAACGCGGCCAAGACCTGGATCTCGAAGACGGCGAAGGATGCCGGAATCGGCTCCGTCTGGTTCCTCGTCGCGCTCTTCTTCCTGTTCTGGGCCGTGCCGGTGATCCTGGTCTTCGCGATCGCCGGGCTGTCGTCGTGGTGGCCGGTCTGGCTCTCCGCGCTGGCAGTGTTCGGAATCCTGATCCTCGCCGTGCTGCTGTTCGCGCTGCTCGGCATCCTGAAGTTCCGCAAGGTGCTCGCTCGGAAGAACCCCGCCCAGGCGGTGGGCGAGGACATCAGACTCGTGAAGGAAGCCGGCTATGACGAACTCTGAGATCACGAGGCCGCTGCCCAAGACGGCTGTCCCCGCAGGGATCGTCGATCCGGTGCAGTCCGCCCGCGCCGAGCTCAAGGCCGCGCTCGCGGCGATCGAGGTCAAGGGCAACTTCCCTCGGCGGATCGACAAGGCATCGAAGCGCGCTGCGGCGAAGGCGCGGGTCTTCGCCGACCGCAACCCAGCCGCCGCCATCGCCGGAGCGGTGGGAGTCGCCGTGATCGTGGGCGGAGCCGTCTGGGCGATCGCCCGCGCGCTTTCTCGCTGACCGGAGGCGCATCCTCCCATCCTGACTCGCGTTCGCGAGTGATTCACAAAGGGGGCAGACTGGATCCATGTCCGATGCACGCGAAGAGAACCCGTCCGGCTTCACCCTCTGGGCCGTCTGGCGACGAAACCCCGATGTCGCGGTCACCGAGTCCGACTCCACGGAACTCGAGACGATCGTCTCCTACATCGAGGATTCCGGAGTCACGGTCCGCGGCTTCTACGACGTCTCGGGCCTGAAGGCCGACGCCGACCTGCTGGTGTGGCTGCACGGGGACACTGCGGAAGATCTTCAGAAGGCCCTGCGGCGCCTGCGGCGCACCGAGCTGCTGCGCACTCTGCTTCCTGTGTGGAACGTCATGGGCGTGCATCGGGATGCCGAGTTCAACCGTGCGCACGTGCCCGGGTTCCTCCGCGGTGTCGAGCCGAAGGACTGGCTGTGCCTCTACCCGTTCGTCCGCACGCCCGAGTGGTATCTCGCACCGGAGGAGGAGCGTCGCAAGATGCTCGCCGATCACGGTCGCAAGGGCGCTGCCTTCAAGGGAGTCATCGCCAACACGGTCGCCGCATTCGCTCTGGGTGACTACGAGTGGATCCTGCCGCTCGAAGCCGACGAGGTCACCGAGCTGGTCGACCTCATGCGTGACCTGCGCTACACCGACGCGCGTCTCTACGTGAAGGAGGAGATCCCGTTCTACACGGGCCGTCGCCTCCGGTTCGACGAGATCGCGGACGTGCTGCAGTAGGTCGACGATGAGCACTCAGAGTCACACTGCCGTCCCGATCCGACTGGGCACTCGCCGCAGCGCGCTCGCGCAGGCGCAGTCGGGTCATGTCGCCGCCGCCCTAGAGAAGATCTCGGGGCGCCCCGTCGAGCTCGTGCCGATCACCAGCGAGGGCGACACGAATCGTGCGTCGCTGTCGGAGATCGGCGGCCAGGGCATCTTCGCCACGCGTCTGCGTGAGGCGCTGCTCGCGGGGGAGTGCGACATCCTCGTGCATTCGCTCAAAGACCTTCCCACCGCGATCCCCGAGGGGCTTGTCATCGCCGCCACTCCGGTGCGTGAGGACGCGCGCGATGTCGCGATCACGCGCGGGGGCACGCCGCTGCACGAGCTGCGCACCGGCAGCAAGGTCGGCACGGGGTCACCTCGCCGCATCGCGCAGGTGCACCGCAGGGCTCCGCACGCGGAGGTCGTCGACATCCGCGGCAACGTCGACTCGCGTCTGCAACGGGTCGCGTCGGGTGAGCTGGACGCCGTCATCCTCGCTGCCGCCGGCCTTTCGCGCCTCGGCACCGACTCGCCGCTTCGCCGTGAGGAGCTGGGGCTGTCCGAATGGCCGACCGCACCGGGTCAGGGTTCGCTCGCGGTCGAGACCCGGTCCGATGCTCCGGCTGAGCTCCTCGCCGCGCTCGCCGAACTCGACGACCACGACACTCGGCTGGCCATCACGGTCGAGCGCGGGATTCTGGAAGGACTCGACTCCGGATGCCAGGCGCCGATGGCCGCTCATGCGGTCGTGGACGGCGATGAGATCCGCGTCAGGACGGTCGTTTACTCGACCGACGGCGGTCGCCGGATCGGCCTCGACGTCACGGAGAGTCTGAACGGGGAGTATATTCGTCGGAACGGCAGCGGCAATGGAGCGGATGCTGCCGGTGGTGCAGACCCGATGCGCACAGCACGCGAGTTCGGGTTGTCTGTCGCCCATCGGCTGCTCGAGCAAGGGGCGGCCGACCTCGTCTCCCGAGAGCATTCCTCATCATGACCAATTCGAAGCAGGACCGACCGCTGGACGGCTGGCGCATCCTCGTACCCCGTGGAGGCCCGTGGGGCGACGGCGTCGCCGCCAGTCTCCGTTCCCGGGGAGCGGTGCCCGTCGTCGCGCCGCTGATCAACTTCGCGGCCACCACAGATCAGGCCGCGCTCGACGTGGCGCTCACCCGCCTGGCTGCCGGAGAGTACGACTGGTTGACGGTGACCAGTGCGACGACCGTCGACGTGATGTTCGCGCACCGCGCTGTGGTGCCGCGTCGTACGAAGATCGCGGCAGTCGGAGAGACGACCGCAGCCGCTCTGCAGGCCGTCGGGTATGAAGTCGCGATGGTGCCGGATGAAGACAATTCGGCTGCGGGCATGGCAGAGCAGCTCATCGCCCTCGAGGCCGAGCCGCGTCGCATCCTGGCTCTGCGCAGCGAGATCGCGAAGCCCGTGCTCAGCGTCCTCCTGCAGGAGGCCGGTCACGACGTCGACAGCGTCGTCGCCTACCGGACCGTGGGCGTGCCGGTCACCGACCGCATCAAGCGCGACGTCGAGAACGGACGCATCAACGCGATCCTGATCACGAGCGGTTCGGTCGCCGAGCAGGTGCGCGAGCAGTTCCCGCTGATCCCGGATGAGACGCTGCTGGCTGCGATCGGTCCGCGGACTGCGAAGGATGCCGACAAGGCAGGTCTTCCGATCACGGTCGTCGCCGATCGTCAGACGGTCGACGCGCTCATCGATGCCGTGTCGAGCTACACCCTCCCGCACGCGGCGGACGAGCTGGCGCCGTGAGCTTCCCCGACGTCCGACTGCGCCGACTGCGGCAGTCCCCTGCCGTCAGGGGTCTGGTGCGCGAGACCTCCCTCGAGCCGCGGCAGCTGGTGCTCCCGCTGTTCGTCCGTGAGGGACTCACTGAGGCCGCCCCCATCGGGTCGATGCCCGGAGTCGCGCAGCATTCGCTCGATTCTCTGCGTGCCGCCGCCACCGAGGCGGCCGAGGCGGGTGTCGGCGGTGTGATGCTGTTCGGAGTCCCCGCAGTCAGAGACGCGCAGGGCTCGGGCGCCGACGATCCCCAGGGCATCCTGAACGTCGCCACCGAGGTGCTCGCGGCCGAGGTCGGGGACGCCCTCGTGGTGCAGACCGACCTGTGCCTCGACGAGTTCACCGACCACGGGCACTGCGGCGTGCTCGCGCCTGACGGCACCGTCGACAACGACGCGACGCTCGAACGCTACGCGTCGATGGCCCTGGCTCAGGCTCGGGCGGGCTCTCAGCTGCTCGGCCTCTCGGGAATGATGGACGGCCAGGTCGCCGTCATCCGCGAGGCGCTCGATTCCGAGGGCTTCACCGACACACTGCTTCTCGCCTACGCCGCAAAGTATGCGAGCGCGTTCTACGGTCCGTTCCGTGAGGCCGTGGATTCGCAGCTGAAGGGCGACCGTCGCACGTACCAGCTCGACCCCGGCAACCGCCGCGAGGGCGTGCGGGAGGCTGTCGTCGACGAGGAGGAGGGTGCGGACATCGTCATGGTGAAACCCGCCATGGCCTTCCTCGACGTGCTGCGTGAGGTGCGAGACACCGTGCACATTCCGGTGTGGGCATATCAGGTGTCCGGCGAGTACGCGATGATCGAGGCCGCTGCCGCGAACGGCTGGATCGATCGCCGCGCGTCGATCCTCGAGTCGCTGCTGTCGATCCGCCGCGCTGGCGCAGATGTCGTCCTGACGTACTGGGCGACAGAAGCCGCTCGCTGGCTGCGCCCCTGATCGCGCTCCGTCGACTCGGCGAGGTCGTCTGAGTCCCTCCCTCAGGTCTGCGGACTAGCCTGGAGGGGATGCCGGGAGAGCTCCGTGCATCGCTGAGGAGTGTGCTGTGACCGACCGCAATGATGACCTGTTCTCCGCTGCCCGCACGGTGATCCCCGGTGGTGTGAACTCGCCCGTGCGCGCATACGGTTCGGTCGGAGGCACGCCGCGCTTCCTCGCGTCGGCCGCGGGTGCGACGGTGACCGATGCCGCAGGCAACGAGTACGTCGACCTCGTCGCGTCGTGGGGTCCGGCCCTGCTCGGCCATGCGCAGCCTGAGGTCGTCGCCGCCGTGCAGGAGGCGGCGACTCGAGGACTCTCGTTCGGCGCCCCGACCGAGGGCGAGGTCGAACTCGCTCAGCTGATCGCAGATCGTGTGCGGTTCGGGGAGACCCGGCCCATCGAGCGAGTGCGGCTCGTCTCGACCGGCACAGAAGCGACGATGACCGCGATCCGCCTTGCCCGCGGTGCCACCGGGCGCGACCTGCTGGTCAAGTTCGCCGGCCACTACCACGGTCACTCCGACGGTCTCCTCGCCGCGGCCGGTTCCGGCGTCGCGACTCTCGCTCTGCCCGGCTCCGCGGGGGTGCCCGCGCCGATCGCCGCACAGACCCTCGTGATCGACTACAACGACCCGGGCGCGCTCGAGGCCGTCTTCGCCGAGCACGGTCCGCGCATCGCCGCGGTGATCGTCGAGGCCGCAGCCGCGAACATGGGTGTGGTTCCGCCGCTGCCAGGGTTCAACCGGCTGCTGGCCGAGACCGCACACGCTCATGGCGCGCTGTTGATCCTCGATGAGGTGCTGACGGGCTTCCGCGTGCACCCCGCAGGCTTCTGGGGGCTCCAGGCCGCGGCCGGCGAGGACTACCTGCCCGACATCTTCACGTTCGGCAAGGTCGTCGGCGGAGGAATGCCCCTGGCCGCTCTCGGTGGACGCGCTGAGGTCATGGACCTGCTGGCACCTCTCGGCCCGGTCTACCAGGCTGGCACGCTCTCGGGCAACCCGCTGTCGGTCGCCGCCGGCCTGGCGACTCTGAGGCTCGCGACCCCTGAGGTCTATGCGACCGTCGATGCCGCCGCAGCCAGGGTCTCTGGCGCCCTGGACGCCGCTCTCGCGGACGCAGGTGTCACCCACGCCGTCGCGCACGCGGGAAACCTCTTCAGCGCTTCGTTCCGCGCTTCAGCGCCTCGCAACTATGCCGAGGCCCAGGCCCAGGAGTCGTTCCGGTACGCGCCGTTCTTCCACGCGATGCGCGAGCAGGGCGTCGCGCTGCCTCCGAGCGTGTTCGAGGCCTGGTTCCTGACAGCCGCGCACGGCGAGGAAGAGCTTCAGCGCATCGAAGCGGCGCTCCCGATCGCGGCCGAGGCTGCTGCCCGCGCACAGGCGTAAGCTGCACGATCCCGCCTCATGCCGGGCGTGAGTGCTTTGCGTGAGGCACGTGCGCGTCGCGCGAAGCGTGTGTGTATCGCGTGAGGCGCGTCTGCGTCGACTGAGTCGTGTGTGCCGCTCGAGATTCGACGGACTACGGCGTGATCAACGTCAGACGAACATGACTCGTCGTGACGGTGAGTCCCGATAGGTGCGGCCGAGTGGGCTGAACCAGTCGATCGTGCCGTCGGGAAGCTGCTGCGCCGTCCAACGATGGTCGTCAGCGAGGTCTGGATGCTTGAGAGAGTGGTGCCGCGCGCACAGATGGGCGAGGTTGTGGAGCTCGGTCCGCCCGCCCTTGGCATGATCGAAAGTGTGATCGACCTGGCACCGATGCGCCGGCATCCTGCAGCCGGGGAACCGGCAGTGTTGATCTCGCGCACAGAGGAACCGCCGCATGGGTTCTGTCGGCCGGTAGGTGTCGGTCTCGACGACAAGTCCGGTCGGATCGAGGAACAACCGGGACCATCCGCCGTTGCGGCCCGCGAGATCCCGGGCGATATCGGGGTGCAGCGGCCCGTGTCCGTCGAGCTGCGCGGGGCGATCGTCGCACCCCGCGAGCGTGGTGGCGGCGACTGTGACATGGATGCGCCCCTGGATGTTGTCGAGTCCTGAGCCGTTTGCCGCGCTCGGATCGGAAGCGAGCAGGAGGTCGATCAGCAGATCTGCCCGCACCTGATCGATCGTGCGGGTGTCGGACGGGATGTGTTCGACCGTGGGGCCGGTCGGATCGGTTGTGAAAGTCCCGTCGCCGAAGATCGCGTAGTCGTCACGCGACGGGTCGTCTTGCGCGATGTCGTCCGGATAGATCGGATTCTCGCCGTCGTCCATCGGATCGAGCGTCGGCTCACGGTCGTTCCGCCCGGCGATGACGACGTGCGCGAGTCGGGTGAGCCGGTCGAGGATCGCCGTCGCGAGATGCTCGGGGAGCACGACTGTCAGCACACACAGACCGTCTCCTGCCGGGCGTACGGTGACGGTGCGCTCCGACTTCGAGCGCGCATGGCGCTCGGTGACCGTGGAGCCTGCCAGGACGGCGGCCAGCTCGCGCAGGTGCGCTCGTGTTCGCGCAGGGGTCTCCCGTTCGGCCACGATGACCGCGACCGTGTCGTACAGCGGCAGCACATCGGCATCCGCTCGCCCGTTGTTGACCGCCTCCCGGACCACTCCTGCGGCCCGCACGATCTCGCGGACATGCGCCGCCGTGATGTGGCCGGCCCTGAAAGCCGAACGCACACCGGGGTGGCTGGCGGCGAGGACGCCGGCATCGGTGAACGCGTATTCGACGCTGCCCTGAGTGAGGCGGCCCGCCGCGGAGTACTCCGCGATCATCGACCTGTGGATGGCGTCGCGGTGGAACGGGTTCTCGTCGGAGTCAGACCGGCTCAGGTGAATCCGCTCGGCAAGAAGATCGGACGCCTCGGCTTCGAGGCGTGCGATCTGTCGCCGCTTCTCGACCCACGAGTCGAGCAGCGCAGCGCGTCGCTCGAGGTCGGAATCGGTGGCGGATGTCATGCTCCGACTCTAGTAGATTTGTTCGAAGGTCGAGCAGAACATCGGAATGGAAGAAGGTGGAATCGTGGGAACCGACAACGGATCGTTGCCTTCCTGTGAACAAGACACAGACATCTGGAAGGGTGCCGCTGGCAGACTGGACGCATGGTGACGTTGCTGCTGGACCAGACGCAACTCGAGATCGTGCTCTCGCCGATCGAACGTGCGGCGAGCTTCCACCGCGACAATGTGAGGCTCGTGCGCGACACCATCACCAAGGTCCAGCTGATCGACGACGCATGGACCTGGTTGCGTGGCGTGCCGAATCCGGGAACGCACATCCCCGGAGTGCTCGCCGCCGGAACGTGGAAGGCTGCGGGCAGCGTCGACTTCGTCCTCATCCGCCGCCGACGTCCCAGCGTCGTCATCGACCTCTCCGGTGACGAGCAGTACCGACGACTGATCCTCACGACGAGGCACGGCCTCGCTCTGACCCAGGCGCTCCGACTCGATGTGTCGGATGAACCGGCAGACGTCGAGGAGATCGTGGCCACATCGCCCACGCCGGTGTCGAAGGGGAGTCGCCGTCCGGTGATCCGCCCACGGCCCGCCTGAGCGATCCGAGAACGAGCGAACGCCCTCCGCAGCCTCACGGCGCGGAGGGCGTTCGCGTCGGTGCCCTCGAGCGGTGACCTCAGGACCGGTCGTGCTCGCCCTCGTGGTGCTCGTGGTGCTCGCCCTCGTGGTGCTCGTGGTGCTGGCCCTCGTGCTGCTGGCCCTCGTGCTGCTCGCCCTCGTGCTGCTCGTGGTGCTCGCCATCGCGACCGTCGTTCGCCTCGGGAGCGGCATCCGCCTCTGTCTCCGCCTCTGCTGAGGCGTCGACTTCTCCGAGCGGGTAGTCCTTGGGCTCGTCCTCGTAGTACGCGCGTGCAGCGGCAGCGAGCATCGAGGTGACGGCAGCCGAACGGGGGTCGTCGTCGCCAGACGCTTCAGCCGTCGCGTCATCCGACGATTCGTCGGACTCGTCGGAATCGTGCGATTCGTCGGACTCGTCGGACTCGTGTGCCTCGGCGAAGAACTCGACTCCGGAGTGCTCGCCGGTGCCGTCTTCGTTCGCACTCGGGTCTGTCGCGTCAGCGACGTGACCGTCGGTGTCGTCACTGACGCGGGCGTCGGTGTCGTCGGCGGCATGAGCGTCCGGCGCGTCGGCCGGGGCGGTGCCGAAGAGGATGTCGTCGAACGACGGCTGGGCGTTCGCCGCTTCGGTGTCCGCGGGCGCCTGCGGCTCGGTCGATCCGCCTGCCGGGTCATCATCGCCGTGGGCGTCCTCGCGGCCCGCATGCGCGGCCTCCGACGCGACGTCGGCCGCATCTTCCGCGTCGTTCGCATCCGAGGCATCGGCCGCATAGCGGAGCTCCGCCGCGGCGTACTCGACGTCACGAGCCGCATCCGCCGCATCAGCTGCGTCGTCGGCCTCGGCATCCGCCGCATCAGCTGCGTCGTCGGCCTCGGCATCCGCCGCGTCGGCCTCTGCGCGGGCGGCGTCGGCCGCGTCCGCATCGGATTCGGAGAGAACCGACGCATCCGCATCGGTCGCAGCTGCATCGGACTCGGACACATCGGACCCCGCGACATCCTGAGCCTGCAGGGTCTCGGAATCGGCGTGGTCGGAGTCGGCCACGTCCGACGACTCGGATGGCGCCGCGGAATCGACGACAGGCGCTCCGGCATCCGCGACCGGCGCTGCGGAATCGACCGGCGCGGCGGTGATGGCCTGCGGCGCGAGCCTGCCGCCGCGGACGAGCTCGATGAAGACGTCCTCTAGAGTGGGGCCGCGCTGAACCAGGGTGGCGAGGGCGATGCCGGCCGATGCCGCGATGGCGCCGACGGCTCCCGCGTTGCTGCCGCGAACCGTGAGACCCGATCGGAGCACCTCGACCTCGAGGCCCGCTGCCGAGAGCGCGGACTTCAGTGCGGCACGATCCGCCGCGTCGACCACGACAGAACCGGCAGAAGGGTCGGCGAGCGTCTCGATGCCGCTCGAGAGAACGAGCTGGCCCTTCGAGAGCACGAGCACGTGGTCTGCGACCTGTTCGATCTCGCTCAGCACGTGCGAGGAGACGAGAACCGTGCGGCCCTCGTCGGCGAGGCGACGCAGAAGGAGGCGGATCCAGCGGATGCCCTCAGGGTCGAGGCCGTTGGCCGGCTCGTCGAAGACCAGAGCGCCGGGGTCGCCGAGCAGCGCGTGTGCCACGCTCAGCCGCTGACGCATTCCGAGCGAGAAGCTGCCGATGCGACCTTCGGCCTCGTGCTCGAGACCGACCAGCGAGAGGACCTCGTCGACACGCGAGAGCGGGATGCCGTTGGCCTTGGCAGCGATCGTCAGCTGGCGTGAGGCCGAGCGGCGAGGCCGATACGCGGTCTCCTCCAGGACGGAACCGATCGTGCGCAGCGGGTGACGCAGCTCTGCATGCGAGACTCCGCCGATCGTGGCGGTGCCGCTCGTGGCGCGCACCTGGCCGAGGAGGATGCGCAGGGTGGTGGTCTTGCCGGCGCCGTTCGGGCCGAGGAAAGCGGTCACGACACCGGGCTCGACTCGCGCGGAGAAGTCGGACACCGCCGTCACGTCGTTGAAGCGCTTCGTGACGTGCGTGAACTCGAGCACCTGTCCGTCGGGCATCTGCGACCTCTCGTTGCAGTGGGCAGTTCTGTCTATCCTGCCGGAAAAGCCGCAGGATCGTGCATTTACCCTACGAACGCGGCCGGATGCAAGGGTCCGTCGAGCGGGTAGCCTGGCACCCGTGACCGAATCCAGCGCCGCTTCCCGGGTCCTCGTCCGCACCGAAGGGGCCCTCGGCAGGCTGACCCTGAACCGGCCGGAAGCGATCAACGCGCTCGACCCCGGGATGATCCAGCAGCTCACCGAGGCCCTCGAGCGTTGGCGCGACGACACCGATGTGCAGATCGTCGTCATCGACGGCGCGGGCGAGCGAGGCATGTGCGCGGGGGGAGACGTTCGCGCACTGCATGGGCAGATCGTGGCCGGACGCACTGAGGAGACCGCCGAGTTCTTCCGCGCCGAGTACGCATTGAACGCGATGATCGCCGAGTACCCGAAACCCATCGTCTCCATCGCCGACGGCATCACGATGGGCGGCGGCGTCGGCCTGTCGGGTCACGCGGCCATCCGCATCGTCACCGAGCGTTCCCGGCTGGCGATGCCCGAGACGCGCATCGGATTCACCCCCGACGTCGGCGGCACGTGGCTGCTGGGGCGGATGCCAGGGCGATTCGGGGAGTACTTCGGACTCACGGGCTCGACGATGAACGGAGCGGATGCGGTGCTGCTCGGCTTCGCCGACCACTTCGTGCCGTCCGACCGGCTCGATGCGCTGCGGGAGGCGCTGGCCTATCGTGCCGACCCGACGGGGCCGGCCGAGATCGTGCTGCTGTTCGACGAGACCCCCGAGCCGTCTGCGCTCCCGGCGTCACGCGATTGGATCGACCGCGCGTTCTCGTCCGACACGGTTGCGGAGACCGTGTCGCGGCTCCGTTCTGAGGAGGCTGCGGATGCCGCGGCGACCGCGGACCTGCTCGAGAGCCTGGCACCGACCGGACTCGCCGTCACCCTCGACGCCGTCAGGGAGGCACGTCGACTCCCGAACCTGCGCGCCGCTCTCGAGGGCGAGTACCGCCGCGTGATGTGGTTCGTGACGCAGCATCCCGATCTGGTCGAGGGCATCCGCGCGCAGGTCGTCGACAAGGACCGCAATCCGAAGTGGAACCCGGCGACCATCGCCGAGCTCCCGTCGGATGCCGGTGCTGAGGCTCGGGATTTCGTGCCCGAACGCTCGCTCTTCTGAGGTATCTCGATATATCTGCGGTTGTTCGCCGCGGTGCATAAACCGCTGGCCGCGGGCCAAATGGTTCGCTGTCAGCGAAGGTCCGCCCATCGGGGGATACGAATGTCCGAAGTTCATGCCACTCTTGCTTGTGCGCGATCGTCGGCCTGCGTCCGCCCGTCGGGAGATCCGCCGATTCATCCTTCCTAGAAAGTCCGCCTGTGCTGGGAAAAATCCTCCTCCGTTATCTCGCCCGCTATAAATGGCTGCTCGCGGCCGTCCTGGTGTTCCAGTTCGCCAGCGCGCTCGCCACCCTCTACCTCCCGCGCCTGAACGAAGACATCATCAACAAGGGCGTCGCCCAGTCGGACACCGACTACATCTGGCGCACCGGTCTCTTCATGCTCGCCGTCTCGCTCGGGCAGATCATCGCCTCGGTCATCGCCACCTACTTCGCCGCCCGTGCGTCCATGGGCGCGGGCCGCGACATCCGTGCCGACGTCTTCGCCAAGGTCAGCGGATTCTCCGAGCGCGAGGTGTCGCAGTTCGGTGCAGGCTCCCTCATCACGCGCAACACGAACGACGTGCAGCAGGTGCAGATGCTCGCGATGATGGGCGCCACCATGCTCGTCACCGCGCCGCTGCTCGCGATCGGCGGCATCATCTTCGCCGTGCAGACGAACATCGGTCTGAGCTGGCTCATCGCCGTGTCCGTGCCGCTGCTGCTGATCGTCGCCGGGCTCGTCGTCAGCCGCATGGTTCCGCTGTTCCGCAGCTACCAGGGCAAGCTCGACACCGTGAACCGCGTGCTGCGCGAGCAGCTCACCGGCGTGCGCGTCGTGCGGGCCTTCGTCCGGGAGAACATCGAAGAAGAGCGCTTCCGCGGAGCCAACACCGACATCATGGTGGTCGGCCGCAAGGTCGGCTCGCTGTTCGTGCTGCTGTTCCCGCTGTTCATGCTAATCCTCAACGTCACGATCGTGGCAGTCGTGTGGTTCGGCGGCATCGAGGTCAACAGCGGCACGGTGCAGGTCGGCACGATCTTCGCGTTCATGCAGTACATCGGTCAGATCATGGGCGGCGTCATCATGGCCAGCTTCATGGCGATCATGATCCCGCGCGCCGCGGTCTCGGCCGAGCGCATCGGCGAGGTCCTCGACACGCAGTCGAGCATGGAGCGTCCGGCGAACGGCGTCACCGACTTCCCGACGCCCGGCTCGGTCGCCTTCGGCGACGTCGAGTTCACCTACCCCGGGGCCGACTCTCCCGTGCTCAAGGGCATCAGCTTCGCTGCAGAGCCCGGCGAGACCGTCGCGATCGTGGGGTCGACCGGTGCGGGCAAGACGACACTCGTGTCGTTGATCCCGCGACTCTTCGACGTCTCGGGCGGAGCCGTCTTCGTCGGCGGCACGGATGTCCGCAAGGCGGATGTCGAATCGCTCTGGGCGACGATCGGTCTCGTTCCGCAGCGCCCGTTCCTCTTCACCGGCACGGTGGCGTCGAACCTCCGCTACGGCAGAGAGGACGCGACCGACGAAGAGCTCTGGCATGCCCTCGAGATCGCACAGGGCCGCGACTTCGTCGAGGAGATGCCGCAGGGCCTCGAATCGCGCATCACGCAGGGCGGCACGAACGTCTCGGGCGGACAGCGTCAGCGTCTGGCGATCGCCCGCGCGATCGTGCGTCAGCCGCAGATCCTGGTGTTCGACGACTCGTTCTCGGCTCTCGACCTCACCACCGACGCCCGATTGAGGCAGGCGCTATGGCGTGAGCTGCCGCACGTGACCAAGATCGTGGTCGCGCAGCGCGTCTCGTCCATCACCGATGCGAACCGCATCGTCGTGCTCGAAGGGGGCACCATGGTCGGCGTCGGCACGCACGAGGAGCTCCTCGAGACGAGCACCACGTACCGAGAGATCGTCGAATCGCAGCTGGGGGTGGACGCATGAGCGAGCAGAACACGCCCCAGACCCGCCGCGGTCGTGCAGCCAAGGCGACGGCCGCGACCACTGCGGTCGAGCCCGAGATGACCGAAGAAGAGAAGTACGAAGCCGAGCTCGCCGAGAAGGCGCGCCAGGACGGCGGCGGCTGGGACAGCGTCGCACCCGGCAAGGCCGACAACTTCGGCAAGAGCTTCGGTCGGATGATCGGGCTGCTCAAGCCGTCGGCCGTGTGGTTCATCCTCGTGTCGATCGCCGGCGCCGTCGGCGTCGTGCTGACGGTCGCCGCGCCGAAGGTGCTCGGCGAGGCCACGAACCTCATCTACAAGGGCTTCATCTCGGTGCAGCTCGCGCAGGCGAACGGGGACTTCCCCGGATTCCCCGCCGGCACCCCGCAGGACGATGTCGTCGCCGCGCTCCGTCAGGGCGGGCAGGACGACTTCGCCAACCAGGTCGAGGCTCTCGGCAGCTTCAGGGTCGGTGACGGAGTCGACTTCGACGCGCTGCGCTGGGTCATCATCGCCGTGCTGGCGATCTACATCACCGCCGCCTTCCTCAGCTGGCTCCAGGGCTACGTGATCAACGTCATCATGGTCCGCACCATGTGGCGCCTTCGCGAAGCGGTCGAGGCGAAGATCAACCGCCTGCCCCTGTCGTACTTCGACAAGGTGCAGCGCGGAGACCTGATCTCCCGGGTGACCAACGACATCGACAACATCACGCAGACCATGCAGCAGTCGCTGTCCGGTGCGATCACGGCCGTTCTCACCGTTGTGGGAGTGCTCGTGCTGATGTTCTCGATCTCGTGGCAGCTCGCGCTGGTCGCGCTGGTCGCGCTCCCGCTCATGGGTGTGATCTTCGGTGTCATCGGCCCTCGGTCGCAGAAGGCCTTCGGCACCCAGTGGCGCAAGGTCGGTCGCCTGAACGCCCGCGTCGAGGAGGCTTTCTCCGGCCACGCGCTGGTCAAGGTCTTCGGTCGCGAGCAGGATGCGCTGGAGAAGTTCAAGGACGAGAACGAGGAGCTGTTCCAGGCGAGCTTCAAGGCGCAGTTCCTCTCCGGCATCATCATGCCGGCGATGACCTTCGTCGGCAGTCTCACCTATGTGGGCATCGCCGTGCTCGGCGGTCTCATGGTCGCGAGCGGGCAGCTGCGTCTCGGAGACGTGCAGGCGTTCATCCAGTACTCGCAGCAGTTCACGCAGCCGCTGTCGGAGCTCGGTGGAATGGCCGCGGTCGTGCAGTCGGGAACGGCGTCGGCCGAGCGGGTGTTCGAGCTGCTCGACACCGAAGAGCAGGAGGCCGACGCCGCAGATGCTCCGAAGCTCGCCGACGGCAAGGGCGTCGTGGAGTTCGAGAACGTCGCGTTCTCGTACACGCCCGAGCGTCCGCTCATCAGAGACCTCTCTTTCCGGGTCGAGCCCGGTCAGACGGTCGCGATCGTCGGTCCGACCGGAGCGGGCAAGACGACGCTCGTCAACCTGATCATGCGGTTCTACGAACTGAACGGCGGGCGGATCCTGCTCGACGGTCAGGACATCTCCGAGGTCACGCGCGAGCAGCTGCGCTCACGCACCGGCATGGTGCTGCAGGACCCGTGGCTGTTCGCCGGCAGCATTCGCGAGAACATCCGATACGGACGCTCCACGGCGACCGACGACGAGGTTCTCGAGGCGGCGAAGGCGACGTATGTCGATCGCTTCGTGCGCTCCCTCCCCGAGGGCTACGACACGGTGCTCGACGAGGACGCGTCGAACGTCTCGGCGGGTGAGCGTCAGCTGATCACGATCGCGCGAGCGTTCGTCGCTCAGCCGTCGATCCTGATCCTCGACGAGGCGACGTCGGCGGTCGACACCCGCACCGAGGTGCTGCTGCAGCACGCGATGGCGGCGTTGCGACAGGGACGCACCTCGTTCGTGATCGCTCACCGACTGTCGACGATCCGCGACGCGGACCTCATCCTCGTGATGGAACACGGCGACATCGTCGAGAAGGGCACGCACGACGCGCTCATCACGGCGCAGGGCGCGTACTGGCGCCTCTATCAGTCGCAGTTCGAGCAGGCGGCCACCGACATCGACGCAGAGGACGCACTCACGGGTTCGACCCCTGTCGTCGTCAGCGGCGACGCCGACGAAGCTGCGGCGGCGGCACGGGTCGGGGTCTCGGTGGGGGCGCAGGTTCCTGCCGCCGAAGCCGCTGCGGCACAGTCCGTCGTCGAACGCTCGGACGACGGGGGCCAGAAGGGCTGATCCGCACGACGGCCGATCCGCCCGACGGTCGATCCGCCCGACGGTCGATCCGTCCGACGGTCGATCCGTCCGACGGTCGATCCGCCCGACGGCCGACCCGCACGACGGTCGATCCGCACGACGGTCGATCCGCACGCCGTCCGAGAAGCAGAATGCCCCGACTCCCGTTCATCCGGGGGCGGGGCATTCTGCTGTCGTCAGCGCTGAGCTTCGGTGATGCCGAGGAGCTCGAGCGGATGGGTCAGGCGCCACCACGGGCTCGGGGCATCGACGTCATCGGCGAGCGACAGCGACGTCGTCACCGTGTTCAACGGTCCTGAGCTCGTCAACGTGCCGACCTCGTCGCCCGACTCGCGGTTGTCGCCCAGGGAGAAGTCCGTCGAAGCCTCGGCCATCGCGCCGTTCCACAGCACGATGTCGGCATCGGCATCCGTCACCACATCGGCGGTCGCGCCCCACGGCGTCGTGACCGTGCCGACGACCGTGCCGGCCGCGACAGCGGGGGCCTGCTGCTCCAATGCCGTCTCGACCTGCGAGAACAGCGAACGGGTCTGGGCGAGGCGCTGCTCATCGTCGGCCTGCCCGAGAACGGACGCATAGAGGTGCACGGTCGTGTCGTCGATTGTGATGACCTTCGCGGTCAACAGGTTCCAACTGTCGCCGAGCGTGCCGGTCTTGACTCCGACCACGCCAGGATCCGCCAGCATCCCGTTCGTGTTCACCACTGTGCCGGCGCCCGGAAGATCGACAGACGGAGTGCCGACGATGCCGGCGAACACGGGGTTCTGCATCGCCAGTTCGGCCAGCGCGACGAGCGACTCAGGCGTGGCCGTGTTGCGGGCGTCGAACCCCGATGGGGTCACGATCGTGATGCTGTCGAGGCCACGGTCGCGCAGCCACACCTCCGCCGCAGCGGTGAACGCCGAAGGGGAGCCCCAGATCTCCTGAGAGAGACGGTCGATGTAGTTGTTCGCCGAACCGAGCAGCGTTCCCTGCAGGAGCTGGAACTCGGTGAGAGTGCCGCCCACGGGCACGTCGAGCGCCGACTGGTCAGAGCGGCGGTAGTCCCAGTACGCCAGGTTGTCCGCCCGCGTGAACGAGAACTCCGGGCCCTGCTCGCCCACGGCGAGAGGCATCCGATCGAGCACCATCAGACTCGAGACCACTTTGGTGACGCTCGCGATCGCCGCCGCATCGAGCGATGACGACGTCGTGCCGATGCCGCCGATTCCCACGGCGGCGCTTCCCTGGGTGGGCCAGGTGATGGCGGCTGCGGGCGCGGCGACCGTGGAGAGCTCCACTGCCTGCACGGTCGGCGCCACCTCGTGCAACGGCCACAGCATGGCCGACCCGACATAGGTGCCGAGCAACCCGACGAGAACGCCGAGCGGGACCAGCACGCCGGGGCGGGTGATCGCCGGGCGCAGATGGGCTCCGGTCAGAAGTGCGCCGCCGCTCGCGGCGGGAGGCGTGTCATCGAGCGCCTCGGTCGCCGGGTGCCGCGCGACTTCGACCGCGTCGACCCACGTCAGGGGCGTCCCACCGCTGGCGCCCTCTGCCCACTGGGCGTGGGGAGTCGTCTCGGAAGTCGCGAGAGCCGCCTCGAGAGCGACGAGCCCGGGGGCGTCGTCATCCGCATCTGATCTGGGTGCCGCATCCGTCGTGCCGGCCGACGCGACGTCGGCATCAGGAAGCGCCGCAGGCGAACCGGCGGGCTCCGACGAGTCAGCCGTGGCACCGGCAGGCGCTGACGCATGAGGCGCTGTCGCGTCGGGCGTCGACGCATCGCCCGCAGGAACGGCGGAGGCGGTGGCCTCGGCGGAGTCAGGAGCGGTCACCTCCTCACGGTACCGAACTCGCGCAGGGATCAGTGTCGCTGCAACAGGAGCAGACGTGAGTGTCGTCACTGGGTAAGATCGTCAGAACAACCACGGGAGTCCGGCGAGCCGGGCTGAGAGGGAGCGAATCGCGCTTCGACCGTCGAACCTGATCTGGGTCATGCCAGCGCAGGGAGGAGTCACTGATGAGTACATCCACGTCCGGATCCACCACGGAATCCGCAGCCGTCTCGCGCGCCTCGAAGGGCCTCGGTCGCCCTGAGCTCTGGCGCTGGCGGGTCGTCGACATCGTCGTCGCCAGCGTCATCGCCGTCGCGTGCGCGCTGATCTTCCTGCTCTGGAACGTCGGCTACGAGGTGCCCAGCAGCATCCTGAAGCCGCTGCTCCCCGGCGTGCAGGGCCTGCTCGCCGGGCCCTGGCTCATCGCCGGTGTGCTGGGCGCGCTGATCATCCGCAAGCCGGGCGCCGCGCTCTACACCGAGCTGGTCGCCGCGATCATCTCGGCCCTCGTCGGCAACGCCTGGGGTCCGCTGACCATCGTCTCGGGCCTCGTGCAGGGTCTCGGTGCCGAACTGATCTTCCTCGTGTTCATCTACGGCGTCTGGCGTCTGCCCGTCGCGATGCTGGCGGGTGCCGGAGCGGGACTCGCGTGCGGCATCAACGACCGCATCCTCTGGTACGCCGGAGCAGACACGCTCTTCACCACCGTCTACATCGTCTCGACCACCATCTCGGGTGCGGTGATCGCCGGACTCGGCGCGTGGCTGATCGCCCGAGGACTCGCGGCGACGGGAGCCCTCAGCCGGTTCGCCGCCGGCCGCGAGGTCACCGCACGGGTGTGACCTCGACCACGACGCCCGCCACCCTCGAAGCCCGCGGCTGGGGGTGGCGGTACGCGACGCGACTGCGGTGGGCGGTGCGCGACGTCGACCTGCGCATCGAACCGGGCGAGCGGGTGCTGCTGCTGGGGGCCTCTGGCTCGGGCAAGTCGACCCTGCTGCAGGGGTTCGGCGGGGTGCTCGGAGGGGCGGACGAGGGCGAGACGCACGGAGGGCTGCTCGTCGACGGCGTGCCGCCCATCCAGGCGCGTGGTCGAGTCGGCATGGTGCTGCAGGACCCCGACACGCAGACGATCCTCGCGAGGGTCGGCGACGACGTGGCATTCGGCTGCGAGAACCTCGGCGTCCCCCGCGAGGAGATCTGGCAGCGGGTGCGCGCGGCGCTGGACGCCGTCGAGCTCGATGTCGCACTCGATCGATCGACGGCCGCGCTGTCGGGCGGTCAGAAGCAACGTCTCGCGCTCGCCGGCGTGCTGGCGATGCGACCGGGCGCGATCCTGCTCGACGAGCCGACCGCGAACCTCGACCCCGAGGGAGTGCAGGACGTGCGGGATGCCGTCGCCGCCGTCCTCGACGCCACGGGCGCCACCCTCGTGGTGATCGAGCATCGCATCGACGTCTGGCTGCCGCTCGTCACGCGGGTGATCGTGCTCGGCGCCGAGCCGGAGGGCACGGTCGTCCTCGCCGACGGGAGCCCTGAGCAGGTGCTCGGTGCGCGAGGGGCCGAGCTCGCGGCATCCGGTGTGTGGGTTCCCGGCCACCCGCCCGCCGTTCCGCCCGCGCCGGCGCACCAGCCGGGGGAGACCCTTCTCGAAGCGCGCGGCCTCACGGTCGCTCGGCGACGGGGGCTCGCGGTCGCCGGGCCGTTCGATGTCGAGGTTCGCGCGGGCGAGGTGCTCGGCGTCACCGGCGCGAACGGCGCAGGAAAGTCGACGCTCGGACTCACGCTCGCAGGGCTCATCCCCGCCGAGGACGGCCGGGTCGCGGCTCTGCCCGCGCTCGCCGCCGGAGAGAAGCCCGACCCCTTCCGCTGGTCGTCGCGCGCGCTGCTCACCCGCATCGCGTCGGTCATGCAGACTCCCGAACACCAGCTGCTCGCGAAGACCGTGCGCGACGAGCTGTCGGTCGGCCCCCGGGCTCTGAAACTCTCCGAGCCCGAGATCACCGCTCGTGTCGACGACCTCCTCGAACGACTGCGGCTCACCTCGCTCTCCGGAGCCAACCCGTACACGCTGTCCGGCGGGGAGAAGCGGCGGCTCACGGTCGCCGCGGCCCTCGCCACCCGGCCGCGGATGCTGGTGCTCGACGAACCCACCTTCGGGCAGGACGCCACGACCTGGGCCGAACTCGTCGGCCTGATCGCACGCCTGCGTGACGAGGGCACGGCGATCGTGGCGATCAGCCATGACGAGGCCGTGCTGGAGGCCCTGCATGCGCGGCGCCTGGAGGTCGGCCGATGATCGACCCGCTGACCGCCCGCATCGAGAGACCGGGGCCGATCGCCCCTCGCTCAGCCCTCGCGAAGCTCACCGCGGCGCTGTTGATCGCGCTGCCGCTCGTGCTGACGATCGACGTCGTCTCGGCATCCGTCGCCCTGCTGCTCGAGATCCCGCTGCTCCTTCTCGCCGGCCTGCGGGCCAAGGAGTTCTGGACCCGCACCGCCGTGCTGTGGATCGCAGCGCCGCTGAGCGCGGTCACCATCGCGCTCTACGGCGCGACCAGCGGAACGGTGCACTTCGAGTGGCTGGTCATGCGCGTCAGCGACGGATCGCTCGCCCTCGCTGCAGCGACCGCCGTGCGCGTTCTCGCGATCGGGCTGCCGGCCGTGGTGCTCTTCGTCACGGTCGATCCCACCGATCTCGCCGACGACCTGGCTCAGCGGGTGAAGCTGCCGGCGCGGTTCGTCGTCGGCGCGCTCGCGGGGATGCGGATGCTGGGCCTGCTCGCCGATGACTGGCGCGCACTGGCACTCGCGCGGAGGGCTCGCGGCGTCGCCGACGAAGGGCGGGTTCGCCGAGCTTTCGGCATGGCCTTCGCGCTGTTCGTGCTGGCCATCCGACGCGGATCCTCCCTGGCCACCGCGATGGAGGCCCGCGGCTTCGGCGGCACAGCGCCCCGCTCGTGGGCGAGGGAGTCGAGGTGGGATCGGCGGGACACGGTGCTGGTCGTCGTCGCAGCGGTGATCCCGGTGGTGGCGATCGCCGTGGCTGTGCGCACCGGTGCATGGAACTTCATCCTCGGCCCGACCGCCTGAGGCGCACGAACGACAGACCCGCAGCATCCACTCAGCTTTCTCATAGCTGGAATGCCGATGTATTCGCTAGCATCGAGTGAACCCAAGGGGAGTACTCCACCACGGGCGGCTCGTCATTACGGATGTCCCTGCATCCCGGGTCCCCGGTTCTCGTTCTCGAGGATGGAGAAGACCTTGGCGTCGACATCGTCACGCCTACGTCTTCTGGAGACCTCTTGAACATCACGCCTCTCGTGTGGATCATCACGATCGCCGTCACGATCGCCTTCTTCGTGTACGAGTTCTTCGCCCACGTGCGAAAGCCCCATGAGCCGACCATCGGCGAGTCCGCCCGCTGGTCTGCCTTCTACATCGGCCTCGCGCTGCTGTTCGGTGTCGGCATCGGCACCGTGTCCGGCTGGACCTACGGCGGCGAGTACTTCGCCGGATACCTCACCGAGAAGGCCCTGTCGATCGACAACCTCTTCGTCTTCCTGATCGTGATGACCGGCTTCGCCGTGCCGCGCATCTATCAGCAGAAGGTGCTGATGATCGGCATCGTGATCGCGCTGATCATGCGCGGTGGGTTCATCGCGCTCGGCGCCACGCTGATCGAGAACTTCTCGTGGATCTTCTACCTGTTCGGCGCCCTGCTGCTGTTCCTCGCCTACCGCCAGGCCTTCGCGCACGGCGAGTCCGACCCCGCCAACGGCCGCTTCATGCGGTTCGTGCGCCGTGTCCTGCCGGTGAGCGACGAGTACAACGGCGATCGCCTGACCGTGCAGCGCGACGGCAAGCGCTTCTTCACTCCGATGTTCCTCGTGATCATCGCGATCGGCTTCGTCGACCTGATCTTCGCGGTCGACTCGATCCCCGCGATCTACGGTCTGACCGAAGAGGCGTACATCGTCTTCACGGCCAACGCGTTCGCCCTCATGGGTCTGCGTCAGCTGTACTTCCTCATCGGCGGTCTGCTGCAGCGCCTGGTGTACCTCGCCCAGGGTCTCGCGGTCATCCTCGCCTTCATCGGCGTGAAGCTCGTGATGCACGCCCTGCACGTCAACGAGCTGCCGTTCATCAACGGCGGCGAGCCGCTGCTGTGGGTGCCCGAGATCCCGATCTGGTTCTCGCTGGTCTTCATCGGCGCGACCATCGCCGTCGCCACCATCGCGAGCCTCATGAAGACGCGACGCGATGACAAGCGCACCGCGCTCGAGACCGAAGCCGCAGCTGCGCTCCCCGGAGCCTCGGATGCCGACTCCACGGTGACCTCCGCTTCGACCTCCGCTTCCTCCTCCGACACCGGCACCACCCACACCCAGAAGGAACACTCGTGAACCAGTCGCGCCGCTCCGACGCGTCCGCAGACCCCGACAGATCCGGCGCCCGAATGACCTCGGGCACCCCCGCACCTCGTGAGGTGACCCGCTGATGGGCGACCTCGCGGTGAACATCGCCCTGGTGTTCGTCTTCGTCCTCGTCGGCGGCGTGTTCGCCGCGACCGAGATGGCGCTCGTCACGCTGCGTGAGAGCCAGATCAACGCGATCGCCGCCCGCGGCAGACGAGGTGAGAAGGTCGCGAGCCTGGCTCGCAACCCGAACACCTTCCTCTCGGCGGTGCAGATCGGCGTGACGGTCGCCGGCTTCGCGTCGGCGGCATACGGTGCGACCTCGATCGCCCCGTCGGTCGCGCCGCTGCTCGAGAACCTCGGCGTCGCGGCGCCGCTGGCCTTGACGCTGGCGACCGTGCTGCTGACGCTGGTGATCGCGTACCTCTCGCTCGTGCTGGGCGAGCTGGTGCCCAAGCGCCTCGCGATCCAGCGCAACGCGCAGTTCGCATACGCCGTCGCGCCGGTGCTCGACGGCTTCGCCACCGTCATGCGGCCCGTCATCTGGCTGCTCTCGGTGTCGACGAACGCCGTGGTGCGCCTGCTCGGAGGCGATCCGCACAAGGCCGCCGACGAGCTCAGCGAGGAAGAGCTGCGCGACATCGTCGCGACGCATCAGAGCCTCCCCGACGATGAGCGACGCATTCTCGACGACGTGCTGTCGCTGCGTGGCCGCCAGGTGAGCGAGGTCATGCGGCCTCGTCCGGAGGTCGTCGCACTCGACGGTGCGGCGACGCTGGCCGAGGCGATCTCGCAGGTCAGGGAGCTGCCGTTCTCGCGGTACCCCGTGATCGACGCGTCGCTCGACGACATCGTGGGCTTCGTGCACGTGCGCGATCTCTTCGAGGCCGCAGCCGACGACGCGACGCGCGAGGTGCTCGGCCTCATGCGCCCGGTCGAGTACGTGCCGTCAACCGCGGGCGTGCTGCCGACCCTGACCCGCATGCGGGCGGCCGGGCACCAGATCGCGGTCGTCGTCGACGAGTACGGCGGCACCGACGGCATCGTGACCCTCGAGGACCTCGTCGAGGAGGTCGTCGGCGAGATCTTCGACGAGTACGACACGGAAGACCGGATGCAGGATGCCGGCGGCGCTCTCGACGGGCGCCTGAATCTGCAGGACTTCGCCGAGATCACCGGCATCGCCCTGCCCCGAGGCGCGTCGGACACGGTCGCCGGTTTCGTGACCGAGATGCTCGGGCGCCTCGCGGTGGTCGGCGACTCGGTCGAGGTGCCTGGGGCGACGATCCGGGTCACTGCGGTCGATCGGCGACGGATCGCCGAGATCCGGGTGGTTCTGCACGAGGACGTCGACGTCGATGCCGCCGCGGATGCCGATCCGGGCGCCTCTGCGCCGAAGGGCTGAGGCTCAGGTCTCGTTCCAGAGTCGCCGGTAGTACTCGAGCCGCTCCCGATCGGGGGCGATGCCGTAGGCCTCGATGAGCACGTCGGCCCAGCCGGGACCGAAGTTCCACTCGGTGCTCATCGAGGCGACGGCGATGTCGGCCCAGCGGTCGGCAGTGCCGAGCGCGGCGAGATCGACATGTGCGAGCGGTCGACCGGCATCGTCGAGCAGCGTGTTCGGCATGCACGCGTCGCCATGACACACGACCAGCCTGTCGGCGCGCGGCGGCTCGCGCAGATCGGCGGGCACGGTGACGCCCCGCTCTTCGGCGTTCGCGATCCTCCAGGCCGGGTCCCACGTCCAGCGGCACTGCTCGACGGGCAGCGAGTCGTGCATCGTCCGCAGGGCTGCGCCGACGGCGCGCACCGAGGTCTCCGGGTCGTCGATCCAGCGGTGGTCCACCGCACTGCGGCCGGGCAGCGCGACGGTGACGAGCCACTCGTGGGTGGCGTCCTCGCCCTGATCGATCACCTCGGGAACCGTGATCCAGCGCCGTGCCCACCGCATCCGCTCAGCCTCATCGCGCATGTTCGCCTCGGCGTCGTGCGGCCCCCACTTGATGTAGCGCCCGTCGTCGGTGCGGAATGTGACCCCGCCGATGCCGTTCAGCCACACCGGCGTCAGCGTGGCGCCCGCGGCGAGGGATCGCACGATCGGCGGGATGTCCGTCGTGGCGGATGGGATGCTCATGGGTCGCTCACCTCGTGTCTGAACGTATATCGGAATGCACGTATTTTCCCGGTTCTCGGAGGCCATGCGCGGTTAGTGTCAGTCCCGGTCGCCGTCGGCGGCCGCATCATCCATCCCACTCGACACCCAGAGGTCTTCGTGCGCGTTTCGTCTCGGTCGCAGTGGTGGCGGCGGCACGGCAGCGATGCCGACGCCGCCTCGTCCGCATCCGAGGTGCCCGGTCCGGGCGCCGCTCAGGCTGCCGCGTTCGGACTGCCGAAGGCTCCGGCGATCTCGTCGCAGGAGTCCGGTGAACGGGATCTCGACCAGTTCGTGCAGTGGATCTGGAGTGAGGACGCCGAGTCATCCGTGCCGGCATCCGCATCCGCATCCGCGCCCGACGACACCGGCGCACGCATCACCATAGAGGAGCAGTACAACATGAGTTCACTTGACGACGCCCTGCAGCAGCTGCTGGCCATCGAGGGCGCCACGGGCGCCGCGATCGTCGACTACGGCAGCGGAATGGCCCTCGCCCAGGGCGGCAACCCCTCGTTCGATCTGGGGATCGCCGCGGCCGGCAACTCGAACGTCGTGCGCGCCAAGCTCGCGACCATGAGAGACCTCGGGGTCACCGACGAGATCGACGACATCCTCATCACCCTGAGCTCGCAGTACCACCTGATCAACGTGCTCAACGCCACCGGCGCAAGCGGTCTCTTCATCTACCTGGTGCTCAACAGCGCGTCGGCGAACCTCGCGCTCGCACGTCACAAGCTGAAGGGCATCGCCGCGCAGATCGAGGTCTGATCTCGCGAGTCGCCTGGAAGGGGCGGGGCCATGACGGCTCCGCCCCTTCGGCGTGCGCGGCGTAGGCTCGGGATCGACACTGTCGACGGAGGCCACACTCCTGACGTGTCGCCTGAAACTCGGAATCAGCTAAACTGACACTGAGTCGCACACGTTTCGAAGGAGAACCGCATGCAGATCCAGGGCTCGAGTGCTCTCATCACCGGCGGTGCGTCCGGTCTGGGCCTCGCCACCGCACGAACCCTCGCCGCCGCGGGCGCCGTCGTCACGATCCTCGACCTGCCGTCCTCGGCCGGAGCCGAGATCGCCGACGAGCTCGGCGGAGTCTTCGCGGGCGGCGACGTGACGAGCGCCGATGACGCCGCCGCGGCCGTCGCCGCAGCTCAGGCGGCAGCGCCGCTGCGCATCGTGGTCAACTGCGCCGGCATCGCCCCGCCGGCCAAGGTGCTCGACCGCGACGGCAACCCTGCGGTGCTCGCCGACTTCGAGCGCATCGTGCGCATCAACCTGGTCGGCACCTTCAACGTCCTCTCGCAGGCATCCGCCGTGATCGCGAAGAACGAGCCGACAGATGAGGGTGACCGCGGCGTGATCGTGAACACCGCGAGCGTGGCGGCCTTCGACGGTCAGATCGGTCAGCCCGCGTACTCGGCATCCAAGGGCGGCGTGCACGCGATGACCCTTCCGGTCGCTCGCGAGCTCGCCCGCTACGGCATCCGCGTCTGCACCATCGCCCCCGGCATCATGGAGACGCCCATGCTGATGGGCCTCCCGCAGGCCGCGCAGGACTCGCTCGGCCAGCAGGTGCCGTTCCCCTCGCGCCTCGGACGCCCCGACGAATACGCCGCCCTCGTGCAGCAGATCGTCGAGAACGGCTATCTCAACGGAGAGACGATCCGCCTCGACGGCGCGATCCGCATGGCACCGAGGTAGACCCCTGCGGCGTTCGAATCGGGCAACTCACCCGATTCGAGCACCGGATACAGCAATTCACGCGATTCGAAACGAGAAGGCGGCCGATGAGCACACTGGCAGGCAAGACCATCCTCATGTCCGGCGGGAGCCGCGGCATCGGCCTCGCGATCGCGCTGCGTGCCGCGGCCGACGGCGCGAACATCGCGATGCTCGCGAAGACCGACACCCCGCATCCGAAGCTCGAGGGCACAGTGCACTCGGCGGCCGAGCAGATCAGGGCAGCCGGCGGCCAGGCGCTGCCGATCGTCGGCGATGTGCGTGACGACGACGACATCACCGAGGCCGTGATGAAGACGCAGGGCGAGTTCGGCGGCATCGACATCGTCATCAACAACGCGAGCGTCATCGACCTCTCGCGCTCGCTCGACCTCGGCGCGAAGAAGTACGACCTCATGCAGGACGTGAACGTGCGGGGAACCTTCATGCTGTCCCGCGCGGCGATCCCGATCCTCAAGGATGCGGAGAACCCCCACATCCTGTCGCTGTCGCCGCCCCTGAACCCCTCGCCGAAGTGGCTCGGCGCGCACACCGGGTACACCCTCGCCAAGTTCGGCATGACCATGGTGACGCTCGGCCTCGCGCCGGAGTTCGCCCGTGACGGCATCGCCGCGAACACCCTGTGGCCGCGCACCACGATCGCCACCGCCGCAGTGCAGAACCTGCTCGGCGGCGACAAGGTCATGGCCGCGAGCCGCACGCCCGACATCTATGCGGATGCCGCTTACGCCGTGCTGCTCAAGCCCGCGGCCGAGTACACCGGCCAGACGCTGATCGTCGAGGACGTGCTCGAAGCCGACGGCGTCACCGACTTCTCGCAGTACGCCGCCGTGCCGGGAACCCCCGACGACCGGCTGTTCCCCGACATCTTCCTCGACTGAGGCGCTCCTGCTCCGGCGGGCGGCTCAGAACAGCAGGTAGACGGCGCCGGCGATCGTCAGGACGATCACGATGCGGTCGAACAGCACCTGGTTCATGCGCTTCGCCAGCCGRATGCCGGCCAGTGCGCCGAGCACGACGAGCGGCGCGAGCACGGCATCCATCAGCAGCACGTGCCCCTCGAACAGGCCGAGTCCCGCGAGGAACGGGATCTTGACGAGGTTGATGATCGCGAAGAACCAGGCTGAGGTGCCGAGGAACACCTGCACCGGTGTGCGGGTCGCGAGGAAGTACATCGACATGACCGGGCCGCCGGCGTTCGCGACCATCGTGGTGAACCCGCCGAGCGTTCCGTAGACGCCCGAGAGCACGATGCCGCCCGGCGCGGGTGCCACGGCATCCGCCCGATTCTGTCGCCAGCGGCGCCACAGGGTGACGGCGATCATCGCGAGCAAGATCACCCCGATCGCTCGTCGGACGATCCCGTCGCCCGCGATCGCGAGGAACGCGAACCCCGCCAGCAGCCCCGCGAGCACGGCAGGCGCCAGGCGCAGCAGAGTCGGCCAGTGCGCGTGGCGACGGTAGGTGATCAGCGCGAACACGTCGCCGACGATGAGCAGCAGGAGCATCGCGGCGGTTGACGTGCGCGCGGGCAGCACGGTCGCGAAGAGGGCGATCGCCAGGATGCTGCCACCGGGCAGCGCGGTCTTCGAGATGCCGATCGTGACCGCGGCGAGGCCGAGCGCGGCCCACGCCAGGGGTGCGAGTTCGATCACATCAGCGTCGAGCGGCGGCGAGCGCTGCAGCGAATCGAGCCGAGCGCTGCTCGATGTCGGCCCAGTCGGAGGCGGCGAGCGAGGCGCCGTTCGCCAGGTCGCCACCTGCGCCGACGGCGACGGCACCGACGCGGAACCACTCGGCGAGGTTGTCGGGGCTGACGCCGCCGGTCGGCATCAGCGGGGCGTCGGGGAAGGGTCCGCGCAATGCGCCGAGGTAGGAGGGGCCGCCGAGCGAGGCGGGGAAGATCTTGACGACATCCACGCCGAGCTCGAGCGCGCCCATGACCTCGGTCGGGGTCATCGCGCCGGTCATCACGACGCGGCCGGTGTCGAGCATCGCGCGCGTCAGCGAGGGGAGGGTGCCGGGGCTCACGAGGAACTCCGCACCGGCGTCGGCGGCGAGTGCGGCCTGCGCGGCGGTGGTGACGGTGCCGGCGCCGATGTACGCGGCATCACCGTGGCGAGCGATCAGCTCGCGGATCACGGCGGGGGCGTCGGGTGTCGAGAAGGTCACCTCGATGCCGGTCACGCCGCCGCGGATGATCGCCTCGGACGCCTCGAGCGCGAGCTCGGGGGAGGGCGCGCGGAGCACGGCGAGGACGCCGGTGGCGCGGGCGCGGGAGAGACGGTCGGACATCGGTGCTCCTTCAGTGGGGGATCGCATCCATTCTCCCCGACCGCAAACTGTAATTACAACTGACGCGGTCGTGGCCACGCCTCGACGACGTCCTTCGACTCCTTGAGTCCCAGGCCCGTGTGCTCCCTCACGAGCTTGATCGCCTGGATCTTCTGGTCGGCGGACACGAGCCGGTCGACCTCCGATGAGACGGATGCCGGCAGTGCCCCGCGCACCGACGACGGCGTCGCCGTGGTCGACGAGTGCACGGCCGAGGCGTTCGACACGGCCGCGAGATGCGGGGCCGTGGTGCTGACCGACCAGTGGTCGATGCGATCCTTCGCCTCCTGCAGGCGCACGCCCGTGTGCTGCCGGTAGAGCTTGATGGCGTTGATCTTGTGCCCCGCCGCGACGAGCCGGTCGATCTCGGCGATCGCCGCGGGAGTCAGCTGCGACGCCGAGGCGGTCGACGTCGACGTGGAGGCCACCGAGCGGGCCATCGTGGGCGAAGGGGTGAAGACGTGGGGCTCGGGCGCCTGGGGGCGCATCGACCGCAGCGCTGCGCCGATGATCACCACGCCGACGACGACAGCTGCGATGACCGCGCCGACAGCGATGATGATGTCCATTCGCTCAGTCTAGGGAAGCGTGCGCGCCGGCCCCAGGGCCTTCCCACCCGGCACCGCGTACCCTGGAGGTATGACCGAGACTCCCCGCACGCGCGAGACGCGCCCCGCCACGGCACCCGCGTCGTCCCGTTCGGGGGCCGTCCGTTCCACCGGCGTCGCCCAGGTGCGTCCGGCGACCGAGGGATGGACCCAGCAGAAGGATGCCGAGGGGCGCCCGCTGCTGCAGTTCGCGAGCCCCAAGCGCGGCAAGCCGCCGGTGCACCTCGCCGACCTCACGCCGGCTGAGCGCATCGAGAAGGTCAAGGAGCTCGGCCTCCCCGGCTTCCGCGCGAAGCAGCTCTCGACCCACTACTTCCGCCACTACACGTCGGATGCCGCGGAGATGACCGACCTCCCCGCCGACACCCGTGAGCAGCTCGTCACCGGCATGCTGCCGCCGCTGCTCACCGAGGTGCGTCGCCTCGAGACCGACCGCGGAGACACGATCAAGTTCCTGTGGCGTCTGCACGACGGCGCCCTGGTCGAGTCGGTGCTGATGCGCTACCCCGGTCGCATCACGCTCTGCGTCTCGTCGCAGGCCGGATGCGGCATGAACTGCCCGTTCTGCGCCACCGGCCAGGCCGGCCTCACGCGCAACATGTCGACGGCCGAGATCATCGAGCAGATCGTCCGCGCCAACCGTCTGATCGCCGAGGGCGGCCTCGGTGGCAAGAAGTCCGACGACCACTCGATGGAGCGCGTCTCGAACATCGTCTTCATGGGCATGGGCGAGCCTCTCGCCAACTACAAGCGCGTGATGGATGCGGTGCGCTCGATGGTCGCCCCGCAGCCCGACGGCCTCGGCATGAGCGCTCGTGGCATCACCGTGTCGACGGTCGGACTCGTGCCGGCGATCAAGAAGCTCGCTGACGAGGGCATACCGGTGACCTTCGCGCTGTCGCTGCATGCGCCGGACGATCACCTGCGCGACGAGCTGATCCCCGTGAACTCGCGCTGGAAGGTCGACGAGGCGCTCGATGCCGCTCGGTACTACTACGAGAAGACCGGCCGTCGCGTCTCGATCGAGTACGCGCTGATCAAGGACATGAACGACCACGCCTGGCGCGCCGACCTGCTCGCCGACAAGCTCAACGAGCGCGGCCGCGGATGGGTGCACGTCAACCCGATCCCGCTGAACCCGACTCCCGGGTCGATCTGGACCTCGTCGACCCGTGAGGCCCAGAACGAGTTCGTGCGCAGGCTCAACGACGCCGGCATCCCGACGACCCTCCGCGACACCCGCGGCAAGGAGATCGACGGTGCCTGCGGTCAGCTCGTCGCGACGACCGAGGACGAAGCGGCTTCCGCCGCGATGGCCTGAGAGCCCTGACGCTCTGCGGGCCCCGACGGGGTGCGCGAGCTGTCACGGATGCCGTCACGGCGACCCAGTGACTCCGCCCGGGTCAGCCACGATGCGATGCGGTCGGGGCTCGCATCTTTGACGCCCAGCATCCTGGTCGTGCGCACCGAGCGGACCCCGCAGAACCGCAGCGTGCCACGGGCGACGTGCGTCTGCGCGGGCAGACCCGTGAAGGGTGTGAGGAACCACGGAGTGTCGGCGAGCAGGAACAGCCGTCCGTTGCGTGCGGGCAGCAGCCCCTCGGGAAGGCCGAGCTTCGAGTAGCGGTACTCCTGCTGAGGGAGCAGCGCCCGATCGAAGAAGCCCTTGAGCAGGGCCGGCACCGACCCCCACCAGAGCGGCGTGAACACGACGACCGTCGCGGCCTCGGCGAGGGCGCGCTTGGCGTCGATGAGATCGGGCTCGAGCTCCATGCGCTGGCGGTAGCCGAAGCGCAGCGACGGATCGAACTCGAGATCGCGCAGCGCGAGGATGCGCGCATCTCCGTGCGCTGCGGCGTAACGCCGGGCGAGCTCGGCGGTGAGTGAGCGGGCATCGGGGTGGCCGTCGATGATCAGGGCGGAAGGCATGCGGACTCCTATGTTGACAGTGTCAAGCTTGGTGGACACTGTCAAGATAGGTAACAATGTTGCTTGTGTCAAGTTCTCGATCGGGGTACCACCACGGCGACCTCGCCCACGCCCTCGAGGCGGCGGCGATGCAGTTGCTCGCCGAGAAGCCGGCGGGGGAGATCAGCCTGCGTGAGGTCGCCCGCGCCGCCGATGTGAGCCACAACGCCCCGTACCACCACTTCTCCGACCGGCGGGGGCTGCTCAAGGTGCTCGCCGAGCGGAGCATGGCCGACCTCGTCACCGCGGTGCGCGTGGCGATCGAGGCGGCATCCGACCCGGCATCGGCTGCGATCGACGGCGGCGCTGCGTACATCCGCTTCGCCGTCGAGCATCCGCACGGCTTCGACGTGATCTACGACCCGACCGTCTGCATCCCCGGCGAGCCGAGCGAGACGATGGCCCCGCTGATCGCCGAGCTCGAAGAGCTGCTGTCGACCGCATACGTCGCCGCGGGGCTGGACAGCAAGAGCGGCGTCACCGGCGTCTGGGGGCTCGTGCACGGTCTCGGAACCCTGTGCGCCGCAGGGCACTTCTCGCTCGACGACGCGCTCGCCGCGAGCGCGGATTCGCTCGCCCGCATGCTGCGGAACTGACCGGTTCTGCGGGCGGAGCGGCGGAAGCACAGGGTTCGTGCACGTTATCCACAGGCGACGTTTCGTAGATTGTCGGGATGCCCTATTCTGCCCACCGCCCCGGCCGGTTCGACTCGCAGGGTCGAATCATCCTCGACAGCGACCCGAACGCTGACACGGACGACCTCGACTTCCTTCGCGAGTACGAGCCCACCGGCGCCGATCTGCAGGCGCCGGACACGGTCGACTCTGCGCCGGCGACAGAGGGCGAGCGGGATGCCGCAGCATCCACCGAGCCTGCGCGCGAGCCGAAGCCCCGCCGTCAGCCCCGTGAGCGCACACCGCGCGTGCCGGGTTCGCGACTGCGGAAGCTCGCGATCCTCGGCGGGGCCGAAGGCGAGATCCTCGACCGCGTTCCGGGCGAGACGCCTCGTTTCGTGCAGATGTTCTTCGTGCTCGCCGGCACCGCGCTGGTCTCGGCGATCTCGATGCTGTTCGCGCTGACCACCGGAGTGCAGGCCGCGATCTGGCTGGCCGTGCCGCTGGCGGTCGTCTGGGCGCTCATCATCTTCAACCTCGACCGGTTCCTGACGTCGACCATGACGTCGACGCGCAATGTCTGGAAGCTCATCGGACTCGCGATCCCGCGAGTGATCATGGCCGCGATCATCGGCTTCGTCGTCGCCGAGCCGCTCGTGCTGCAGATCTTCCACAACGACATCGCCCGCGAGGTCGCCGCCACGAACATCACGCAGGCGCAGTCCGACCAGGAGGCACTGGAGACGGGCCCCGAGAAGAAGGCGCTGGATGCGGCATCCGACCGCGTCGCCGAGCTCGAGAACCAGGCCGCCACCGGCATCGTCGCCGGCACCGACTCGTCGTCTGCGACGGAATCCGCCGCTCAGGCGACGGTCGACGACCTCACCGCCAAGATGACCGCCCAGCAGGCCGTGATCGATCAGGCCCGCATCCTGTACCAGTGCGAGCTCACGGGTGAGGGCGCGGGCACGGTTCCCGGCTGCACCGGCGTGAACGGCGAGGGCGCGAGCTCGGATGCCGCCGAGGCCCAGCTGGCCGAGGCGCAGCAGACCTATGACGCGCTCGCCGCGCAGCTGCGCACCGCCAACGAGGAACTCGCCGCCGCCGGCACCGCCGCCAAGGAGAACACCAGCACGTCGGAGACGCAGAACCGCGAAGAGGCGCAGTCGCAGCTGCCCGCTGCGCGCGACACCTACGACGCCGCGCTCGATGCGTACAACGCGCGGGCCGAATCCGTCGCATCCGGCAATGCGGGAGCGATCGGTCTGCTGAGCCAGATCAGCGGCCTCAACCGCCTGAGCGAGAAGGAGCCGACGATCCTGTGGGCGCACATCCTGATCGCCGCGCTGTTCTTCATGATCGAGCTGCTGCCGGTGCTCGTGAAGGTGCTCACGTCGTACGGCGACCCGTCGCTCTACGAGAAGGCCGCCGCGATCCGCAGGCAGGTCGCACTCGACAAGGTGACGGCCGAGGGATTCCGCGACAGGGCGGCGATCGTGACCGTGCAGTCGCATGGGATCCAGGCGGATGCGTCGCCCGCCGAGCCGCAGACGCGGGCCGAGCGCAAGGAAGCCGAGCAGGCGGAGCAGGAGCGGGCGCAGGCCGAGGAGCGCGAGCTCGCGGAGAAGCGTGCGCAGGCCCAGACGCTCGAGGAGCAGGAGCAGCTGGTCGAGTCGCGCGCCTGAGTTCGTGGGACGTGCGTTCCGGTCGCGGTTCGTGCCGGTTCCGCACGCGCTCGACCGGCACGAGTGCGGCGGTGGCCGCTGACCGGTTCAGGCCGCGTGCACCCGCAGCCGGGTGGCGAGTTCGCGGAGCCGGACCTGTTCGACGGGGCGTGCGGTCATCGCCGCAGTCGAGATGACGTCACGGACCCGGAGAGCGCCCTGCGTGTGCACAGCCGCGGCGAGCGAGCGGATCAGCGCGACCGTCGACGGCTCTCCCTTCCAGGTGGCACCGGTCAGCGCCGTCTCGACGAGCATCAGCGGCCGGCGGAGCGCCGGGTCATGCTGGCGAGAATCCTCTGAGAGCCATTCGACGAGCTCGCGAATGGTCCATTCGGGGGATATTGGCTCAAGATCCTGAGATTTCATGGTGATTGGTGTGGTCATTGGTCCAGAATCGGATGCCATGAGCATCATCGACAGAGCCAATGACCGGCCAGTGGCCCAGCGATCGGCCGGTGGAGTCGCTCCTCTCGTGCGATCGGGCGAGGTGTCGGCGGAGGTCCTGGCTGCTCGACTCGGTCGATGGACTCAGGGCGAGGGCACTCTGGCGGCGCGGCTGTCTGACGGCGTGGCCGCTCTCATCTCGGGCGGCGAGCTGCGGGCGGGTGACCGGCTTCCGGCGGAGCGCGGGTTCGCCGCAGCGAGCGCGGTCTCTCGGGGCACGGTCGTCGCGGCCTACGCGGACCTCGCCGAACGCGGGCTCGTCGACCGGCGTCAGGGCAGCGGCACGAGGGTCGCCGGAGTCGCGACGCCGGCGATCGCATCCGCGCAGCGGCCAGGGCGCGGAGAGGCGCTCTTCTCGGCGTCGCCGAACACGATCGATCTGCTGCGCACCGTGCCGCAGCTCTCCGATCTCGCCGTCCAGCTGATCCGCGAGCACCGACCGCGGCTCGAACTCGCCCTGCTCCCCGAGACCGACCCCGCCGGGCTGCCTGCGCTGCGCGAGCTGATCGCCGAGATGTACTGCGCGGAGGGGACGCCGACGACGCGCGAGCAGATCCTGGTCACCCACGGCGCGCAGCAGGCGATCAGCCTCGTGATCAATGCGCTGGTCAGCCCCGGCGACGTGGTGCTCGCCGAGGAGGTGACCTGGCCGGGGGTCACCGACTCGGTCGGCCTTCGCGGAGGCGTGGTGCACGGCATCCCGATGGGGCATGACGGGCTCGACGTCGATGCGCTCGAGGTCGCGATCGCCCGATTGCGCCCGGTCGCGATCGCCCTCAACCCCCACCACCAGAACCCCACGGGCACCAGACTCCCTGCGGCCGCGAGACATCGCGTCGCCGAACTGGCCGCGCAGTACGGAGTTCCCGTCATCGAAGACAGGGTGGTCGCGGGCATCTCGTTCGACGGCGTCGTGCCGCCGACGCTGGCGGCGGAACGCGCCGATGCGCCGATCATCGTCGTCGAGTCGGTGTCGAAGTGGGCGTGGGCGGGACTGAGGATCGGCTGGCTGCGGGCCGACCCCGTTCTCGTGCGCAGACTGCGCGCGGCGCGCCAGCTCGCCGACCAGTCGACGAGTGTGCCCGGTCAGCTCCTCGCACTGGACCTGCTCGGGAAGGCTGTCGACCTGCGGACCGCGACCAGCCGCATCCACGGAGAGCGTCTGACGCTCGTGCGGTCGCTGCTGGCCGAGCACCTGCCCGACTGGCGCTGGATCGAGCCTCGCGGTGGGCTCTCCCTCTGGGCCGCCCTGCCGGTGGGGTCGGCCGGCGCCTTCTCCCGGATCGCGGCCGTGCACGGGGTGTCGATCGCCGGAAGCGCGGCGTTCGCGGCATCCGTTCTGCCTGACGATCACATCCGCATCCCGTTCACTGCGCCCGACGACGTGCTCACCGAGGGGGTGCGCCGACTGGGCGTGGCGTGGCGGGAGTATCGGGATGCTCTCATAGCAGCACCGTCGGCCTGACACCTGCTGTTGTGAGACCGGTCACGAAGATCCGGGCCCGGTGTCTGCGGGGGCCGGTAGCGTTGTTGCATGGTCAACTATCGCTATCTCGGCAACAGCGGTCTCAAGGTCTCTGAGATCACCTATGGCAACTGGGTCACGCACGCTTCTCAGGTCGAAGACGACGCCGCCGTCAAGACGGTGCACGCGGCGCTCGACGCCGGCATCACCACGTTCGACACGGCAGACACGTATGCCAACACGGCGGCGGAGGTCGTGCTCGGCAAGGCGCTCGAAGGGCAGCGCCGCGAAGGACTCGAGATCTTCACGAAGGTCTACTTCCCCACAGGTCCCAAGGGCCCGAACGACACCGGACTGAGCCGCAAGCACATCCTCGAGTCGATCAACGGCTCGCTGACGCGCCTCGGCACCGACTACGTCGACCTCTACCAGGCGCACCGCTTCGACTACGAGACCCCGTTGGAGGAGACGTTCCAGGCGTTCGCCGACGTCGTCCGTCAGGGCAAGGCGCTCTACATCGGCGTCTCGGAGTGGACGGCGGAGCAGCTGCAGGAGGGCCACGCGCTCGCGAAGCAGCTCGGCGTGCAGCTGATCTCGAACCAGCCGCAGTACTCGATGCTGCACCGCGTGATCGAGGGCAAGGTCGTGCCGGCCTCCGAAGAGCTCGGCATCTCGCAGATCGTCTGGTCGCCGATGGCGCAGGGCGTGCTGTCGGGCAAGTACCTTCCGGGCCAGCCGGTGCCCGAGGGCTCGCGCGCGACCGACCCGCACAGCGGCTCGGAGTTCATCAAGAGCTTCCTGCAGGATGACATCCTCACCGCGGTGCAGAAGCTCAAGCCGATCGCCGAAGAGGCGGGCCTGTCGATGCCGCAGCTCGCGATCGCGTGGGTGCTGCAGAACCCGAACGTCGCCGCCGCTCTCGTCGGAGCCTCGCGCCCCGAGCAGCTCGCCGAGACGGTCAAGGCCTCGGGTGTCACGCTCGACGCCGACACCCTCGCGGCCATCGACGCCGCACTGGGCGACACGGTCAACCGCGACGCCGAGGCCACCTACTCGGTGTCGCCGAAGGCGCGCCTGGTCTGATGACCGCATGACGAAGGCCGCCGTTCGAAATGAACGGCGGCCTTCGTCATGCGCGGGAGCGATTACTCCTTGACGGCTCCGGCTGTCAGTCCCTGCACGATCCAGCGACTCGCGAGAGCGAACATCACCATCGTCGGCAGAATCGTCAGCACGGCGGCCGCCGACATCGAACCCCAGTCGATGTTGAACGTCGAGATGAAGCCGTTCAGCGCCGACGGCACCGTGCGGTTCTCATCGGTGTTCATGAGCACGACCGACAGGAACAGCTCGTTCCAGCAGTTGACGAAGTTGAAGATGAACGCGGCGATGATGCCGGGGGTCATCACCGGCACGAGCACCCGGAACAGAGCGCCGAAGCGCGAGCATCCGTCGATCATCGCCGCCTCTTCGAGGGCGTCGGGGACGTTCTCGAAGAACCCGCGCAGCATCACGGTGGAGAACGGGATGCAGACCGCAATGTACACGAGGATCAGACCGGGCTTGGTGTCGACCAGGCCGAGGTCGGTCATCATCGAGTACAGCGGGCCGAGCGCGATGAACGCCGGGATCATCTGCGTCAGCAGGAACGCGACCAGCACCGTGCCCTTGCCGCGGAACTCGAAGCGGGCGATCACGTAGGCGCTCAGCAGCGCGATCAGCGTCGCCACCGCGCCCGCGATCGTCGCCACGATCGCGGAGTTGGCGAGGAACACCCCGAACGAGCTCTGCTGGAACAGACTGACGTAGTTGTCGAACGAGGGCTCTGACGGCCAGTACTCGATCGGGAACGAGTTGATCGTGCCCGGCGATTTGAACGACGTCAGCGCGATCCAGTACAGCGGGAACAGCGTGATGACGAGCCAGAGCAGAAGCCCGACCACACGCACGACGCCGCCGACCGACACCTTGCGCGCAGGTCGCGGTGCCTTCGCGATGTCGGGAACGGTGAGACGACGGGTCTCGGTGACTGTTGTGCCGGTGATGGTCATCGCTGCACCTTCCGCATCGCCATCAGGTAGAACGCGCAGAACACGAACAGGAACGCGACCACGATGAGTCCGATCGCACTCGCGATGCCGTAGTTGCCCTGCTGGGTGTAGTTGATCATCCACGTCGTGACGATGTGCGTCTGGTTCGCCGGCCCGCCGTTCGTCATCGCGTAGATGATGTCGGGGAAGTTGAAGATCCAGATGATGCGCAGCAGGATCGTGAGCAACAGCGTCATCGAGATGTACGGGATGATGATCGAGAACAGCTGCCGGACCTTGCCGGCGCCGTCGAGGCTCGCGGCCTCGAGCATCTCGTCAGGCACCGACTGGAGCGCGGCGAGGATCATGATCGCGAAGAACGTCACGCCGTACCAGATGTTGGCCACGATGACCGCGAACATCGCGAGCTTCGGATCGGCCAGCCAGGGGAGCGGGGCGTCGATCAGACCGACCTTCATGAGCAGGTCGTTCACGACGCCGAACTCCGCGTTGAACATCCAGCGGAAGAGCATCCCGATCAGGAATCCTGACACCGCCCACGGGAAGAACACGAGGGCCTGGTAGAGCCCGCGGAAGCGGAACCGCTTGCGCAGCGCGAGCGCGATCAGGAACCCGATCACGAGCTGCGGCACGAGCGAGCCGACCACCCAGAGCACCGAGTTCCACGCGACGACGGGGAACGCCGGGTCCTGGAAGACGGTGACGAAGTTGTCGAAGCCCACCCAAGGGGTAGACGTGAGATCCCACAGGTTCCAGTCGTGGAAGGCCATGCGTGCGCCCTGCAGCATGGGCCAGTAGGTGAACCAGCACACGAACACGATCGCCGGGGCCATGAAGGCCAGCAGCGTCAGCGCGTGGCGGCCACGGAACGGGCGGCGCCGGCGGGATGCCGGGGAGGCCCCGCCGGCGGTGCCGACGGAGCCCCCTTCGAGAGCGGTCCGGGTCACGGATCAGCCCTTTTCCGCTGCGTACTTCTCGGTCCAGAAGGCATCCCACGACTCGAGCAGCTCGCTGGTCGACATGTTGCCGAGCAGCACGTTCTGCACATCCTGGTCGGACTTCTGGATCCACTCGGTCCACCAGCTGACGCCACGCGGCTGACGCACGTTCACGTACGTCTCGGGATCCTCCGTCATGGTGACGTAGCTGGTCCACGGGCCGGTCGAGTAGAACTCGTCGTCCGCGGCATCCGAGATGATCGGCACGAGGCTGTTGGCCTGGGCGAACTCGGTCGCGGGCTCGGCCGACGAGAGGAACTCGACGAGCTTGACTGCGGCATCCTGGTGCTCGCTGTTCTCGGCGACACCCCAGCCGGCGACGGCCAGCGGCTGCGCGGCCTTGCCCGACGGGCCGACGAGCAGCGGAGCGGTGTCCCACTGGTCTTCGGTCAGCGACGAGTCCTGCACCGTGGCGATGACCTCGGGGTCCTGCAGCAGGAACGCCGTGGTGCCGTTGGTGAAGCCTGCGACCATCTCGGGGTAGCCCCACGAGACGGCCGAGGGCGGGGAGGCCTCCTTGAACAGGTCGAAGTAGTCATCGACGGCCTCCTGCGCCTCGGGGGCGGCGAAGATCGTCGATCCGTCCTCCATGAGGAACGCGTCATCGACGTCGAGGCCGTCGATCGTGTAGGCCTCGATCGCCGCGACCACGTTGCTGTTCGCGTTCGCACCCCCGCGGAACGCGTAGCCGTAGATGTTGTTCGACGGGTCCTGGATGGCGCTGGCCTGCTCGAGCAGGTCCTTCCAGCTGTGCGGGGGACCGTCGAAGCCGGCCTCCTCGACCAGGTCGGTGCGGTAGAAGAGCGACAGGCCGTAGAAGCCGTAGGGCACGAAGTAGCTCTTGCCGTCGGTGGCCACCGACGCAGCCTGGGCGTTGTCGGTCAGGGCGTCCCAGCCGTCCCACTTCTCGAGGTCGCCCGAGATGTCGTGCAGCCAGCCGTTGTTGGCGAACGGGCCGACCGTGATGTCGCGGACCTCGAGGATGTCGACGCCCTTTCCGGACTGCAGCATCTGCTGGATCTTCGCATCCGCCTGCTCGGTGGGCGGCGAGACGAGCTTGACCTTGATGTCGGGGTTCGCCTTCTCGAAATCGTCGAGGAGCCCGCGGAGCAGGTCGGTGCGTGCAGGGTTGGTCAGGCTCTCGACCATCTGCAGGGTGACGGTGCCGTCGGCGGATTCGCCGCCGCTTGCGGAACAGCCGGTGAGCGCGAGCGCGGCGACGGTGCCGATTCCCGCGGCGGTCGTCAAGATTCTGTTCTTCTTCACGAGGTGCCTCTCAGTTGGTGATGGTGGTGGGTCGGGTGGGTCGGGTGGGTGTGGATCGGGTGGTGGGTGGAGCAGGTGGTCGGGTCAGGAGACGATGATCGAGTCGGGGGTGCGGATGCCGGCTCGGCGGAGGATCTGCGGGATGCAGCGCTCGACGAAGGCCTCGAAGTCCGACGCCTCGGTGTAGAGGTGCGCCGACAGGCGGAAGTAGCCGACGCCGCGGAAGCTGGTGAACGCGGTCTCGACGCCGGTCTCGTCGAGCAGATCCATGCGCAGGGCGTCGGCCTCTTCCCGTGTGGATCCGAGTCCGAGCGGCAGACGCACGAGCCGCATCGACGGCACGGGCGAGGGCAGCGGGGTGAGGGGGTCTTCGTCGCCGTAGGGGCGCAGGCCTTCAGCGATGATCTCGGCACCGGCATCCGCCATCTGCACCATCGCCTGGCGGGCGTTGTGCCAGCCGAACTCGCGCTCGATGAACTCGATCGACGCGGGGGTGGCCAGGTAGGTCGTCGCGTCGATCGTGCCCTGGGTGTCGAAGCGCTCGGGGTAGAGCTCGTTCGCGGCCCACGAGTCGATGAGCGGCCAGAGGTCGTCGCGATCGGGTGCGGTCGTGACGAGCAGCGCCGAACCGCGCGGGGCGCAGGGCCACTTGTGCAGGTTGCCGAACCACCAGTCGCCGCCGGCGACAGCCGCGGCATCCGCGACGAGACCGGGGGCGTGGGCGCCGTCGACGAGCGTGCGGATGCCGCGCTCGGCGGCGAGCTCGGCGATGCGGCGCGTCGGCAGCATCCGGGCCGTGGGGGAGGTGATCTGGTCGACCACGATCAGGCGAGTGCTCGGGGTGAGCGCGTCGGCGAAGCGCTGCACGACCTCGTCGTCGGAGGCGAGCAGCGGCAGCTCGACGGCGCGGACGGATGCTCCGAAGCGACGGGCCAGACGCTGCGCCCCCATCGTGATCGCGCCGTAGCCCTGGTCGGTCACGAGGATCTCGTCGCCGCGCTCGAGGTGCAGGGCGTTGTAGACGACGGTGGCCGCGGCCGAGGCGTTGGGGACGAAGACGCTGTCTTCAGCGTAGGCGCCCACGAACGGTGCGGTGCGCTCGCGGGCCTGCTGCACGCGCTCGGCGATGCGGGGGAACCACTCGACCGGGCTCAGGTCGGCGCGGCGGCGCAGCGCATCCTGCTGTTCGACGACGGCGGTGGGGACTGCGCCGAAAGAGCCGTGGTTCAGATGGATCACGTCGGGATCGAGCGGCCACGCATCACGGGCTCGGATGCCGGAGTTCAGCGTGAGCGGTGCGGGGAAGAGTGGTGCAGGCATCGGTCCTCGTCGGTGCAGTGGGGGAGTTGTTGCACAACTTTGCCACAGAGGTTCCGATATGGCTATGGAAAGGTGAAGATGAAACATAGTTGTCATACGAATTTGATGAAGAGCGCGCGTCCGACAGACTCGCAGGGGAGTGGCCGGTGTCAGAGAGGATCACGATGAGCGCTTTGGATACGGCTCTGCACGGGCTGCGTGCGCTGATCGCCGACGGGGCCCTGCGCCCCGGCGACCGTCTGCCGAGCGAGGGCGAACTGTGCGAGACGCTCGGTGTCTCGCGAGGATCCCTGCGCGAAGCCATCCGCATGCTGGCCGCACTCGGAGTGCTCGAGACCCGCCACGGCTCCGGCAGCTACGTCAGCGAACTGCGCGCCGCCGACCTGATCGGCAGTCTGTCCCTCACGGTCGGGTTGCTGCCCATGGCCGGAGTGCTCGAGCTGACCGAGCTGCGTCGCGTGCTCGAACCGCATGCCGCCGCGCTCGCCGCGGCCCGCATCGATGCCGCAACCCTCGAGGAGCTCAGCGGCGTGCTCGATGAGATCGAGGCCAGCGACGACTTCGAGGACCACTCGCGCCTCGACCACGCCTTCCACATGACGATCTCCGAGGTCGCCGGCAATGACGCCCTCACGAGTCTCATCGACGTGCTGCGCTCACGATCGCGGGCATATCGGATTCCGGATGCCGGTGACGCGGCCGAGCTGAAGCTGCACTCGGACGCCGGGCACCGCGCGATACTCCGCGGGCTCGCGGCGGCGGATCCCGTCGCGGCCTCGGCTGCGGCATCCGCACACGTCGCGCAGACCGAGTACTGGGTGCGGCGGTACACCGAGACCGACATCGTCGCCGAGGGGTCGGCCGTCGAGCCGGACTGAGTTCGGCGGGGTCGCGATGCTCGCCTCGATTCAGTCTCCCTGCGGTGCGAAGCGCAGCACATTCGTGTCGCGCTGGACGAAGCCGACGGACTCGTAGAGGCGCAACGCCGATTCGCGAGACGGTCGGGACGTCAGGTCGAGTGTCGGCAGCCCCCGCTGTTGCGACTCGTCGATGATCGCTTCGAGCAGCAGGCGTGCGATGCCTCGTCCACGGGTGCTCTGATCGACCACGACGTCTTCGATGCTGCCGTGCCATCCGGTGATGAGCGGGGCCGTCACGAGGGTGGCCATTCCCACGATGCGGCCTGACTCGCGCGCGACGAACAGGTCGGTGTTCTGCGCCTGGAGCAACGAGAGCACTCGTTCGGAGTCGAATCGAGCGGTCGCCGAGAGCTGAGGGAGAAGTGCCTCGATCCGGCGAAGGTCATCCGCTGTGAGGCGGTCCGCGATCGAGATGCTGATTCCGTCGGCCATGGGTGACGTGTCAGGCGAGGGTGATGTCGACCTGGATCTCGGTGGCGATGCGTTCGAGGTCACGGCGCAGGGCGTCGAGGTCGACCGACGCGGGTACCCGTGCGATCACGGACGCCTCGAACAGGCGGCCGCCGGCCATCGCGGCATCCCGGGTCTCGGTCGCCAGCTCTTCGATGCTCAGGTCGTGCGCGCTCAGCACGTTCGAGACCTCGCGGACGATGCCCGAACGGTCGTTGCCGAGCACCCGGATCTCGAGCATCTGGTCCTCGGCGTCCGTGTCCGCCGGGGAGCCGGTGAGAACCGCGAGGGTCAGGAGCCCCTGGCCCTGCAAGCCGCGCAGGGCATCCTGCAGTTCGTCCGTGCGCTCCGATGCGACCGATACCTCGATCACGCCGGCGAATGTTCCGGCGAGCTCGGCCAGCGAGCTGTTCTCCCAGTTGCCGCCGTGGGCCTCGACGACATCGGCGACGGCAGCGACGAGACCTGGGCGATCAGCACCCGCGACAGTGAGGATGAGAGTAGTCATGCGGCCAGCGTAGCCGTTCGCAATTCAGCATCATCGCTCGGAAAGCACCCGAAGACCGTGGCCAGGTGGCCGATTCGGCGTGTCCATGCTGAGTTGCGAACGGCAGGTCAGTCGAACCCCGGTGAGCCGAACCCCGGTCAGTCGACCCAGTCGCCGGTGTCGAGGAAGCGATCGAGGCGCTCGCGGTGCGGGGCGAGGTCCCAGCCCTGCTGCGCGACCCACTCGTCGTTGAAGTACGTGCCGGCGTAGCGGATGCCGCTGTCGCAGATCAGCGTGACGATGCTGCCGGTCTCGCCCGCCGCGCGCATGCGCGCGATCAGCTGGAACGCCCCGTACAGGTTGGTGCCGGTCGAGCCTCCGGCGAGGTGCAGGGTGCGCTCGCGCAGCATCCGGATCGCGGCGATCGACCCCGCATCGGGCACGCGGATCATCTCGTCGATCACCGTCGGCACGAACGAGGCCTCGACGCGGGGTCGGCCGATGCCCTCGATGCGGCTGGGGCGCCCGGGAGGCGGATCGACGGTTCCCGCCCATCCGTCGTAGAAGGCCGAGCCCTCGGGGTCGACGACGGCGATCTGCGTCTCGTGGCGGCGGTACTTGACGTATCGCCCGAAGGTCGCGCTGGTGCCGCCGGTGCCCGCACCCACGACGATCCAGCGGGGGATCGGATGCCGTTCCTGCGACAGCTGGCTGAACACGCTCTCGGCGATGTTGTTGTTGCCGCGCCAGTCGGTCGCGCGCTCGGCGAAGGTGAACTGGTCGAGGTAGTGCCCGTGGCACTCGGACGCGAGACGCTGGGCCTCGGGAGACATGTCCTCTGCGCGGTCGACGAAGTGGCAGCGTCCGCCGTAGAACTCGATGAGGTCGATCTTCTCCTGGCTCGTCGACCGCGGCACGACCGTGACGAACGGCAGCCCCAGCATCCTCGCGAAGTACGCCTCCGAGACGGCGGTGGATCCGCTCGACGACTCGACCAGTGTCGAGTGCTCCGTGATGCGGCCGTTGACGAGTCCGTACAGGAGCAGCGAGCGCGCGAGACGGTGCTTGAGCGACCCCGTGGGGTGCACCGACTCGTCCTTCAGGTACAGATCGATGCCCCACTCGGGCGGCAGCGGGAACAGGTGCAGGTGCGTGTCGGCACTGCGGTTCGCGTCGGCTTCCAGCAGGGCGATCGCGGTGCTGGTCCAGTCGCTCATCCTTCGAGCGTAACGCCCCGCTACCTGGCCGTGTAGCCGCCCTCGCCCGTCTCGCCGTCGTACGTGAAGACCTCGTCTTCGAGCGTGATCTGGATGTCGTCGCCGAGCGGCTGTTCAGCGAGCAAGCGCTCTTCGAGCATCGTCATCCGCTCCTCGTACTCCTGCGCCTGCGCCTCATCGACGCCCCAGATCGTCGCGACCTTCATGTCGGTGAGGAAGTACAGGAAGGCCGAGACGGCGGTGCGGTTGAACTCGGTGTCGGGGATGCTCTGCCACAGCGCTCCGCTGTCGCGCAGCCGCTTGTATTCGTCGATCTTCGCCTGGAGGACGTCGGCGATCGCGGATGCGTCGGCGTCACCCGGGTCGTCGGACGGCGACTCCTCGGTGGAGGGGTCGTCGGAGGGCTCGCTGGGAGCCGCGGCCGTCGCGGAGGGCATCGGTGCGGCGACCGGCTCGCGCGAACTCATCAGCAGGCTCACGGCCACGCCGACTCCGACGGCGATGATCAGCACGAATGCCGCGACCGCCGCGATCACGATGCCGAGGGTCCTGCCCGAGCGCGAGGGAGGACTCGGCGGTGCGGAGGGGTACGGATACGCCGCGCCAGAGGGAGCGGGAGCCTGCTGGCCCGCCGGGTACGGGTACGGGGCCGGATACGAGGCGGGCTGCTGAGGCGGGTAGTTCCCGCCCTGTTGCTGATACTGCCCTGGCGGCTGCTGCGGGTGCTGCCCCGGCTGCCGGCCCGACGCATACGGGGGCAGCGGCGGCGCGACGGGCCCGCCGGGTGCAGGCGGCGGCGACCCGGGAGGTGCGGGCGGCCCACTCAGCGGCGGCGCCAGGGGGACCGACGAAGAGAGAACACCGGGAGCCGCAGCCGTAGGCGGCGGGATGACCGGTTCGGGTTCCGAAGTCGGTGGATGCGCGTCGTCGACCATCGTGTCTGCCCCCCTGCTCGCGTCGCCCGGTGCGACGCATGCTCCGCTGCCAGGCTAGCCGCCTCAGCGCACTCTGCTATCGATGCGCCGGTCAGCGAACAGTGCCGGCGCGCGAGGTGCCGCCGTCGTCGTCGACGTGCAGCAGCGACGCGTGCGACTGCTCCTGCTGCAGCTGGAATTCGAAGCGCGAGCGGTCACCGCGGTGGTGGGCCACGAAGTACTCGATCGGGATGCCGTCGGCGGAACGACTCACACTGCGCAGCCGCAGCAGGGCCGAGCCGGCGCTCACGCCGAGATACTGCGCCTGCTCGTGGGTGGCGACGGTGGCCTCGGCGGAGCGGACGCCGCTGGTGGCCACGATGTCGTGATCGGCGAGCAGCCGATACAGGGATCGCTCCGACAGGTCGACGCCGAGAGTGACGCCGCCGACGGCATCCGGCATCCAGGTCGTGGAGAGCGACCACGGTTCGCCGTCGACGTGACGGAGGCGGTCGAGCACCACGACGGGAGCGCCGACCTCGACCTCGAGGGCCGCCGCGATCTCGTCGTCGGCCAGGGTCTGCTCGTGCCGCAGCACATCGCTGTGCACGTGGCCGCCGCGGCGCTCGACGTCGTCGTACAGACCGACCAGCGTGTGCACGAGGCTCTCGCTGGTGCGCGGGCGGGACACGAAAGTGCCCTTTCCCTTGACCCGCTCGACGAGCCCCTCGTGCTCGAGCTGGGCGAGCGCCTGACGCACGACCGTGCGGGAGATGCCATAGCGCTCGCACAGGCGGTGCTCGCCGGGCAGGGGGTCGCCCGGCTGCAGGCCGTCTCTCGAGATGCCCTCGATGATCAGCTGACGCAGCTGGTCGTACATGGGCGCCGCGGAGTGGCGGTCGATCGTGTCGTTCATGTCAGTACGCCACCCCTGCGTGCAGGATCACATTCGCGTACGGGGTGAACTCTCCCGAGCGCACGAACGCGCGCGCCGAGTGCGTGAGCTTCTTGAACTCGACGTGCGGGATCAGCTCGATCTCGAAATCCTGATCGGCGAAGCGCTCGCGCAGCGCGGCGAGCACCTCGGGGCTCTTCTCGGCCACCTCCGCAGAGACGGTCGCGCCCTCGACGACCAGCTCGGCGAGCACGGTGTCGAGCACGTCGAAGAACGCCGGCGCCCCGGGGCGGTAGGCGAGGTCGATGCGCTCGGACCCCGGCGGAATCGGCAGCCCCGCATCGGTCACCACCAGCAGGTCGGTGTGTCCGGTCTCGCTGATCACGCGCGAGAGGGCGGGGTTGATGGTCGTCGCTGTCTTGCGCATGATGTCTCCTCGGGGGATGTCAGTGGGCGTCTCGTGCGGCCAGGAATGCCTCGACCTCGGCGCGCAGCGGCAGGCTCGGCGAGGCGCCCTGCTTCGTGACGGCGAGCGCGCCGGCGGCCGTGGCGATGCGCACGGCATCCGTCAGCTCCAGGCCGTTCGCCAGCGCCGCACCGAGATATCCGGCGTAGGCGTCGCCCGCGGCTGTGGTGTCGACGGCCTCGACCGGGAACGGGGGGATGACGGATGCTCCGGCTGCCGTCACGACGCACGAGCCTTGACCGGCGAGCGTGATCACGGCCGCGTCGACCCCGCGGTCGAGGAACCAGCGGCCCGCGAGCGCGGCGGACGCGGCATCCGTCACCTCGATGCCGCTGAGCACCGAGGCCTCGGTCTCATTCGGGGTCACGATGTCGATGTTCGCCCACACCGCGTCGTCGAGCGGAGCGGCGGGTGCCGGGTCGAGGATGACGGTCATGCCGTGCTCGCGTCCCCGCGACGTGATGTGCGCGGTGAGGGCCGACGGGGTCTCCAGCTGAGTGAGCAGCACCGAGGTGGTGGGCGCGAGGGCGGTGAGCGCCGCATCGATCTGCTCGGTGCTCAGGGCGGCGTTCGCGAGCGGCACCATGACGATGTCGTTCTGCGCCGAGGCGTCGACGCGGATGTGGGCGATGCCGGTCGGCCCGGGCACGGTGCGCAGGTGGGCGAGATCGACGCCGGCGTCGCTCAGGCCGGTGACGACGAGGTCGTGGAAGAGGTCGTCGCCGACGCATCCGACGAAGCTCGTGCGTGCTCCGGATCGACCGGCCGCGACGGCCTGGTTGGCGCCCTTGCCGCCGAGCATCAGGGTGAACTCGTCTCCGAGGATGGTCTCGCCGCGGGCCGGGAGCCGGGTCGAGAAGGTCGTCACGTCTGCGGTCACGCTGCCGACGATGACGACGCCGGTGCGATCGGGCGAGGTGGCGGCTGTCATGGCACTCCTGATCGTCGTCGATGCGGGGTGCTTTGACATCCTCCGCGGCTGTCATTACATTAGCCGAATCCGAACCTGTAACGACAGGTTGTGCACAAGGAGACCCGATGACCGCGCTGGCCCCCCGTCTCTATGTCGACAGCGCGGACGTCGACCGCGTCTCGTCGCTCCTCGCCGCGGGCGTCGTGCACGGCGTCACCACCAACCCGACGATCCTCGAGCGCGGCGGTCGCACCGCAGCCGAGATCCCCGAGCTCTACGCCCGCTGGGCAGGCGAGGGTGCACGCGAGATCTTCTTCCAGACGTGGGGCGGCGACGCTTCATCCTTGCTCCGCAACGCCGAGGGCATCAGGGCGCTCGGCGACCGGGTGGTCGTGAAGGTGCCCGCGACGCGCGACGGTTTCGCCGCGGCATCCGCTCTGGTGCGCGACGGCGCGACCGTGCTCGTCACCGCCGTGTACTCGGTCGCCCAGGCGCTGGTGTGCGCCTCGATCGGCGCGCAGTACATCGCTCCCTACCTCGGACGCATGCGGGATGCCGGCATCGACGGCGACGCCGTGATCGCCCGCATGCAGGGGATGTGCGCGGGGAGCGATTCGAACGTGCTCGCCGCGAGCCTGCGGTCGCCCGACGACATCACCGGCCTGCGTCTCGCCGGGGTGCCGTACTTCACCGCGGCACCGGACGTGATCGAGCAGATGCTGTTCCACGGGGTCAGCGACAGCTCGGCGGCGGAGTTCGACGCGGCGATGGTGCGACTCGGGGCCTGAGGCGCGCCGATCGCTCTCAGGCGGTGGCCGCCTGACGCAGCCACCGCTCGACGCCGGCGATGTGCGCGGTGGCGAGCGAGGTCGCGAGGCCCGAATCGCGGCGGGCGATGGCGTCGGCGATCGCCCGATGCTCCGACAGCGTGCGCTCGACGGCTCCGCCCTCGGTGAGCCCCCGCCACACGCGGGCGCGCACGGTCTGGCTGCTCAGGTGCTCGATGAGGCTGGCGAGATAGGCATTGCCCGCCATGCCGACGATCTCGCGATGGAAGCGGATGTCGTGCTCGACGAGCTCCTCGATGCTCACCGTCGAATCGATGGATTCGACCTCGCGCTCGAGATCGGCGATCGCCTCGTCGGTGCCGAGGGTGGCCGCGAGGCCGGTCGCCTGCGACTCCAGCATCCGTCGCACGGCGAAGATCTCGAGCATCGAGTCGTCGTCGTGCATGTCGACGACGAACGAGATCGCCTCGAGCAGCAGGTGGGGTTCGAGACTGGTGACATAGGTGCCGTCGCCCCGTCGCACGTCGAGCACCCGGATCACCTCGAGCGCCTTCACCGCCTCGCGCATCGAGTTGCGCGACAGGCCGAGGCGTTCGGACAGCTCTTTCTCGGGAGGAAGCCGATCGCCGGGGGCGAGCTCGCCCGAGACGATCATCGCCTTGATCTTCTCGATCGCGTCGTCAGTCACTGCCATGGCGTCATCCTAACCATTCATCGGATGTCTGCGGCAGGATGGAGGCATGCGCGTACTCGATTCGCACCTGCATCTCTGGGATCCCGAGCTTCTGCACTACACCTGGCTCGAAGGCCCGCTCGCCTGGCTGTTCGGTGAGACCGAGATCGAGCACGCGCGAATAGGGAACGCGACCTCCGAAAGAGCGGTCTTCGTGCAGGCCGAGACCATCGAAGACGACTTCCTCGACGAGGTGCGCTGGGTGGCGAGTCTGGCCGCCCGCATCGGAGTGGTCGGAATCGTCGCCGGCGCTCGTCTCGATCGCGGAACCGACACGACCGCCCACCTTGAAGGCCTTGCGGCCGAGCCGCTCGTGGTCGGCGTGCGGCACAACCTGCAGGGCGAGCCAGACGGGCTGGCGGTGTCGGCCGCCTTCGTGACCGGCGCCCGCGAGGTCGCAGCGCACGGGTGGGCCTTCGACGCCTGCATCCGTGCATCCCAGCTTCCCGAGGTCGCCCGTCTCGCGGGGGCAGTGCCCGAGCTGCGGATCGTGCTCGATCACCTGGGCAAGCCGCAGGTCGGCACCGCGGATGCTCCGGTCGCGCCGACGATGGAATGGGTGCGGGATCTCGACGACCTCGCACGGCATCCGAACGTGTGGTGCAAGCTGTCGGGGCTTCCGGCCGAGGCCGGGGGCGACTGGTCGGCTGAGCAGATGCATCCGTTCCTCGACGCCGCAGCCGACGCGTTCGGCGCCGAGCGACTGATGTGGGGCAGTGACTGGCCGGTCTCGGTCATCGGCCCCGCCGAAGCGGACGACCCGTATGCCAACGAAGACGGAACCCCGATGTACCAGCCCACGGCGCGCAGTCGGTGGGCGGATGCCGTGAGCGGCTGGGCCGAGCGCCGCGGACACGACGTCGACGCGATCATGTGGCGCAACGCCGAGGAGTTCTATCGCGTCGGCGCCAGGCCCCCGCGCGAGGACGCTCGGGAGGAGCGGCCTCGTCGCGGTTTCCTGGGATGGCTGCGGGGCGACCGCGCGTAGCGGCCGACTCAGCTGCCGACGGGGCGGAGGCGCAGCTGCGCCATGCCGCCGTCGACCTCGATGAACGTGCCGGTGGTCGACCCCGCGGCGGGGCTCACGAGGTAGGCCACAGCCGCTGCGACCTCGTCGGGCGAGACCAGACGACCGTGCGGCTGGCGGGCCTCGAGAGCGGCACGCTCGGCGGCCGGGTCGGAGGCCGAGTCGAGCAGGCGCCCGACCCAGGGGGTGTCGGCGGTGCCGGGGTTCACGGCGTTGACGCGGATGCCGTCGCGCAGGTGGTCGGCTGCCATGGCGCGCGTCAGGGCCGAGACGGCGCCCTTCGACGCGCTGTACAGAGCGCGCTGCGGCAGCCCGGTGGTCGAGGCGATGGATGCTGTGTTGCACACGGCCGCGCTCGGCGACCTCTTGAGCCAGGGCAGCGCTGCCGAGGTGACGCGGGCGATGCCGGTGACGTTGATCGAGAGCACTCGCGCCCACTCGTCGTCGTCGTTCGCGCTGATGTCGCCCTGTGCGCCGACCCCGGCGTTGTTGACGACGATGTCGATGCGCCCGAACCTCTCGGCGACGGCGGCCACGGCCGCATCCACCGATGCGCGGTCTGACACATCGGCCGTGAACGCGGCGAACGCGGCATCCGCTCCTGAGGTGTCGCGATCGAGCACCGCGATCTGGGCGCCGTCGGCGTGCAGTCGGGCAGCGACCGCCGCGCCGATTCCTGATGCGCCGCCGGTGACGATCGCGACCAGTCCGTCGAGTGTGCTGCTCACTTCTGTGCCTCCCATGCCACGAACTCCTGGCGCTGGTGCCCGAGCCCTTCGATCTCGATCTCGACGACGTCGCCGGCCCTCAGGTACGGGAACTTGCCGCCGAACGCGACGCCCTGCGGGGTGCCCGTGAGGATCAGGTCGCCGGGCTCGAGAGTGACGTACTGCGACAGGTGGTGCACGATCACACGCACGTCGAAGATCATGTCGTCGGTGTTCGAGTCCTGTCGCGCGTCGCCGTTGACCCAGCTGCGCAGCTGCAGATCGTCGACGTCGACCTCGTCGGGGGTGACCAGCCACGGGCCGGTCGGGTTGAAGCCGGGGGCGATCTTGCCCTTCGACCACTGCCCTCCGGAGACCTCCATCTGGAAGGCGCGCTCGGACACGTCGTTCGCCGTGACGTAGCCCGCGATGTGCGCGTCGGCATCGTCGGGTGAATCCAGGTAGGCGGCGCGAGCACCGATGACGATGCCGAGCTCGACCTCCCAGTCGGTCTTCTCGCTGCCGCGGGGGATCGTGACCGGATCGTTCGGACCGACGACCGTGTTCGGCGTCTTGAGGAACATGATCGGCACGGTCGGCGGCTCGGAGCCCGACTCGCGGGCGTGGGCCGCGTAGTTCTGGCCGATGCAGATGACGGCGCTCGGGCGCGCGATAGGCGCTCCGATGCGCATCGCTGCGGCATCCTCGAGCACGGGGAGCTCGTCGGCGGCGAGGGCGGCGTCGATCCGCGCGCGGAATTCACCGGCGAGGAAGTCGCCGTTGACATCGGATGTCACCGACCTCAGGTCGAGGTAGCGCTCACCGTCGACGAGGACGGGGATCTCGGCGCCGGGAGTGCCTAGCCGTGCGAACTTCATGTCTCTCCTGATCACTGAGGATTCTGTGTTGCGGGGCGCGCCATGGAGGCCCGTCTCGTTGACAGTATAGACATCGGATGTTTACACTCCAAGAGATCTGCACGAATCCCCACCCCGTGCACGAGAGGACCCCGTGAGCCGCATCGTAGCCCTCGACACGACCGACATCCGCTTCCCCACGTCGCTGAGTCTGGACGGATCGGATGCCATGAATCCCGATCCCGACTACTCGGCCGCGTACGTGATCGTGCGCACCGACGCCGAGGACGGCATCGACGGCCACGCCTTCGTCTTCACCATCGGGCGAGGCAACGACGTGCAGGTCGCCGCGATCGACGCGCTCGCCGGGCACCTCGTCGGGCGCGAGATCGAGCCGCTGCTCGACGACATGGGCACGACGTTCCGCGACATCATCGGCGACTCGCAGCTGCGGTGGCTGGGACCCGAGAAGGGCGTCATGCACATGGCGATCGGCGCGGTCATCAACGCGCTCTGGGACATCAAGGCGAAGCGCGCGGGGCTGCCGCTCTGGCAGCTCCTCGCACGGATGACGCCGGAGGAGCTGGTCGACCTCGTCGACTTCCGCTACGTCACCAATGCGCTCACGCGCGAGGACGCGCTCGAGATCCTGCGTGCCGCAGAGCCGGGCCGGATCGAGCGCGAACGAGAGCTGCTGGCCACCGGGTATCCGGGATACACGACGAGCCCCGGCTGGCTCGGCTACTCCGACGAGAAGCTCGAGCGGCTCGCCCGCGAGGCGATGGCCGACGGCTTCACCCAGATCAAGCTCAAGGTCGGCGCCGACCTCGACGACGACATCCGCCGCTTCCGCAAGGCGCGCGAGGTCTGCGGACCCGACTTCCCGATCGCGATCGATGCGAACCAGCGCTGGGAGGTGTCGGAGGCGATCGAATGGGTCAACGCGCTCGCCGAGTTCCACCCCGCCTGGATCGAGGAGCCGACCAGCCCCGACGATGTGCTCGGTCACGCCGAGATCGCCAGGGGAGTCGCGCCCATCCGCGTCGCGACCGGTGAGCACGCGCAGAACCGCGTCATCTTCAAGCAGCTGCTGCAGGCCGAGGCGATCGCGGTCATGCAGATCGACGCCGTGCGCGTCGCGGGCGTGAACGAGAACATCGCCAACCTGCTGCTCGCGGCGAAGTTCGGGGTGCCCGTCTGTCCGCATGCCGGCGGGGTCGGCCTGTGCGAGGCCGTGCAGCACCTGTCGATGTTCGACTTCGTCGCCGTCACGGGCACGCGCGAAGGCCGCATGATCGAGTTCGTCGATCACCTGCACGAGCACTTCGTGATCCCTACCGACATCCAGGGCGGCTCGTACATGGCGCCGACTGCGCCGGGCTCCGGCATGGAGATGAAGGCCGAGAGCATCGCCGCCTACACGTGGAAGGGACAGCATGTCGGCGTCTGAGGCTCTGGCGGTCCCCGCGCTCGGGTACGGGGCGGCGAACGTCGGCAATCTGTTCCGCCCGCTGAGCGACGACGAGTCCTGGGCGATCCTGGAGGCGGCGTGGGACAGCGGCATCCGCTACTACGACACGGCTCCGCACTACGGGCTCGGACTCTCGGAGCGACGCCTGGGCGCATTCCTGCAGACCAAGCCGCGTGAGGAGTACGTGCTGTCGACGAAGGTCGGCCGGCTGCTGCGACCGAACCCCGACCACGACGGCGGGCTCGACACCGCGAACGACTTCCACGTGCCCGACGATCTGCAGCGCGTGTGGGACTTCTCGGACGACGGGATCCGTGCCGGTCTCGACGAGTCGCGCGAGCGACTGGGCATCGAGCAGATCGATCTGGTCTATCTGCACGACCCCGAGCGACATGACCTCGACCTCGCACTCGCCGAGGCGCTTCCGGCGCTCGAGCAGCTGCGCTCTGACGGGCAGGTGTCGGCGATCGGGATCGGCTCGATGGTGTCGGACGCGCTCGCCGCATCGGTGCGCTCGGCCGACCTCGACCTGATCATGGTCGCCGGTCGCTACACGCTGCTCGAGCAGCCCGCCGCTGCCGAGGTGCTGCCCGCCTGTCGTGAGACCGGCACCGGCATCGTGGCGGCATCGGTGTTCAACTCCGGCCTGCTGGCGTCGAGCGAGCCGCGCCGTGACGGTCGCTACGAGTACGGTCAGCTGCCCGACGAGCTGTGGGAGAGGCTGCTGCGCATCGCCCGCGTGTGCGCCGACCACGCCGTGCCGCTGCCCGCCGCGGCCATCCAGTTTCCGCTGCAGTCCGACGTCGTGCGGTCGGTGGTCGTCGGGGGCAGTCGGCCGGCGCAGCTTCGTCAGAATGCCGAGTATGCGGCGCTCGAGATCCCGGCGGCGCTGTGGGATGAGCTAGCGGCGGAAGGGCTGATTCCGGCCTGAGTCGAGCTGCGCGCGTCGACAGCTCAGCAGGAACCGCCCCGGGAGAGCGGGTTCCGGCCGGCGGTATCGGTTTCAGCTCGCGTTCATGCTGAATTGTGCACCGGGTGGGCGCGGCGAGCGGACTCAGCGACCGACGGTCGACTCGCGGACGACGAGCTCGGCGGCGAACGGCGTCGGGGCGGGGAGTGCAGCCGCCGGATCGGCGAGCTGTCGGATCAGCGCCGCACCCGCCGCCCGTCCGATCTCGTACCCGGGCTGCCGCACGCTCGTCAGCGGCACGACGCTCTGATGCGCCTGCGCGACGTCGTCGAAGCCGACGAGCGCGATCTCGTCGGGCACGCGGATGCCGTGACGCAGCAGTTGAGTCATCACGCCGATCGCCACCATGTCGTTCGCCGCGAAGATCGCGTCGGGCCTGTCGTCTGCAGGGAGCGCGAGGATGCGTTCGGCGACCTCGAGGCCGTCTTCCGTCGTGAGATGCGGCACGTCGAACACCTCGACCGTGGCGTCCGAGCCGGTGACGGCGTCGCGCAGCCCCTGCAGCCGGTCGTTCGACTGGCTGACGCTCGGCGCCCCGAGGAACAGGATGCGGCGGCGTCCGATCGCCAGCAGGTGCTCACCCGCGAGGCGGCCGCCGCCGCGGTCGTCGAAGAGGACGGAGCCGACGGTCGGGGAGTCGGGGATGGGCCCGACCACCACCGAGCGGATGCCGCGGTCGGCGAGCTGCTCGAGCCGGGGCACCACGTCTTCGAGCGGATAGATCACGATGCCCTGCACCCGATGCGCCTCGAACATGTCGATGTTGCGACGCTCGGTGTCGGCGTCGCGGTTGCTGTTGCTGAAGAACAGCGACCAGCCGCCCTCGCGGGCGACGTCCTCGACACCGCGCGAGAGCTCGTGGAAGTACGGCAGCCAGGCGTCGAGGAGGATCAGCGCGAGCGCCTTGCTCGACCCCGCGCRCAGCTGTCGTGCGGATTCGTTCGGCACGTAGCCGAGCTGTTCGATCGCGGCCCGGACCTTCGCGGCGCTCGATTCGCCCAGCACGTGAGGGTGGTTGAGGTAGTTCGAGACGGTCGAGGAGGAGACCCCGGCGAGGGCGGCGACATCTTTGACGCTGGCGGGCATGGAGCTCCTTGTCGGCTGCGCCGGTGCGCTCGTGCGCGGGGACCACTGCGCACCGGCGCGGCACCGACGAGTCCACAGTAGCCGAGCAGTTGGCACGTGCCAAGAAAGTTCTTGACAGCCCCGTACGACCCCGCGTACCGTGACCTGAACGCGGACTTGGCACGTGCCAAATCCCAGAGGCGATGGTGCCCCACACCCGTCTCCGAGAGGTCTCATGAACATCGGATGCCACGGGCTCGTCTGGACCGGACACTTCGATGCCGACGGCATCCGACTCTCGGCGGAGCAGACGAAGGCGGCAGGCTTCGACCTGATCGAGTTCCCGCTCATGGATCCGTTCACGTTCGATGTCGCCGCCGCGAAGGAGGCGCTCGAAGAGCACGACCTCGCCGTCAGCGCCTCGCTCGGTCTCTCGGGGGCGACGGATGTGACCAGCTCTGATCCGGCAGTCGTCGCCGCGGGGGAGGCGCTGCTGATGAAGGCCGTCGATGTGCTGGCCGAGCTGGGCGGCCGGCACTTCTGCGGAGTGATCTACAGCGCGATGCAGAAGTACATGGACCCGGTGACGACAGAAGGGCTCGAGAGCAGCCGTCGCACCATCGCCCGCGTCGCGGATCACGCGGCCGAGCGAGGGATCTCGGTCTCGCTCGAGGTCGTGAACCGCTATGAGACCAACGTGCTGAACACCGCGCGGCAGGCACTCGCCTACCTCGCGGAGGTCGATCGGCCGAACCTCGGCATCCACCTCGACACGTACCACATGAACATCGAGGAGTCGGATATGTTCGCGCCGGTCTTCGATGCCGCACCCGCCCTCCGCTACGTGCACATCGGCGAGAGCCACCGCGGCTATCTCGGCACCGGAACGGTCGACTTCGACAACTTCTTCAAGGCGCTGGGGCGCATCGGCTATGACGGCCCGATCGTGTTCGAGTCGTTCTCCTCGGCGGTGGTCGCCCCCGACCTCAGCCGGATGCTCGGCATCTGGCGCAACCTGTGGACCGACAACGTCGAGCTCGGTGCGCACGCCAACGCCTACATCCGCGACAAGCTCGTCGCGGTCGACTCGATCAGGCTGCACTGACCCAGCGCAGGCCGCTCGAGATCCAGACCCGTTGTCAACTTGTTATTACAGGTCTTCCCATCCGAACAAGTCTTAGTTACATTTAGATACAACTTGCGCAGGGTGGGGCGCAGGACGCAGAATTGATCCGATGTTTCCAGGCCCGACTGGAATATCGCATAACGACCTTCAAGGAAGCAGGTGAGCACATGAGTGACCCCATTCTCAGAGTCGAGGGGATCAGCAAGGGATTCCCCGGTGTGCAGGCTCTCAAGGACGTGCACCTCGAGGTGCGGGCCGGCGAAGTGCTGGTGCTCGTGGGCGAGAACGGCGCGGGCAAGTCGACTCTGATGAAGATCCTCTCGGGGATCTACACCAAGGACGAGGGCACGATCACCTTCGAGGGCCGGGAGGTCGAGCTCACCAGCCCCCTGCAGGCGCAGCAGCTCGGCATCACGATTATCCATCAGGAACTCAACCTGATGCCCGACCTCACCGTTGCGCAGAACATCTACGTGGGGCGCGAGCCCACGACCGGTCCCTTCCTGTCGGAGCGCAAGCTCAACGCGCAGACCGCCGCGCTGCTGCAGCGTCTCGACATCAGACTGAACCCGCGGCAGCTCGTGGGCGAGCTCACGGTGGCCGAGCAGCAGATGGTCGAGATCGCCAAAGCGCTCTCGTTCAACGCCAAGGTGCTCATCATGGACGAGCCCACGTCGGCACTCACCGACTCCGAGACCGAGACCCTGTTCGTGCTGATCGAGCAGCTGCGGGCGTCAGGCACCGGCATCGTCTACATCTCGCACCGCATGGACGAGCTGCGGCGCCTCGCCGACCGGGTCACCGTGCTGCGTGACGGCACATACATCGGATCACTGGATAAATCCGAGGTGAGCGTCCCCAAGATCATCGAGATGATGGTCGGCCGCGTGATCGACGAGGGAACCAGACCGCAGGCCCGCGAGCACGCCAACGATCCGATCGTGCTCGATGTGCAGGGGCTCTCGACCAAGAGCCTGCTCACAGACGTGTCGTTCCAACTGCACCGGGGCGAGATCCTCGGCTTCGCCGGGCTCATGGGCGCCGGTCGCACCGAGACGGCCCGGGCCATCATCGGCGCCGACCACCGCGACGGGGGCACCGTGTCGATCGGCGGACGACCGGTGCGCATCGCTCAGCCGGCGGATGCCGTCAAGCACGGCGTCGGCTACCTCTCGGAGGACCGCAAGCTGCTCGGGCTGATGCTCGAGCAGGACGTCACCTTCAACACCGTGCTCGCCTCACTCGGGTCGTATGCCAACGCGATCGGCTGGATGGGCGACGGCAAGGCGAAGAACCGCACCAAGGACTACGTCCAGCAGCTGCGCGTCAAGACGCCCTCGGTCAACCAGGTCGTCAAGCTGCTGTCGGGAGGCAACCAGCAGAAGGTCGTCATCGCCCGGTGGCTGATGCGCGACTGCGACATCCTCATCTTCGACGAGCCGACGCGAGGAATCGACGTCGGCGCCAAGGAAGAGATCTACCGCCTGATGCAGCAGCTCGCTGATCAGGGAAAGTCCATCATCGTCATCTCGTCGGAGCTGCCGGAGATCCTCCGTGTCGCGAACCGCATCGCGGTCTTCGCGAACGGGCGCATCACCGGCACGCTCCGCAACGAGGACGCCAGCCAGGAGAAGATCATGCAACTCGCAGCCCACGGAGAGGAAGACTGATGAGCGCTCCGCAGAACGGGTCGTCGACGACGACGATCATCCAGACGGCTCTCGATGAGAACACCGACAAGCGCGACGTGGTCGGCTTCCTGAAGCGTCAGGTGCAGCAGTCCCTCGCATTCGGCACCCTGATCGTGCTCGTGATCTTCTTCTCGATCGCCAGCCCGAACTTCTTCACCTTCAGCAACATCGCGACCGTGCTGCTCTCGACCGCGGTCATCGGCATCCTCGCCCTCGGCACGACGTTCGTCATCATCACCGGCGGCATCGACCTGTCGATCGGAACCGGCATGGCCCTGTGCGCCGTGATGACGGGTGTCATCGTCACCAATCTCGGCCTGCCGGTCTGGCTCGGCGTGATCGGCGGCATCGCGACCGGTGTGCTGATGGGCCTCGTGAACGGCATCAACATCACATTCCTGCGGCTGCCCCCGTTCATCGCGACCCTCGCGATGATGATGATCGCCGGAGGCCTCGCCCTCGTCATCTCCAACGTCGCGCCGATCTACTTCTCGACCTCGGCACCGGACTTCAAGAAGATCGCGCTCGGCGTGATCATCCCCGGCATCCCGAACGCCGTGCTGATCACCGCCGCGCTCGCGATCGTCGCCTGGCTGGTGCTGTCGAAGACGCTCCTGGGCCGGTACACCTTCGCGATCGGCTCGAACGAGGAGGCCACGCGCCTCTCTGGCGTCAACACGCGACGCTGGACGATCTTCATCTACATGTTCGCGGGAGCCTTCACCGGCATCGCGGGCATCGTGATCGCCGCCCGTCTCGACTCGGCACAGCCGCAGATCGGCACCGGGTACGAGCTGCAGGCCATCGCGGCCGTCATCATCGGCGGCACCTCGCTGCTCGGCGGGCGCGGGTCGATCCTGGGCACCGTGATCGGCGCGCTGATCATGAGCGTGCTCGTCAACGGACTGCGCATCATGTCGATCCAGACGGAGTGGCAGAACATCGTCGTCGGCGTCGTCGTGCTGCTGGCCGTGTTCCTCGACTCGCTGCGCAACCGCCAGCACACCTGATCAAGACCTATCCCCCCCACCACCACACAGAGAACAATGGAGTTTCCATGAAATTCGGCAAGAAGACCGCATTCGCGGCACTCGTGGCCGCATCCGCCCTCGTCTTCGCGGGCTGTGCCGGCGGCGGTGACGTCATCGAAGAAGGCAGCGGCGGCGACGGAGGCAGCGGCGACGGCGAGATGTACATCGCCATGGTCTCGAAGGGCTTCCAGCACCAGTTCTGGCAGGCCGTCAAGAAGGGCGCGGAGCAGAAGGCCGAAGAGCTCGGTGTCCGCATCACGTTCGAAGGTCCCGCGGCCGAGACCGAGATCGCACAGCAGCTCGAGATGCTGACCGCCGCGATCGACAAGAACCCGGATGCCATCGCCTACGCAGCCCTCGACCCCGAGGCGTGCGTCGCCCCGCTCGAGCAGGCGAAGTCGAAGGACATCCCCGTGGTCTACTTCGACGCCCCGTGCGACGGCGACGTGGGCCTTAGCCTCTCGGCCACCGACAGCAAGGTCGCCGGCGCGCTGGCCGCTGAGCACATGGCCGACCTGATCGGCGGATCGGGCGAGGTCGCGATCGTCGGCCACTCGCAGATCAACTCGACCGGTGTCGAGCGTCGTGACGGCTTCGTCGAGAAGATCGAGGCGGACTACCCCGACATCGAGATCGTCGACATCCAGTACGGCGACGGCGACCACCTGAAGTCGGCCGACATCGCCAAGACGCTGATCGCGGCGCACCCCGACCTCAAGGGCATCTACGGCACCAACGAGGGCTCGGCCATCGGCGTCGTCAACGCCGTGAACGAGCTGGGTCTCGAGAAGGGCAAGATCACGATCGTCGGCTTCGACTCGGGCGCAGCCCAGATCAACGCGATCAAGGACGGCACGATGGCCGGCGCCATCACGCAGGACCCGATCGGCATCGGCGAGCAGGTCGTGCAGGCGGCCTACGACGCGGCCAACGGCGACTCGGTCGACGAGTTCTACGACACGGGTTCGTACTGGTACGACAGCACCAACCTCGAAGACGAGGACATCGCAGCGGTCCTCTACGAGTGACCCGCTGAGATCACGGAGAAGCCCCTCGCCTTCGGGCGGGGGGCTTCTCTGCGTGTGCGGGGGTCAGATGCGGCGCAGGAAGGTGAGGATCGACGAGGGCTCGACGATGAGCTGCTGCAGGGCCTCGTTGAACGGCACTCCGGCGGGAGCGGCGAGGTGCGCCTGGAAGGCGGCCTCGTCACGGTAGACCTCGTAGACGAAGAAGCGGTCGGGGTCGTCGACCAGCCGGGTGGCATCGAACACGACGTTGCCCTCTTCCGCGCGCACGACCTCGGCGAAGTCGCGCAGCAGTGCGGCGACGTTGTCGCCCTGCTCGGGGCGCGCGGTGAAGATCGCGTGCAGGATCGTGGGCTCGGTCATGGGAGTGCTCCTCGGAGATGGGGGATCAGGCAGACAGGGTGAGCAGACGCGCGGGGTTGGCGACCAGCATCCGCTCGACTGCATCCTCGCCCACCGCCGACCGCAACCGCGGGAGGCAGCGCTCGCCGAGGTAGGCGAGTCCCGGCATTCCGCCGTAGGAGATGTACCGGGTTCGACGGGCGACGTCGCCGCCGAGAAGCACCCGGTCGACCGCGCCGAGCTCGACGACCCGCTCGGTCAGGGCGAGCAGCTCGGCATCCGACCTCGTGCGCGGGCGGGCGAAGCCGTCGTATCCCAGATAGGCGCCGCGCTCGGCGAGCGAGGCGTGCAGGCCGGCATCCGGGTCTCGGTCGGCATGCGCGAGCACGACACGATCGGATGCCACGCCCTCGGCCTCGAGAAGATCGAGCACCTCGTGGGCGGCGGTGCAGAACTCCAGGTGCACCATGACCGGTGCCCCGGTCGTTCGATGCGCGTCGGCGACCGCGAGCAGCGTCGTGCGCTCGAAGGGGCTGATGCTCCAGTAGTCGACGCCCGCTTTGAGCATCCCGGCGCGCACCACGGCGCCATCGGGTGCTGCCGCACGGGGGGCGTCGGGCGTCTCGAACACCAGTGCATCGTCGACGACCATGCCACGAGTCACCTCGGAGACGAAGAGCTCGGCGAGGCGCTCGACGCCCCACACCTGCAGCGGATGATCCGCACCGTAATGCGCCTCGCGGTGGCGCCCCGTCGTCGCGACGACATGCATGCCGGTGCCTGCGCTGATGCGGGCCACCGCCTCGGGGTCGCGCCCGAGGCCGAACGGAGTGGCATCGACCATCGCCGTGAATCCGCTGGCCTTCAGCAGCGCGGCCTCGCGACCCGACAGGTCTTCGTCGTCGAGCTCGTCGCCGACGAGCAGCGGCGAGATCTGGAACAGATGCTCGTGATAGTTCGTCGCCCCGAGCTGCGCCGGGTCGACGTCGCCGAGCACGGTTCGGATGACGGGCATCAGCGCACCGACTCGGCAGCCTCGGCGAGCCGCTCGACGATCTCGGGGGTGAGGTCGATCTCGAACACGTCGGCGACGACCTGCGACCAGCCGTGGATGAAGTAGCGCCAGCCGTCGATCACGTGCAGTGCGCGCTCGGCCTGCTGCCCGCGCGCCTGGTGCAGGAACTCCAGCGACCCGCGGTAGTTGAACTCCCACACCCACGCGTCGGTCGGGAACACGACGTCGTCGGGCAGCGGCGACCCGGGGCGGTCCTTGCCGAGGCCCGTGGCGTTCACGATCAGCGACCCCGCCGGGGCGGCCGCGACGATCGCGGCGGCATCCTGCACCGTGTCGGTGCGCACGTAGGTGATCAGTCCCTCGGGGGTGCCGTGCTGGCGGTGCACCTCGCGCAGGTGGTCGAGCTTGTCGTCGTCGCGGGCGGTGACGGTGATCTTCGCCGGAGCGTCCGCGCGCTCGGCCAGCGCCCAGCTCAGGGCCGTGCCGGAGCCGCCGGCGCCGAGGATCACGACCTCGGCGCCTGTGCGGGCGAAGTGGTCGGTCGGGAGGAAGTCGTTCAGCGCGAGGTCGACCGTGAGAGGGTCCTTGGCGCGACCGATCAGACGATCGCCCCGCTTCGAGATGCTCGAGATCTCGGAGCACGAGACGGCGAACGGGTCGAGCTCGTCGAAGAGGTCGGATGCCGCCGCGAAGACGTTCATCTTGTGGGTGGTGACGAGGGCGCCGCGGTGGTGGGGGTCGTCGCGGATCTGCTCGACCATCGCGACGTACTGCTCAGGGGTGGCATCCATCGGCAGGTCGTGCCCGATGAGGTTCTCGGTGGGGAGCCCCAGCACCTCGGCCCACTTCGGGAACACCTTCATGATCGACGACGAGCCGGTGCTCACGCCGACGAAGCCCATGTAGCCGCCGGTCGTGGTGGCGGGGGTCTCGGTGATGGTCATGGCCTGGTCCTTCAGAGTCGGGGAGAGACGGGGTGGGCGGGGGAGCGCCCTGCGAGCACGGCGAGCACGTCGTCGAGCGACATCGAGCCCATGTTGTCGACGGCCTGCGTCGTCTGGGCGCCGAGGTGCGGGGTGACGGTCACCCGGTCTGCGAGGTCGTCGGCGAGCAGCGGGCTCGCACTCGCCGCGGTGTCGCCGTTGAGAGTGTCGGCGGCGTATGCACCGAGACGGCCGTCGCGCAGGGCGTCCGCGATGGCCGCCTCGTCGACGAGGTCGGGGCGCGCGGTGTTCACCAGGATCAGGCCCGGTCGGATGCTGTCGAGCCGCGCCGCGTCGACCAGCGTCTGTCCACCGGGGGCGTGCAGGGTGATCAGGTCGGCCGAGCGGAACACCTCGTCGAGATCGATCGGCTCGGCGCCGCGCTCGACGATGACGTCGGCCGGGAGGAAGGGATCGGTCGCAACAACCCTCGAGCCGAAGCCGCTCAGGCGCCGGGCGACGCCCTGACCGATGCGTCCGAAGCCGACGATGCCGACGGCCGCAGCACCGAGCTCCCGCCCTCGTCGCACGCTCCAGTCGCCCGCGCGCACACGGCGATCGCCGTCGGGGATGAACCGGAGTGCCGCGAGCATGAGGCCGACGGCATGGTCGGCCACAGCATCCGCGTTCGCGCCCGGGGTGTTGGTCACGGGGATGCCGCGTCGCAGCGCCGCATCGAGATCGACGGCCTCGGTGCCGACGCCGTAGCGGGCGACGACCCTGAGGTTCGGAGCGGCCGCGAGGTGCTCGTCGGTCACCGGCCCCGTGCCGGCGATCCACCCCTCGGCTGCCGCGAGCAGGGGCGCGAGCTCGGCGAGACCGTGGTGCGCGGGTCCGCGGACGACCTCGTGACCCGCGGCCCTGGCCCGCCCCACGAGGTCGAGATCGCCGTCCGAGAACGACCGACTCGTGGCGAGGATGACGCCCATCAGCGCTCCTCGGCCGGCGGCGCGGCGGTGAACCACGGCTCGAGGGCCGCGTAGGCGTCGACGAAGCGGGCATGCCGCTGCGCGTGCACGGCGTGCCGACCGGCATCCGGTGCGAACTCCGCCGTGACCTCGCTGAGCGCCCTGGCCGCCGAGAAGTCCGCGAGCCCGAGCCCGACCGCACCGGTGACCGCGGCGCCGAGGCTGTTGGCCTCTTCGACGATCGTGCGGCGGCGGATCGGCACGCCCCAGACGTCGGCGAGGATGCCGAGCCACGCGTCGCTCTGCGCCCCGCCGCCGACCGCGTCGATGCGGTCGATCGCGGCTCCGGATTCGCGGAAGGCCTGGATGCAGGTGAGCAGGTTGTAGGCCACGCCTTCGAGCACGGCCCGCGTGAGGTGCGCGCGGGTGTGGTGCCGCCCGATGCCGACGAAGGCGCCCCGGGCGTGCGGGTCCCACAGGGGAGAGCGCTCGCCGAGGAGATAGGGCAGGAAGTAGAGGTCTTCCGTGTCGAGGTCGCCGCCGGCCTCTGCGGTGAGGCGCGCGGTGTCGGGGTGGGCGGGGTCGGGCGAGAGCGCCTCGGCGATCCACTGCACCGATGCCCCGCCGGCCTGCATGGTGGCGGTGGGCACGAACGAACCGGGCACGACGTTGTCGAAGGTCATGGTGCGCATCTGAGGGTCGTGCAGCGGGATGAGGCTGGCGAACGAGATCCACGACGACGTGCCCAGGCACACGTAGGCGCCGTCTTCGGGGGCGACGATGCCCGAGCCCACAGCGGCGAGCGGTCCGTCGCCGCCTCCCATGACCACGCGGACCGATGTCGACAACCCGAGGGCATCCGCAGACGCGGTCGTGAGCGTTCCGGCGACGGTCGTCGACTCGAGGATCTCGGGGAAGAGCGCGGCGTCGAGCCCGGCGGCGGCGAGAACCTCGGCCGACCACGTGCCCCGCAGCTGGTCGTAGGCGTTCGTGCCCGAGGCGTCGGAGCGCTCTGTCGCGAGGCGTCCGGTGAGCCGGTAGACGATGTAGTCCTTGGCGACGCAGAAATGGCGCACCCGAGCCCAGACATCCGGCTCGTTGTCCCGCACCCACATGATCTTCTCGATCGAGTACGTCGGGTTCAGACGGTGGCCGAGCGCGCGATACGCGTCTGCGGCGCCGAGCCGTTCTTCGAGCGCGCGGGTCTGCGCACCCGAGCGCGTATCGGCCCAGATGATCGCGGGGCGCACCGGCTCGCCGTGGGCGTCGAGCAGCACTGTGCCCATCATCTGGCCGCTGACGACGAGGCCGACGACGGTCTCGGGGGCGACTCCCGCGCGGACGAGCAGCTGCCGGGTCGCCGAGGCGACGGCATCCCACCAGTCCGCCGGATCCTGCTCGGCGATGCCGCCGGCGGCGAAGTGTGCGGGGTAGGGCACCGTGACCGAGGTCACGAGGCGCCCGTCGTCGTGGTGCAGGGACGCCTTGTTGCCGGTGGTGCCGAGGTCGTGCGCGATCAGCATGGCCGAGCCTATTCCGCGGAGGGGGACGCGGAATAGGGGCGCAGGTCGACTCCCTCGGCCGAGCGATACGCCCGGGAGCCCATGCCGTGCTCGAGCACCCAGCCGTAGTCGTGGCCGGCGCCGCCCGGATACACCGCGAGGAACGCATAGGGCTCGTCGCCCGTGTTCACCGACCGGTGCGCCCATCCGGGCGGGATGTAGCCGATGGTGCCCGGGAGCATGTCGAGCCACTCGGTGCGCTCGCCGTCGAACATGAGCAGACCGCCGCGGCCCTTCAGCGCGAGGTAGATCTCGCCCTGGTGGTTCGGATGCTGGTGCCCCTTGGTCATCCAGAGCTCACCCGAGGTGTCTCCGGGCATGATCGTCGTGATCGACTGCGGCAGCTCCCGGTCGACCTCGGGCACGGGCGAGCTGGTCACCGTGTAGACGACGGGATCGTCGCCGGCGGATGCGGCGGCCCAGGCATCCGCGTCGAGGAACAGGCCCTCGAGGTCGGACATCCGGCGCGTGAGGGTGGGCCCCTCGGGCGAGAGCGTGAGCTTCTCGGCGTCGAACGCGATCGCCATCGGCGAGATCGGAGGGGTGTGGAACTGGGGCATCGATGCTCCTCGTACGGGTGCTGCGGCGCTGCGCAACCTGTAATGACAAGCCGAGTGTACCTGTTATGACAAGTGGCGTCCAGTGCTCGGATGCGCGGGGGTGAGCGCGCGGGCGTGGGCGCGGGTGTGGGCGCGGGTGGCGGGGCCGTTGCCGGCGGGACGCGAGATCAGGAGGATCGACCCGAATCAGGAGAGAACGGCGAGAATCCTCCTGATCTCGACGCATTCTCCTGATCTCAGGGTGCTGCGCGCAGCGCGCGTGCGAGGTGGGACCTGCCGTCGCGGATCGCCCCGGCCGCCACCTCCTCGCCCCCCGGATATTCGGCGTGGCCCGCGGGGAGGACGGCGAGTTCGAGCATCCGAGCCGCGTTCGCGACGCCGAACTGTCCGGGCGGCGGCACGTACGGGTCCCACAGCGCCGCCTCGACGCGTACCGGGATGCGGGCGAAGCCGAGGGCCGTCGAGGCGTCGAACAGGCGCAGCACTTCGCGGGCCTCCGGATGCGCCGCGACGTGGTCGCGCACGGTCTCGCCGCTGCCGACGCAGTGCACGGCGAGGCGCTCGTCGTACTGTCCGAAGCTCGGCACGATGAGGGTCGCCCCGACGTAGCGGTCGTCCCACGGCAGGGCGAGGGCGCCGATGCCGCCGCCGAAGCTCTCGCCGACGTAATAGAGGGGCAGGGCGCCGACGAGGGTGGTGAGAGCATCCGCAGCGAGCCAGAGGTCTCGGGCGCAGAGGCCGAGCACGTACGAGTCCGGGCTCTCGATCCCGGCCAGCACATGCTCGGCCTGGGGTGCGGGGGCGCCGACGCCCGTGTTCAGCGTGGGCAGCCCTCGGGCGACGGGGAAGATCGCTGCCGCATCGTCGGGTATGCGAGCGAGGTCGACCGCATCCCGTCCGCCGTAGCCGTGGCTGTGCACGACACCGACGCGCGCCGGGGCGGCGAGGGGGTCGACCAGCCAGGCGCGCAGGCGGGTGCCGTCGACTCCCGCATGCTCGATGACCGAGACCCGTCGGCCGTGCGCGGTCTCGGCGGACAGCACGGTGGGTGCGGCATCCACCGTCTTCGCCTGCTGTCGCCAGCCCTGCCACCGCTCGGCGAATCCGTCGGGTGCGGCGACCGGAGCGATCGCACGGAGCGTGCTCAGCGTGTGGCCGTACCTCGCGTCGAACTCGGCGTCGGCGAACCAGATGTCGTAGGGGGAGGGGGAGATGCTCATCGGTCACCGAGGCTACCCGGCCGAGATCAGGAGAGTGTGCCGAGATCAGGAGCATCCCGCGGAGAACCTCCTGATCCGGCGCGGTTCTCCTGGTCTCAGGCGGGGCCGCGGACGACGCCGAGGGCGCGTCGGCTCAGGCCCGGTCGGGCCACGGCGCAGGGCTCAGGCGCGTGCGCGCCGCGCGCGATAGGCGGCCACGGCGTTGCGGTTCGTGCAGGTCGTCGAGCAGAAGCGCTTGGAGCGGTTGCGCGAGAAGTCGAGCGCGAGTGCCTCGCAGGTGTCGTCGGCGCAGATGGAGATGCGTGAGCCCTCATCGGCGCGGATGACGTCGATCAGCGCCATGGCGGTCTCGATCAGCACGCGCTCGGCGAGCGGGCGTTCGTCGGCGACGGCGTGCAGGTGCCAGTCGACCCCGTCGTGGCGCACCAGTCTCGGCGCCAGATGCGCCTCGGCGAGAGCGGCATTGACGTGCTCGGCCATCTCGTCGCGGGGCGCGAGCAGCATGGCGCGCAGGCGCGGGCGCAGGTCTCGCAGCGAAGCCAGCTCGGCCTCGTCCCGGTCGAGCCGGCCGGAGTAGGGGAAGTCCGCGAGGAAGGCGTCGTAGTCGGCGAGCGTCTCGAGAGTTTCCGGGTCCTCTGCCGAGTTCACCAGCCAGACGGCCGAGCGCAGAGCCTCCTCCGTGTCATCGGTGAAGTTCATGTTGACACCTTACATCCCGCGAGAGTAGCGTCACCTGTCATGAGCAAGGTTGCAAATGACATCGTTGCGCCGGGTGTGCGGTTCGGTCTGCCCCTGGCGATCGGCGCGGCCTTCGCGTTCGGGATGTCCGGCGCCTGGGCTCGAGGACTCATCGACGCGGGATGGACCCCCGGTGCGGCAGTGACCGCGCGGGTCTGGGTCGCTGCTCTCGTGCTGCTCGTGCCGACGATCATCTCGCTCCGGGGTCGCTGGGGAGTGCTCAGGAAGAACGCGGGCATGGTCGCCGCCTACGGACTCCTCGCCGTCACCGCCACGCAGCTCTGCTATTTCCAGGCTGTGGCCGTGATGGACGTCGGCCTCGCGCTGCTCATCGAGTACACGGCCCCGATCGCCGTCATCCTCTGGCTGTGGATCCGGCGGGGTGAACGGCCGAGTCGCCGCAGTGTGATCGGCGCGGCCATCGCCTTCGTCGGGCTCGTGCTGATGCTCGACATCATCACCGGTGCCGAGGTCAACGTCGCCGGCATCCTCTGGGCGCTCGCCGCGATGGTCGGCGCCGCGACGTACTTCCTGCTCTCGGCCAAGGCCGACACCGGCCTGCCGCCGATAGCGCTCGCCGGAGGAGGGCTGCTGCTCGGCGCCGTCGCTCTCACGATCGCCGGCCTCGTCGGCATCCTGCCCATCGCCTGGACGACCGATGACATCACCTACCGCTTCGGCACCGTGCCGTGGTTCGTGCCGGTGCTGGCGATCGGCCTCATCGCCACTGCCCTCGCCTACGTGCTCGGCATCGCATCGACCCGGATGCTGGGCTCGCGCCTCGCATCCTTCGTCGCACTCTCCGAAGTCGTCGCCGCACTGCTGTTCGGCTGGCTGCTGCTCGGACAGCTGCCCGACCTGCTGCAGGCTCTCGGCGGAGCGCTCGTGCTCGTCGGAGTGGTGGTCGTGAAGCTCGGCGAGCCGCGCCCTGCGGAGTTCGTCGAACCGATTCCGGATGCCGTCGCGCTGCCGCAGCGGTAGTCACACGCGGGGTGCCGGTGCGTGGTCACATTCGCACCTCTGGGCGGCTCTTCGGATGCTTCTTTGACCACCCACCGGGCGTGGGATGCTCTTTTGACCATCCGCCGATCGGGCTGCGCGCACAGCGGGTCCGCGCGGATCCGGCCACCGGGCACTCAATGTATACGTCTAACCACTGAATTGGTCACTCAGTCCGCAGAGACCGCTTCTATGTATACACTGAGGGCATGAGCTCTGTCGCCGATCGCACTACCGCGAGCGACCGAGCCCACGCGGCACTGCTGGAGGAGATCCAGTCGGGCGCCCTCCCCGCCGGGTTCGTGCTGGGCGAGGTCGAGCAGGCCGCTCGCCTCGGCATCAGCCGCACGCCGATGCGCGAGGCCCTGCGACGCCTCGCGGCCGACGGCCTGGTCGTGCAGCAGTCGCCGCGTGTCACCGTGGTCGCAGACCTGGATGCCGACGAYATCCGCGCCCTCTTCGAGATCCGCCGCGCGCTCGAGGAGACCTCCGCCAGACTCGCCGCCCAGCGAGGGGATGCCTCGCTGTTCGCCGCGCTCGCCGACGAATTCGCGCACGTCGATCTCGCCGCCGTCGAAGGCCGCGACGCGTACTACGCCCTCATCGCCCGCTTCGATGCCGCTCTCGACCAGGCCGTCGACAACGACTACATCGCCTCGGCGCTGCGCACCGTGCGCACCCACCTCGTGCGGGTGCGGCGCATGGCCCGCGACAAGCCCGACCGCCTCGCGGCCTCCGCGGCCGAGCACCGCACGATCGCCGCAGCGCTCGGTGCGCGAGACGGCGACCTCGCAGCGCACGCCACTCACGTGCATCTGCACAACGCGCTCACCGGCATCCTCGACTCCCTGACAGCCAACCCAGAAGGTGTGAAATGACCGTCACCCACCACGTCCGCGTGCACCGCAGCGACGAGAACCTCGCTCGAGAAGACCAGCTCGCCTGGAAGATCGCCGAGGTCGCCGCCGACCCGGTCGAGGTCGAGCAGGACGTCGCCGACATGATCATCAACCGCATTATCGACAACGCGTCGGTGGCCGCGGCATCGCTCACCCGCGGCCCCATCAACGCGGCCCGCGCCCAGGCGTTCAGCCACCCCGTCTCGACCGGCGGCATCGGCGCCACGGTCTTCGGCGCGGCGCTCGACCACCGCACCAGCCCCGAGTGGGCGGCCTGGGCCAACGGCGTCGCCGTGCGCGAGCTCGACTACCACGACACGTTCCTCGCGGCCGAGTACTCGCACCCGGGCGACAACATCCCGCCGATCCTCGCCGTCGCCCAGCACGTGCAGGCCGACGGCCGCGCGCTGCTGCGCGGCATCGCGACCGGCTACGAGATCCAGATGGACCTCGTGCGCGCGATCTGCCTGCACAAGCACAAGATCGATCACGTCGCCCACCTCGGCCCGTCGGCCGCCGCCGGCATCGGCACCCTGCTCGGGCTCGACGTCGAGACGATCTACCAGGCCGTCGGTCAGGGCCTGCACACCACCACCGCCACGCGACAGAGCCGCAAGGGCGAGATCTCGACGTGGAAGGCGCACGCCCCGGCCTTCGCGGGCAAGCTCGCCGTCGAGGCGGTCGACCGGGCGATGCGGGGGCAGACCAGCCCCGCCCCGATCTACGAGGGTGAAGACGGCGTGATCGCCTGGATGCTCGACGGCAAGGATGCCGCCTACGAGGTGCCGTTGCCCGCCGCGGGCGAGGCGAAGCGCGCGATCCTCGACTCGTACACGAAGGAGCACTCGGCCGAGTACCAGGCGCAGGCGTGGATCGACCTCGCCCGCAAGCTCGGCACCGAGAACCCGGCACTGCGCGACCCCGCGAACATCGAGGCGATCGTGCTGCACACCAGCCACCACACGCACTACGTGATCGGCTCTGGCGCGAACGACCCGCAGAAGTACGACCCGACGGCCTCGCGCGAGACGCTCGACCACTCGATCCCGTACATCTTCGCTGTCGCCCTGCAGGACGGCGGTTGGCACCACGTCGACTCGTACAYGCCCGAGCGGGCCGGTCGCGAAGACACCGTCGCTCTGTGGCACAAGATCACCACAGCCGAGGATGCCGAGTGGACGCGCCGCTACCACTCCGAAGACCCCAATGTGAAGGCGTTCGGCGGTCGCGTGGAGTTCCGCTTGACCGACGGCACGACCGTGGTCGACGAGATCGCCGTCGCCGACGCGCATCCGCTCGGCGCGCGCCCGTTCGCCCGCGCCAACTACATCGCGAAGTTCCGACTGCTGGCCGAGCCCGTGCTCGAGCCGGCCGAGATCGAGCGGTTCCTCGAGCTGGTGCAGCGCCTGCCCGAACTCACGGCCGCCGAGGTCGGCGAACTGTCGATCATCGCCAAGCCCGGCCTGCTCGAAGGCGCCGACGCCCCGAAGGGCCTGTTCTGATGAATCTCACCGCGTTTCGTCTCGGTCCGCTTCGCGGGCCTCGCTCAACGACCGAGGGCATTGCGTTTCGTCTCGGTCCGCTTCGCGGGCCTCGCTCAACGACCGAGGGAGCGGGACCCCCGGTCGTTGAGCGAGCACGGCGAAGCCGAGCGAGACGAAACGCGGTATCGATGCGCGACACGCTTGAGGAGAACTGATGCTGTACTCGCACGTCACCCCGGCCGAGAAGCGCCGCCTGTTCCGCGAACGTCTCGCGAGCGGTGAGCTGCTGCGGTTCCCCGGTGCCTTCAACCCGCTGAGCGCCCGCCTGATCGAGCAGAAGGGATTCGACGGGGTCTACATCTCGGGCGCGGTGCTGTCCGCCGACCTCGGGGTTCCCGACATCGGCCTCACCACGCTGACCGAGGTCGCGGGGCGGGCGAAGCAGATCGCGCGCATGACCGATATCCCGGCGATCGTCGACGCCGACACCGGTTTCGGCGAGCCGATGAACGTCGCCCGTACGATCCAGGAGCTCGAGGATGCGGGCCTCGCCGGCACCCACATCGAAGACCAGATCAACCCGAAGCGCTGCGGACACCTCGACGGCAAGAGCGTGGTCGACGAGAGCACGGCGATCCGTCGCATCCGAGCGGCGGCCGACGCCCGTCGCGACCCGAACTTCCTGATCATGGCGCGGACCGACATCCGCGCCGTCGAGGGGCTCGATTCCGCGATCGACCGCGCCAAGGCGCTGGTGGATGCAGGGGCAGACGCCGTGTTCCCCGAGGCGATGCGGACGCTCTCCGAATTCGAGGCGATGGCGACCGCACTCGACGTGCCGATCCTGGCCAACATGACCGAGTTCGGCAAGAGCGACCTGTTCTCGGTCGACCAGCTGCGCGACGTCGGCGTCAACATGGTCATCTGGCCTGTGTCGCTGCTGCGCATCGCGATGGGCGCGGCGGGCCGTGCGCTCGATACGCTGAACGAGGAGGGGCACCTCACCTCGAAGCTCGGTGAGATGCAGCACCGTGCCGATCTCTACGACCTGATCGACTACGAGTCCTACAAGCAGTTCGACTCGGGCGTCGCAGGTTTCACCGTCACGAAGGAGTGAGCATGACCGAGCCGGACATCAAGAAGGGCCTCGCCGGGGTCGTCGTCGACACGACCGCGATCTCGAAGGTCAACCCCGAGACGAACAGCCTGCTCTACCGCGGCTACCCCGTGCAGGAGCTGGCGGCGACGCAGCCCTTCGAGGCGGTCGCGTACCTGCTCTGGCACGGAGAGCTGCCGGATGCCGCACAGCTGGCGGCGTTCCGCGCGACGGAGCGTGAGCACCGCGCGCTGGCAGACAACGTGAAGACGGCGATCGACCTGGTGCCCGTCGAGGCCCACCCGATGGACGAGGTGCGCACGGCGGTCAGCCTGATCGGCGCCTCTGACCCGAACGCGGGCGGATCGGTGCTGGATGCCGGCGGCAGCCCCGAGCAGAACCTCGAGCGCAGCATCCGTCTGTTCGCGGCGCTGCCGGCGATCGTCGCCTACGGTCAGCGTCGCCGCCGAGGGGAGCAGCTCATCGAGCCCCGCGACGACCTCGACTATTCGGCGAACTTCCTCTGGATGACGTTCGGTGAGGAGCCCGATCCGGTGGTCGTCGATGCGTTCAACCGCTCGATGATCCTGTATGCCGAGCACTCGTTCAACGCCTCGACGTTCACAGCCCGCGTGATCACATCGACCCTCAGTGACCTCTACTCGGCCGTGGTCGGAGCGATCGGCGCGCTCAAGGGCCCGCTGCACGGCGGTGCCAACGAGGCCGTGCTGCACATCTTCGACGAGATCGGCGAGGCATCGAACGTCGTGCCCTGGCTCGACAACGCCCTGGCCGAGAAGCGCAAGATCATGGGCTTCGGTCATCGCGTCTACAAGAGCGGCGACTCGCGCGTGCCCACCATGAAGGCCGCTCTCGACACTCTCGTCGAGCACTACGACCGCCCCGAGGTGGCCGAGCTGTACGACGCGCTCGAGTCGGAGTTCGTCGCGCGCAAGGGCATCTACCCGAACCTCGACTATCCGTCGGGCCCTGCCTACAACCTCATCGGCTTCGACACCCTCACGTTCACGCCGCTGTTCGTCGCGGCGCGCGTGACCGGGTGGACGGCGCACGTGATCGAGCAGGCCGGAGCGAACGCGCTGATCCGCCCGCTGTCGCTCTATGACGGCGTCGACGAGCGTCACATCGAGGACTGATCGGGGCACCGGCCCGGGTCAGCACACCCGGGTCGGGTGCTCGTCGGGTGCTCGTCGGGTGCTCGTCGGAGGCCGCGCTCGCCGCTGCGGTGGTGATCAGCTCGCGCGGGCGAGGTTTCCCAGCTCGGCGCCGGACGCATCCTTGATCACCAGGACGTCTCCGTCGATCTCGACCGCGCGGATGCCGCGCATCCAGTCGTCCACCCCGGGGCAGGCCTTGAGAGTCGATGCGAACCGGGCGAGGTCGACGCGCTCGCCGTTCACCGAGTAGGTCGTCGTGATGCCGTTGCATCCGTCGCTGCCGTGCACCGTGCCGTCGGCGGCGAACTCGAGGTGCGGCTGGCCCGAGGAATCCTCGCCCCACAGCCCGACGAGCTTCTCGATGACGGCGTCGTCGTCGCTGCTCGAGGTGGGTGCGCCACCCGGTGCCCCCGTCGCGCAGGCCGCGCCCATCAGCGCGAATGCTCCCAGAATCGCGAGGCCGACGAGGTTTCGTGCTCTGCGGTGGGTGCTCATGCTGGCCATGCTAACGGTGCCGCCTGCGAATGCGATCGCAGTCTCGATCCGGCCGGGGCCGATCGGTTCGCCGCTGTCGGACGACAACGCGCGTGCGCGCGTATCGCACAGAGGACGTCCAGGTCAAGGGGTGAAATTCCGGTAAACAATTTCCCCATTCTGTGGATTTACTGGGTACTCTTCTAGAGATCCCTGTTCGTCCCGACGAACAGGATCCTGCTTGTCGGGGGGCCAGCGTCGCAGTTCACGCCTCCACCGGGAGGCGAACGGTTCTGTGTGCATCGCACACTGCCGGATATGAAACTGACTGACGATCCGTGACCAGCAAGGACATACATCACATGAAGCACAGAGTGACAGGCCGACGCCCATTGGCGTTGACGGCCGCCACCACGCTCGCCCTCTCGGGCCTCTTCCTCGGAGCGCCTGCGGCGTTCGCTGAAGATGGCACCGAGCCGACGCCCGCTCCGACCACGGCGTCGGAGACGGCTGCACCGGTCGAGACCGAAGCACCCGCCGAGGGAGTCTCCGAGCAGCAGGCTGCCGACATCGCGAAGGCGAGTGCCGAAGCGGGAACAGAGCTGGTCGCACTCGGTGAGAGCGCCGATGGCGGCAACGTCGTCGTCGTGACCGCCGACAGCACGGCCAGCGACTCCGCGATCAAGGGCATTGCGGCAGACCGGGGCTTCCCCGACGCTGAGGTCGTCAAGGTCGACCGCACTCTGACGTCGTTCGCCGAAGGCGATGTCGTCGGCGGCCAGGGCTACCTGTCGGTCAGCCCTGACCTCGAGAGCTTCGTCGCCGGCGAGCCCGGAAGCGCGGCTTGGGCCTGCTCCGTGGGCTTCTCCGCGTTCACGCCCACGGGTGGTCCTGCTCTCCTCAGCGCCGGGCACTGCGCCTTCGGTGCGAGCGATGAGAAGCTCACCGACACGACGCTGACCGTTCCCGGAGAAGAGCCCGCAGTCGGCGGCGAAGGTGCCCTGCCCGACACGATCGACCTGCTCGGCACGTTCGGCTTCGCCCAGTTCGGCGGCGCGGACGGTGGCCTCGGTTCGAACGGCGAGAGCACCGCAACCGACATCTCGGTCATCGACCTCGACGAGGCCGCAGGCTGGAACCCGGTTCCCGCGGTCACCGACTGGACCACGGCCGGCGACTCGCTCAGCTCGCTCGCTGACAGCGTCATCGAGATCAAGTCCGTCGCCGCTCCGGCGCTCGGTGAGGTCTCGAAGAGCGGTCGCACGACCGGCTTCACCACCGGTGTGGTCGACGGAGACGACATCCTCGATGGCTGGGCGAGCATCGACGGACACTGGGTGCGCGGCTTCTCGAGCAACACGCTCGCAGGCCCCGGTGACTCGGGTGGCTCGGTCATCCAGGGCGATGCGGCCGTCGGCCTCATCAGCGGTGGGTCCGAAGCGACCGAGACCGAAGAGCAGTTCACCTGGGCGGCATCGCTCGTGACGGCTCTGCCCCGGACCGGTGGCTACGAGGTCGCACTCGACATCGACGCGCCGGTCATCACCAGCCCGACCGATGGCGCAGAGGTGCAGCCCGGAACGACCGTCACCGGAACCGCTCCCGGAGCGACCGAGGTCACGGTCAGCGGCTTCGGCGCAGACCAGACGGTCGCCGTCACGGACGGTGCCTTCTCGTTCGTCGGACCCGTCGAGCTCGGGGAACAGGCCATCACGGTCACCGCGCGCAACGGCTTCAGCGCCTCGGACAGCACGACGATCGACGTGACCGTCGTGCCGGCTCCGCTCGTCGCGCCTGTCATCACCTCGCCGGCTGACCGCACGACGGTCACCGAAACCGTCACCGCGATCAGCGGCACCGGCCTGCCGACCACCACCATCACGGTCACGGATGCCGAGACCGACGACGTGCTCGGCACGACCGAGGTCGCCGCAGACGGTTCCTGGACCGTCGACGGACTCTCCTTCGAGTACGGCGAGCACAGCGTCGTCGTGACGCAGACCCGCACGATCGACGGCGAAGAAGAGGTCTCGCCTGAGGCCACCTCGACGTTCGCCGTCCGCCCCGTCTCGCCGGCCGTGACCTCGGTCGCGAACGGCGCGGAGTTCGCCCACAACGACGGTCCTTCCGGACTCGCCGGCTCGGGCATCGACGGCGCGACCGTCACGGTGAAGCTCAACGGCGCTGAGCCGACGTCGGCGAACACGGCTGCTCTCGCGGGCGCCTTCGCCGCCGCGAGCGGCACCTTCACGGCCACGGTCGAGGACGGCGCATGGAGCGTCGACTTCGGTGCGGCTCTCGAGTCGGGCACGTACACGGTGTCGGCCACGCAGGCCATCGACGGCGTCTCGTCGGCTCCGACCGACCTGGCGTTCGCTGTCCTCGCGGCCCCGGTCGCCGGTGGTGGCGGAGCAGCTCCCGGTGACGGTGGCGCAGCGGCACCCGGTGACGGCGGACTCGCCGTGACCGGTGCCGACCTGCTCGTCCCGCTCTCCGCCGCAGCGATCGCGCTCGCGCTGCTGTCGGGTGGACTGCTGCTGGTCTTCCGTCGTCGCCAGCTCATCGAGAGCTGACACACTGATCACCTCCTGAGGGTGTGACCGGCTTCGGCCGTGAACCCCTCGCCGAGAAGCCCGGTATCGAAAGATGCCGGGCTTCTTCGCATATCCGGGACGCCGCCGTCTCCACAGCGCGGCCGTCTGCGGGGTGCCGCGTGCGCCGACGAGCGGATGCCGTGAGCACAGCGGAAGGCCCGGCATCGGACTGCGATGCCGGGCCTTCTGCGGTCGAGGCGAGCCTCAGGCGAGTTCGATCACCGACCACGACAGTGGCGGGAGCGTCGCGCGCACGGCGCCGTCGACGACCTCTGCGGCTGCGAGCGGCACCATGTGCACGGCATCCTGCGTGGTCTCGAGGTTCGAGGTGTGGCGGTCGCCGCCCTCGGGGATCGTCAGCGTCTCGGCGTTCACGACACGGAGCGCCGTGAGACCGCGCAGCTCGACCGTCAGGTCGCTCTCCTCGTCGAGCGAGCGGTTCGCGACGAAGACGACGACGCGTCCGGTCTCCTCATCCCACGTCGCCGCCGCATCGACCGCGTCGACGCCGCCGTAGCGCTTCGTCTCGATCTGCGGTGCCGACACCGCGAGGCGCAGGATGCGACCCTTCGCGAGGCGAGCCATGCGCTCGAACGGCCAGAAGCTCGTCTGACGCCAGGCCGGACCGTTCTCCTCCGAGCGGATCGGCGCGATCACGTTGACGAGCTGCGCCTGGTTGGCGATCTTCACGCGGTCGCCGTGGCGCAGCAGGCTGTTGAGCAGCGTGCCCACGACGACGGCATCCGTCACGTTGTACGTGTCCTCGATCAGACGCGGGTGCTCCCGCCAGCCCGACTTCGCGACCTCGCCGGCCTCGACGTCGTTGTACTTCACCTGGTCCCACACGTTCCACTCGTCGAACGAGATGTCGACCTGCTTGGTGTGCTTGCCCGCGGCCTTCACGGCGTCGATCGTCGCGATGACGCCGTCGATGAACGCATCCATATCGACCGACTCGGCGAGGAACGACTCGGCGTCGCCGTCGTGCTCCTGGTAGTAGGCATGCATCGAGACGAAGTCGACCTCGTCGTAGGCGTGCGTGAGCACCGTGTGCTCCCACGTGCCGAACGTCGGCATCGACCGCGCAGACGAGCCGACCGCGACGAGCTCGATCGTCGGGTCGACCAGCTTCATGGCCTTGGCCGACTCCTGCGCGATGCGGCCGTACTCGGTCGCGGTCTTGCCGCCGATCTGCCACGGTCCGTCGAGCTCGTTGCCCAGGCACCACAGCTTGATGTCGAACGGCTTCTCAGCGCCGTTCTTGCGACGCAGGTCCGACCAGTAGGTGCCGCTCGGGTGGTTCGCGTACTCGACGAGCGACCGGGCCTCTTCGACGCCGCGGGTGCCGAGGTTGATGGCCTCCATGACCTCGACGTCGGCCTCCTTCGCCCAGTCCATGAACTCGTGCAGCCCGAACGCATTGGTCTCGATGGTGTGCCATGCGCCGTCGATGCGCACGGGGCGGTCTTCGACCGGGCCCACGCCGTCTTCCCAGCGGTAGCCGGAGACGAAGTTGCCCCCGGGGTAGCGGACGACGGTCGGACCCATCTCCTTCACCAGGGCGAGCACGTCCTGACGGAAGCCGCGCTCGTCTGCCTGCGGGTGCCCCGGCTCGTAGATGCCGGTGTACACGCAGCGCCCCATGTGCTCGACGAACGACCCGAAGAGCCTTCGGGGGACGTCGGCGATGGTGAAGTCGCGATCGATGGTGATGCGGGCCTGAGACATTGCTCTCCTTGTGAGTGGGCCGGGGTGGGGCGTTTCGTCCCGTCGCTGAGCTCCTCGCTGAACGACCGACGATGAGGATCGGTGGGGACTACTGACCGCCGAAGCCGCTGGTCGCGACTCCCTTGACGATCTGCTTCTGGAAGATGATGAACACGATGATCAGCGGCAGCGCGGCGAGCACGGCCTGCGCCATGACCTGCGCGTACTGCACGCCGTAGGCGCTGATGACCGTCTGCAGGCCGACCGGCAGCGTCATCAAAGTGGTGTCGTTGATGACGAGGAACGGCCAGAGGAAGTTGTTCCACGCGCCGATGAAGACGAAGATCGCGACGGATGCCAGGATCGGCCGCGAGAGCGGCAGCACGATCGACCAGAAGATGCGCAGGCGGCTGGCGCCGTCGACGCGGGCCGCGTCTTCGAGCTCGATCGGGATCGCATCGAAGAAGCGCTTGAGGATGAACACCATCGCCGGGGCGACGACCTGCGGCAGGATCAGGCCCCAGTAGGTGTCGATCATGTTGAACGCGAGCATCTCGTAGAACAGCGGGATGATCAGCACCTGCGGCGGCACGACGATGGAGGCGATGATGACGACGAACAGCCACTTGCGGCCCGTGAAGTCGAGCCGTGAGAACGCGTAGGCGGCGAGTGCCGAGATCGTCAGGGTGATCAGGGTCACTGCGACCGACGTCCACAGGCTGTTGAACGCCCAGGTGTAGACGTTGCCCTGCGACAGGATCGCCGCGAAGGCCTCGACGGTCGGGCCCGAGGCGCCGATCCACGACGGGTCGCCGCTGGCGGCATCCGTCTCGGTCTTGAAGGCGGTCGCGACCGCCCAGAGGAACGGCAGCAGCCAGCCGATCGCGAGGATGATCAGGACGACGAGGGCGCTGATGCGCAGCGCACCGAACGGCTTCTGACCTGGCAGGTGCGAGCGGCGGGCTCGCGCCGGCTTGGCGGTGGTGATGGTCTCGGTGAGTGTGGCGGTGGACATCACAGCTGCGACTCCTTCCGGCGGCGCATGATCAGAGCCTGCGCGACGCCGATGATGACGATGAGAGCGAAGAACACGTAGGAGATCGCGGCCGAGTAGCCGAATCGGTAGCTGACGAAGCCGGCTTCGTAGATGTACTGCACGATCGAGCGGGTGGTGTCGCTCGCGACGCCGCCGAGCATCTGGTACGCCTGATCGAACAGCTTCAGCGATGCCAGGATCTGCAGGATCAGGATCAGCACGGTCGCCGGTCCCAGCTGGGGGAGCGTGATCGACCAGAACTGTCGCCACGGGCCCGCGCCGTCGAGCGATGCGGCCTCGTACTGCTGCGGCGGGATGTTCTGCATCGCGGCGAGATAGAGAAGGAAGTTGAATCCGACCGTCCACCAGATGGTGGCGATGACGATCGACAGCATGTTGGTGTCGGGGTTCTGCAGCCAGGCCAGCGGCTCGAGGCCGAAGAACTCGAGGATGTTGTTCGCCGCGCCGATCTGCGGGTTGAAGATCCAGACCCAGATCTGCGAGATCACGGTCGAGGCGAGCAGATAGGGCATGAAGAACGACAGCCGCCACAGCCACTGGCCGGGAAGGCCGCGATCGACGAGAGCGGCCATGAGCAGCGCGATCACGACGAGCGGCACGGTCGACAGCAGCGTGAACCACACCGTGTTGCCCATCGACTGCCACATCTTGGGGTCGGCGAGCGCCTCGGCGTAGTTCGCAAAGCCGATGAAGGATCCGCCTGCCCCGGTGAGCGACTGATCGGTGAAGCTGAGGATGATGCCGTGCACGATCGGCCACGCGAGGAACAGCACGAACGCGAGGAGGAAGGGCGCGAGGAACGCCCAGCTGATGAGCTGCTCGCGGTTGCGGGAGGAGCCGGCGCGTCGAGCGGGCAGGGCCGACTTCGAGCCGGTGACGATCGTGCGCGTGGAGTCCGTCGCGGTGGTCATGATGCGAACGTCCCCTCGGGGTCGGCCGGGTTGGGCTGTCGGAGGAGTGTGTTCACCCGGGCCTCGAACCGGTCGATGGCCGCCGCGGGGTCGTCGCCCGAGAGCAGCACCCCCTGCACGGCGGCGCCGAACTCGCCCTGGAAGCTCGACCCCGAGCCGGTGAACCACGCGGTGGGGTCGTAGACGACGTGCTGCGCGGCCTCGGCGTAGTTGGCCTGGGGAATGAGGTCGGCGTACTCGGGCGATTCGGTGACCGGGAGGAAAGCAGGGATGTGCCCTGCCTCGGCCCACCCGAACGAGCCCTTCAGCATGTCGGCGACGAACCGGTAGGTCAGGTCGCGCTTCGCGGGATCGGCGTTGGTCTGATGCGGCAGCACGAACGAGTGCGAGTCGGCGTAGACCGCCGGCGTGCCGAACAGCGTGGGGATCATGGTGGCATCCAGGGGCAGTTCGGCCGCCTGCATCGTGCGCAGCTCCCACACGCCGGTGAACAGCATCCCGCTCTTGCCGGTGGCGAACTCGGCCACCGCGCTGCCGTAGTCGGCCTGCGCGAGGGCGATCTCGCCGTCGAGCAGGGTGCGCATGAGGGTCAGAGACGCGACAGCGGCGTCCTTGTCGATCACGGCCTTGCCGCCGGCCGGCAGTTCCATCGCACTGCCGTGCTGCGAATAGAACGTGTAGAAGAGACGCCACATCTGGGCGCCGTCGCCGAGGTAGCCGTACGAGAGCGCGTGCCCCTCGGCCTGGCCCCCGATGGCGCGCAGCTGATCGAGGAACTCCTCAGGAGAGGAGGTCTCCTGCAGTCGGCCGTCGCTGTCGAGCACACCGGCCGCGTCGCAGATGTCGGTGTTGAACATCGCGACGAACGGATGCGCGTCGAGTGCGACGCTGTACATGTTCTCGCCGACGAAGCCCTTCTCCCAGATCGGCTTCGGGAACGTCGAGGCGTCGACTCCGAGGTCTGCGAGCCGGTCGAGGTCCCAGGTGTCGAGCAGGCCACCCGGTGCCCAGCCGACCGTGCGCGTCGCGTGCATGATTGCGACGTCGGGGGCCCGGCCGCCGGCACCCGCCATGGCGAGCTTCGTGTAGTACGGGGTGCCCCATGCGAGCACGGTGGGGCGGATGCGGTAGTCGCTCTGCGCCGCATTGGCGGCGTCGAGCAGCTGCGACATGGTCACGCCGTCGCCTCCGGAGAGCAGATGCCAGAACTGCAGGGTCGTGGCGTTCGAACCGGGGACGGCGCCAGGGGCGCAGCCGGCGAGCAGCGCCGCGGCGGCCGTGACGGAGGCGGCAGTCAGGAACTGCCGCCGAGACAGATCGAGCGGGGGCGTCATCGTCACTCCTTCGTGACAGCGGGCGGGGTCGGGTCTCATCATTACATCGATGTAATCGGCGGCGCAAGAGTGAAGTCCGCAACCCGCGTGAGCGCGGGGCCGACGGGCGGAGAACGCTGCGCGGGTGTGTGTCAGGGGCGGTGGCCGCGCGGGCGGCCCCGTGTGCTGTCACGCTCGAGCAGGTGATGCGACAGGGTGAGCGCCCGCGGCGGGGCGGAGCGGTCGTCCATGCGCGATTCGAGCAGGGTGAGCGCCGCATCGGCGAAGGCGCGGCGGTCGAAGGCGAGCGTCGTGAGCGACGGAGACGTATAGCGCGAGAACTCGACGTCGTCGAAGCCCGTCACGATCACGTCCTCCGGCACGTTCACACCGTGGTCGTGCAGTGCGTGGAGCGCGCCGAGCGCGAGCGAGTCGGTGAAGGCGATGATCGCGTCGAACGCCACTCCCCGTCGGAACAGCGTCTGCACGCCATCCGCCCCGCCGGTCATCGACCACGGCATCGGATTGATCTCCAAGGCGGTGTCACGGGGGATGCCGGCCTCCCGAAGCGCGTCGTGCACTCCCTCGAGTCGCAGACGGCCCGTCGCGGTCGCGACCGACGGATCGTCGTCGGCGCCGATCACGGCGATGCGCGTCGCTCCGCGAGACAGCACGTGCCTGGTCACATCGGCCGCGGCTCGGCGGCTGTCGATGCGCACATGGTCGGCCCTGTTCTGCTCCACCTCGCCGAGCACGACGAGAGGGGGCAGCCGGTCGGCGTACTTCAGCACGCTGTCCTCGAGGCGGATGGGGTTCAGGATCAGTCCGTCGACCAGGTGCGCGCGAGCCCGGGAGACGAGCTCCCTCTCACGTTCGGGGTCGGTCGCGGTCTCCTCGATCTGCACGGCGAGGCCGCGATCATGCGCGGCGTCGACGATGCGGTGCATGAGCTCGGCCGAGAACGCGGTCGCGAGGTCGGGCAGGGCGACGGCGATGATGCCCGAGCGGCCCTTGCGGAGTCCTCGGGCGTTGAGGTTCGGCACGAAGTCGAGCTGCGTCATCGCGGCCTCGACCCTGAGCTTGGTCTCCTCGCGCACGGCGACGGTGCCGGTGACGACGTTCGAGACCGTCTTGGGTGAGACGCCCGCGAGTGCGGCGACGTCCTTCATCGTCGCGCGCGGCGGCGGCATCGCTGTCATCCGGTCAGCCTATCCACCGGCTCGCCCGCGAGCCCGCCGCGCCGCGGAATGTCCGCACTCGCTGACTACTATGGCCCGATGACCATCGAACGCAACTGGGCAGGCAACCTCACCTACCGTGCATCCGCCGTCGAGCACCCCGGCTCGATCGACGAGCTGCGGCATCTGCTCGCCCGGGGCGGAGCCGTGCGCATCCTCGGATCGAGGCACTGCTTCAACGACATCGCCGACACCGACGGCCTGCTCATCGCCCTCGATCGGCTGCCCGTCGTGTTCGAGGTGAACGATGCGCGTGACGCGGTGCGCGTCTCCGGCGGGCTGCGCTACGGCGACCTCGCTCCGCTGCTCGACGCCGAGGGACTCGCGCTCGCCAACCTCGCCTCGCTGCCCCACATCTCGATCGCCGGCGCAGTCGCGACCGGCACGCATGGCTCGGGCGACGCCATCGGCTCGCTGGCCTCGGCGGTGCGCGCGCTGACGATCATCACCCCGGCGGGGGAGACGCGCACCCTCGCCCGCGGTGACGACGACTTCGACGGCGCGGTCGTCAGCCTCGGTGCGCTGGGTGCGGTCGTCGACGTCACGCTCGATGTCGAGCCCACCTACGAGGTGGCGCAGCACGTGTTCGAGCATCCGTCGTGGGATGCGATCCTCGCCGACTTCGACGAGGTGACAGGCATCGGCACGAGCGTCAGCATCTTCTCGCGCTGGGAGCACACCGACTTCGCCGACCAGATCTGGGTCAAGCAGCGCCAGCCCGAGGCCCGGGAGCTCGCCCGTGACGACCTCTTCGCCCGATTGGGGGCGGAGCCGGCGACCGCCAAGCGGCATCCGATCATCGGCGTCGATCCTGTCGCCTGCACCGAGCAGCTCGGCGAGTCGGGACCGTGGTTCGAGCGCCTCGCGCACTTCAAGCTCGAGTTCACGCCGTCGGCCGGCGCCGAGATCCAGAGCGAGTACCTCGTGCCCCGCGCCGACGCCGTCGCCGCGATCCAGGCGGTGCGCACGCTCGCCGGTCAGATCGCGCCGCTGCTGCTCGTGAACGAGATCCGCACGGTCGCCCCCGACTATCTGTGGCTGAGCTCGTCGCAGGGCACGGATGCCGTCGGCATCCACTTCACCTGGAAGCCCGACGAGGCGGCCGTGCGCGCGTTCCTGCCCACCCTCGAAGCGGCACTGCCCGAGACCGCCCGCCCGCACTGGGGCAAGGTCTTCACTCTCGATGCCGCAGAGGTGCGCTCGCGCTATGCGCGGTGGGATGACTTCGCCGCCCTCGCGCAGCGCTTCGACCCCGAGCGTCGTCTCGTGAACCCGTACCTCGAGCGCCTGGGGCTGTAGCGGGATCCATTGCACCACCCCGGTTGTTCTCGGTAACATTCTCCGAGGCTCGGCCGACGGAGGTGTGCATGGCGAACGTCGGCTCAGACAAGCCCAACATCCGTCAGGTCGCGACCATCGCGGGCGTCTCGCACATGACGGTGTCGCGTGTTCTCAACGATCACCCGAACATCAAGCCCGACACGAAGCGCCGCGTCCTCGAGGCGATCGAGGAGCTCGACTACCGCCCGAATCTCGTCGCCAGGGCGCTCGCCACCCAGCGCACCCGGCGCATCGGCGTGATCGTCGAGAGCGCGGTCGCGCATGGCCCGACCAGCATCCTGCGGGCCGTCGAGCTGTCGGCGCGCGCCACGGGGTACTCGGTCACACCGATCGCGCTGCACGCGGGTGATGCGCTGTCTCCCCAGGAAGCGGTCGACCACCTCGTGACGCAGGGGGTCGATGCGCTGTGCGTGATCGCGCCACGTTCGTCATCGGTGGCCGCTCTGCGGCGCATCGCCATCACCGTTCCCATGCTCGTGGTCAAGGCAGACGCCGATCCGACCTTTCTCACGGTCTCGATCGACCAGCACGCCGGCACGACGTCGGTGGTCGATCACCTCGTCGCGCTCGGACACCGAGACATCCTGCACCTCTCCGGCCCGCTGGACTGGCTCGATGCGAGAGCGAGAGAGCGCGCCTTTCACACGAGGGCCAAGTCGTGGGGCATCCGTGAACGGCCCATCGTCGTCGGAGACTGGTCGGCCGACTTCGCCTACGACTTCGCGAAGGGTCTCACCCGGCTGCCGGATTACACGGCGATCTTCGCCGCCAACGACGACATGGCGATCGGCCTGATCCACGGGCTGCACGACAGGGGCTTCGAGGTGCCGCGAGACCTCAGCGTGGTCGGGTTCGACGACATCCCGCTCGCTCGGCATTTCATCCCTCCGCTCACGACGGTGCGCCAGGATTTCGGCGCACTGGGCGTCGCGGTGGTCGAGATGCTGCGCGCGGCCATCGAGGGTCGTGACATCCCCGCGCTCACCCGGATCCCGACCGAGCTCGTCGCCCGCGGATCGTCGGCCGCGCCCAGGGAGGTGCGGTGACCCCCGACCGTGGTCCCGAGCCGGTGGTGCGGCTCGAGGGCATCACGGTCGAGTTCCCGGGCGTGCGCGCGCTCGACGCCGTGGACTTCCGTCTGCTCCCCGGTGAGGTGCATGCCGTGATGGGCGAGAACGCCGCGGGCAAGTCGACGCTCGTCGCGGTGATCACCGGCACGCTCTCTCCCGACGAGGGCGCGGTGGTCGTCGACGGCGAGCCGCGTCGCTTCTCGGGAGTCGCCGACAGTCGAGCGGCCGGCATCGCCACGGTGTTCCAGGAGGCGCAGCTGAGCCCCAATCTCAGCGTGGCCGAGAACGTGATGCTCGGGCGGGAGCGCCGGGGCCGATTCGGAATCGACTGGCGCAGGACCAGGGCGGATGCCGCCGAGGCGCTGGCCAGGCTGGGACTCGACGACCTCGACCCGAAGACGCCGCTGTCGATGCTGACACCGGCGCAGAAGCAGCTGGTCGCTCTCGCTCGTGCGGTCGTCGACGACCCGAGGGTGCTCATCCTCGACGAACCCACCTCGAGCCTCGACGTCGCCGAGGTCGCCACTCTGATGCGGGTCATCCGGGGTCTGCGGCAACGCGGCGTCGCGATCCTGTTCATCTCGCACTTCCTCGAGCAGGCGTTCGCGATCAGCGACCGCATGACGGTGCTGCGCGGCGGGCGACGGGCGGGCGAATACGCGACGCGCGACCTCGACCGAGCCGACCTGATCTCGAAGATGCTCGGCAAGGACATCGACAGCCTGAGGGCCCTCGGCTCGGAGCGCAAGGCTCATCACTACGCGTACGACGGGGAGCCGGCCATGCAGGCGTCCGGTGTGGGTCGACGCGGCGAGCTGGAGCGCATGGACGTCGAGATCCAGAGGGGTGAGATCGTGGGGCTCGCGGGCCTCCGGGGGTCGGGGCGCACCGAGCTCGCGTCGTTGCTCAGCGGATCGGTGCGCACCGACAGCGGAGAGCTCTGGGTCGACGGTGAACGTGTGCAGCTGCGCAGCCCCTCGGCAGCGCTGCGGCACCGCATCGCGCTGTCGGCCGAGAACCGGGGTACACAGGGCATCATCGGCGAGCTCACGGCCCGCGAGAACATCATCCTCTCGCTGCAGGCGCTGCGCGGATGGACTCGTCCTCTCTCGCACGCCGAGTCGAGGGGTCTCGTGGAGACGTACGTCGAGGCGCTGCATCTCGACCCTGCGGACCTCGACCGCCCGGTCGGTCTCCTGTCGGGGGGAACGCAGCAGAAGGTGCTCCTCGCTCGAGCGCTGGCGGTGCGCCCTCACGTGCTGATCCTCGACGAGCCCACTCGGGGGATCGACATCGCGGCCAAGGTCGAGGTGCAGCGCCGCATCAGCCAGCTGGCCGGAGACGGCGTGGCCGTCGTGTTCATCTCGTCAGAGCTCGAAGAGGTCGTGCGGCTGAGCGATCGCATCGTCGTGCTGAAGGACCGCGAGAAGATCGGCGAGCTCAGCAACGGTCCGGGTGTGACCGTCGACACGGTGGTCGAGATGATCGCCGCCGAGCTGAGTCACAGCGCTGAACTGTGATCGGTAACAACATCCACCGACCGTGATCGGTCCGATTTGGTAACGAAGTCTTGTGTTTCAGAAATTGTTCCCGGTAACATCACGGCAGGACACGCGAAGCAGCTGTCCTGCAATCACGTCAGGACCATGACTGGTCCGCCACCGCCGGAGTGACCGCCGGCATCTCAAAGAGGAGAAGAAATGTCCGCGAAGAAGCGCATCCGCGTCGCGTTCGGCCTGGCAGCAGTCGGCGCACTCACCATCGGCCTTGCGGCCTGCTCGTCCGGCGACTCGGGCGGCGACGGCGGAGGCGGCTCAGAGGAGATCACCACCGTCGGCTTCGTGGCTGTCGGCCCCGAGGGCGCATGGCGCGAGGCGAACGAGCAGAACATCCAGGACACCTTCACGGAGGACGCCGGATACGAGCTCAAGTACGCCCCCGCCACGAACCTCGACCAGAAGTCGCAGATCGACGCCTTCACGTCGTTCGTCGACGAGGGCGTCGACGTCATCCTGCTGTCGGCCACCGAGGCCTCCGGCTGGGAGGACTCGCTCAAGCGTGCGCAGGAGGCGGAGATCCCCGTGATCCTGCTCGACCGCGGCATCGAACCGGACGACGACAGCCTCTACGTCACGCGCATCGCCCCCGACAACGTCGAGGTCGCCAAGGAGGTCGGCACCTGGGCTGCGGCCACGTTCCCCGACGGCGGCAACTACGTCGTGCTCGAGGGCCCGGCCGGTGTCGGCGTCGTGAACGAGCGCAACACGGGCTTCGACGAGGGCCTGGGCGACTCGTCGCTCACGAAGCTCGACGCGCAGACCGCGAACTGGTCGGCGGAAGAGGGCAAGAGCGTCTTCGAGACGATGCTGAAGTCCTCGAACAACGACATCCAGCTCGTGTTCGCACAGAACGACGAGATGGGCCTCGGTGCCGCGCAGGCCGCCGAGGAGGCGGGCCTCGTCGTCGGTGAGGACGTCAAGATCGCCACGATCGACGGCACCAAGAACGCCATGCAGGCGCTGGCCGACGGTCAGCTCAGCTACGTGCACGAATACAACCCGCTCTTCGGTGAGACCGCGCTCGAGGTCGTCGAGAAGGCTCTCGCCGGCGAAGAGGTCGAGTCGTACATCGTCGTCCCCAGCGAGGCGTTCGACTCCGCCGAGGCGGCCCAGGCCGTGCTCGCCGACCGCAAGTACTGACCGAGCACCGAACCCGACGCCGGAGCGATCCGGCAGCGAACCCGGGTGGGGCAGGAGCACTGCTCCACCCGGGTTCTGCGGACGGAGAGACAGCGATGAACGAAGCACTGCCCATCGTCGAGATGCGGGGGATCTCCATCGAGTTCCCGGGCGTGAAAGCCCTCGACGGGGTCGATTTCCGGCTGTTCCAGGGCGAGGTCCACGCGCTCATGGGAGAGAACGGCGCCGGAAAGTCGACCCTGATCAAAGCACTGACCGGTGTTTACCAGATCGACTCGGGGTCGATCGTCGTCGCGGGTCAGGAGCGCAGCTTCGGCGGTGCGGACGACGCGCAGGATGCCGGGATCTCGACGGTCTACCAGGAGGTCAATCTCGCCCCGAACCTCTCGATCGGCGAGAACGTGATGCTCGGACACGAGCTGCGTGGAGTGTTCGGCATCAACTGGACGGCCACCCACCGCGCCGCGACCGACGCTCTCTCCCGACTCGGGCTGGGGCACCTCGACACGCGCCGACCGCTCTCGACTCTCTCGATCGCGCTGCAGCAGCTCGTCGCCATCAGCCGCGCGATGGCGATCAGGGCCAAGGTGCTCATCCTCGATGAGCCGACCTCCAGCCTCGACGCCGCCGAGGTCGACGGCCTCTTCACCGTGATCAGGGCGCTGCGCGACCAGGGCGTCGCGATCCTCTTCGTCTCGCACTTCCTCGATCAGGTCTACGCGATCAGCGACCGCCTGACGGTGCTGCGCAACGGACTGTACGAGGGCGAGTACCTCACCCGAGACCTCGACCGCCATGCCCTCATCTCGAAGATGATCGGCAAAGACCTCGACGCGCTCACGTCACTCGGGGGCAACCGCCGCCGTACACCGCGCGACGCGGACGAGAAGCCGCTGCTCGCGGCATCCGGAATCGCACGACGAGGCGCGGTCGAGGCGACCGACCTCGACATCCGCCCCGGCGAAGTGATCGGCTTCGCCGGTCTGCTGGGCTCCGGACGCACCGAGCTCGCGCGACTGCTCTACGGGGCCGACCGCACCGACGAGGGCACGATCGAGCTGCACGGTCACCGGGTCGACCTCAAGTCGCCGGCCGACGCGCTGCCTCGCCGCATCGCCTTCTCGACCGAGAACCGTCGCGACGAGGGCATCATCGGAGACCTGACCGTGCGCGAGAACATCGTCCTCGCGGTGCAGGCCGAGCGCGGGTGGGCGCGGCCGATGAGCCGCAAGGAGCAGGATGCGATCGTCGACCGCTACATCGAGCAGTTCAACGTCCGCCCGGCCGACCCCGACCGGATGATCAAGAACCTCTCCGGTGGCAACCAGCAGAAGGTGCTGCTCGGGCGCTGGCTCGCCACGCAGCCCGAGCTGCTGATCCTCGATGAGCCGACCCGCGGCATCGACGTGGGCGCCAAGGCCGAGATCCAGGAGGCGGTGGCCGAGCTCGCCGAAGACGGCGTCGCCGTGGTGTTCATCTCGTCCGAACTCGAAGAGGTCGTGCGTCTCTCCGAACGGATCGTCGTGCTGAAGGACCACCGCAAGATCGGCGAGATCCAGAACGGCCCCGACGTCACCGCGCAGGTGATCGTCGATGTGATCGCCGCTCATGGAGTGGAGGCCGCGGCCGAGACGCTCGACGACACAGACGGCGCCGTGCCCGATAGCATCGCCCCCACGACCGACAAGGAGGCAGCGCGATGACCGCGTCAGCCGGCACCACCATCTGGCGGGATCTGATCCACAAGCCGTTCTTCTGGGGCATCGTCGCGATCCTCGCACTGCTCGCCCTGAACGTGATCAAGGACCCGACCTACCTCGCGCTCTCGATCAACCCCAACAACGGCAACCTGGTGGGCAACCTGATCGACATCCTGCGCCAGGCGGCGCCGATCATGATGATCGCGATCGGGATGTCGCTCGTGATCGCCACCGGCGGCATCGACCTCTCGGTCGGCTCGCTCATGGCCGTCGCCGGGGCCGTCTCGATGGAGTTCCTCAGCGCCGCCGGCGACTCCTTCGGTGCGGCGCTCGCCGCGGTCGGGCTCGCGCTGGTGATCACCGGCATCCTCGGGGCGGTCAACGGTCTGCTCGTCGCCTATGTCGGGCTGCAGCCGTTCATCGCGACCCTCGTGCTCATGCTCGCAGGCCGAGGCATCGCCAAGGTGATCACGGGCGGGCAGAACACCACGGCGTCGAACGACGCGTTCCGGTGGATCGCCAACGGCTTCGTGATCGGCATCCCCGTGGTGTTCATCCTCGCCGTGCTCATCGTGATCGCCGTCGGCTGGGTCGTCAGGCGCAGTGCGCTGGGTCTCATGATCGAGGCGATCGGCATCAACCCCCGCGCCAGCCGCATGGCGGGCATCAAGCCGAAGGGCCTGCTGCTCACGGCGTACATCATGAGCGGCATCCTCGCGGGGATCGCGGGGATCATGTCGGTCGGCAGCGTCATGACCGTCGACATCTCGCGCACCGGGTATCAGCTCGAGCTCGACGCGATCCTCGCTGTCGTCATCGGCGGCGCGTCGCTGGCCGGCGGCAAGTTCTCGCTCAGCGGCGCGTTCGTGGGAGCGCTGCTCATCGCCACGCTCGACAAGACCGTGCTGTACCTCGGGGTCTCGTCGTCGGCGACGCCGGCGTTCAAGGCCATCGTGATCGTCGTGCTGTGCCTGCTGCAGTCGCAGCGGGTGCGCAGCTGGTTCCGCTCGCGCCGCAAGACCCGACCGGTCGAACAGGTCCTCGCCAAGGAAGAGGTGTCCGCATGAGTGTCGTGACCGCCACCCCGGCTCCGCAGGCGACCGAGACCATCGTCGAGCGCGTACGCCGCATGATCACGGCGAACCCGTCGGTGCTGCCGACGATCGCCTCGGTCGCGATCTTCGTCGGCATGGTGATCTTCGGCGAGGTGGCCTACGGCCGCATCCTGCAGTTCAACACGCTGTCGAACCTGCTGATCAACAACGCGCACCTCATCGTGCTGGCCGTCGCGCTGACCTTCGTGATCCTCACCGGCGGAATCGACCTGTCTGTCGGCTCGATCATCGCGGTCTCCTCGGTCGCGGGAGTCATGCTCTCGAACGCCGGATGGAACGCGTTCGCCGTGATCATCGCGATGATCGGCATCGGCGTGCTCTTCGGCATCGTCTCGGGCGTGCTGATCAGGTATTTCAACGTGCAGCCGTTCATCGCGACGCTGGCGATGATGTTCCTCGGTCGCGGCCTCGCGTCGCTGCTCAGCACCAAGCCCGAGCGACTCGGCGAGGAATCGCCGATCCGCTGGATCGGCACGCAGCTGAAGATCATCGACGGCCCGAAGGTCAACGACCTCGTGATCACCCCCGCGGTGCTCGTCGCGGTGATCGTCGTGGCCGCCGCGTTCTTCGTGCTGCACCGCACTCGCACGGGGCGCACGGTCTACGCGATCGGCGGGTCGGAGAGCTCGGCGCTGCTGATGGGGCTTCCCGTGCAGCGCACCAAGGTGCTGGTCTACGTGATCAGCGGCGGGCTGGCCGGTCTCGCGGCGGTGCTGTACACCGCCCGACTCGGAACCGCGCAGAACATCACCGGCATCGGATGGGAACTCGACGCGATCGCCGCAGCGGTCATCGGCGGCACCGTGCTGACCGGCGCGTACGGCTATGTGCTCGGGTCGGTCGTCGGAGCGCTGGTGCTGGGGCTCATGAACGTGCTGATCACACGCGACGGCGGGATCCCTCCCGAGATGACCACGATCATCACCGGCGGCATCCTGCTCGTGTTCGTGCTGCTGCAGCGGGCGGTCACTCGAAAACGGGAGTAGCTCGATTCGCATCATCTGAACGGCCCCATCTCGCATAGAGGTGGGGCCATTCGCGTGCCGGGGAGGGTCTGCAACCTCGCCTTGCGTATCGGAATACAACACATGGGAAGCACTAATAGCCTCATATGAGGACACTAGTGTGGAGGCAGATGATCCTGGGGGGGAACGTGCGCCAACCAATCCATGTGGACTACGAAGGTATGCAGGGCATGGCCAGAACGCTGAACGGCCTTGCTGTCGGCGGATCGGCGAGTGCCTTGGATCTCTCGCCGATGAGGAGCGATCTCGTGACGTCGGCGGCATCGATGTTCTCGCGCGGCTGGGGCGACGCCGTCACTGCGCTCGAATGGGCCGCGCGTGGTCTCGCCGGCGCCGTCGACGAGACCGCCTCCGACTTCGTCGCTGCCGAGCAGGCTCACATCGATGCGCTCGCCGCCTACGTCGCCGCGCTGGACGACTGATGCCGTCCAACTGGACGTGGTCTGATCCGGGCGCGGGCGATGTCGGATCATGCGGGCTCGCTGCTCGATGGGCCGAACTTCGGGCCTCCGATCTGTCCGACGCGCGCGCCGCGGTGACCACGATCCTGCGCGATCTCGATGCGTCGTGGACAGGCGAGAGCGCCGACGCCTTCCGCGGGCGGGCGGCTGGTCTGCGGCGAGATCTCGAGGATTCCGCTGAGGCGATGGATGCAGCCCGCAGAGCCGTCACCCAATACGGCGACGCTGTCGCCGAGATCGCGGCGCGGGCCGAGCCGCTGAAACAGAACCTCGCGGCGGCGCAGCTGATGCTCGACATGGTGAGTGAAGGCGGGCTGTTCGACAATGATGCCGCGGGTATGGAGCATCGGCTCCAGGCAGAACAGCAGGCGAAGAGGGATGCGAAGAGCGCGTCGGAAGCACTCGCCGGCCTCGCTGAGGATAGAGCGACCGCGGATCAGACCCTCGCGAGTCTGCTGGGCCGCGTGGCATCGGCCGCATGGGGAGGTCTGCGCTGCGTCGCCGAGAGTCCGGAGGGATCACGTCGTGACAGGGCCAACAGACGCGTGATGGAGATGCTCGGTCAATTCTGGAAAGGCGACCTCGGCCGAGGTGTGGTCCTCGGTCCCGACGACCCGTTCGTGTCGACGTTTATGAGGAGCGATCACATCGAAAGCGTGCGGGAGCAGGTGCTGGCCGCACTCAGGGTTTTCGCCGACTGTTCCCTCGTGGACGGAAGTGTCGACGTGACCTATGTGATCAACAACGACACGACCACAGATTCCGCGACGCGCATCCCCGGCACAGGAGGCGGGCACCTGCCGATCGTCTACTCCTCGATGCTCGCCGCGGAAGTCGGCAGCGGCGAGTGGGCGCCGCAGCACCAGACGATCGTGTGGACGGAGACGGTGTATCCATGACTGCTCTCGTGCGAACGCAGCGGATGATCGCTGCCTTCGGGGGAGTCGTCGCTGTGGTTCTCACGCTCACCGGGTGCGCGCCGCAGATCTCGTCGCCCGTCGGCACATGGCGGGCGGTAGGTGAGGACACCGGCACGCTCACGGTCCACGAGGATGGAACCTTCGTCATGCACGGAGCTTCGTTCAATCCGTTGGGCTATGTCGATGCCGGCGACTTCGCTGGCGTTGGTACCTGGGACACGTACCCCGACGACCCCGAGGTCGTGCTTCGCTTCTCGCAGGCTGCCTCCGACGGCTTCCGTGTGGAGCCCGCCTCTCTTTCACGAGCGTTCGCGTCCGGAGCGATCCGCTTCACCGATCCGGACGAGACCGTCGGCATCGAGTTCCGTATCGAGGATTCAGCCGAATGACGATGGAACTGTCGTCGGATTCATCACGCCGTCGGAATCCACACCCGCATGGTCGACGGACCCCGCCGGGCCCAGTCGTGGTAGGCGATCAGGGGCGCATCGACCGTGTCGCCGGTCGAGCGGTGGCGCACCGGCAGCACCACGTGACCGTCGCTCTCGACGGGGTCACCGACCACGACCGCGTCGCCGACATCGGCTCCGAGATCGATCGACTCGAGCGCCAGCACCTCGGGACCGCGTTGGATCACGACGCTGCCCCGCACGGCATCCACCATCGGATGCGGTGACGTGGCCCTCGCCACGATCGGCAGGCTGAGCTCGACGACGTCGCCGGCGCGGAACGCGCGAGTGATCTCGACCCCACCGGCGGGTGCGGGGGACTCCGTGACCTCGCCGCCGCTGTGCACGCGCACCGTCGCTCCTGATGCCCACGACGGCACGCGCAGCGTCAGCGTGAACTGGGCATCCTCGGCGATCACGATCCGCACGTCACCCTCGACGGGGTAGGTCGTCGACACCTCGAACGCCACGACCCGGCCGTCCGGCAGCGTCGTGCGAACAGTCGACGGCGCGTACTGGTGCAGCTGCACGCCGTCGTCATCCGCCGTGGCGACATACGCACCGAGGCTCGCAAAGGCACGCGCCACGTTCGGAGGGCAGCACGACACCTCGAACCACGGGGCGCGCAGCGACGACGAGGCGCGCGCCGACGTGGCATCCGGGTCCGCCGGCGTGCCCGGCGTGCGCTGATGCAGCGTGTTGGCGTAGAAGAACGCGCGGCCGTCGTCGGCCGGGGAGGTCGCGACGACGTTGAACAGGGTGCGTTCGATGAGGTCGGCATGCCGGACGTCACCGGTCGCGAGCAGCAGACGCCACGAGAACATGATCGAGCCGATCCCTGCGCAGGTCTCGGAGTAGGCGCGGTCCGGCGGCAGCTCCCAGTCGTCACCGAAGGCCTCGTCCTGGTGATGCGACCCCTGGCCGCCGGTCACGTACGTGCGGCGCTCGACCGTGCGATCCCACTGACCTCGCAGGGCGTCGAGCAGCTCGACATCCGACCTCTCGATCGCGACGTCGGTCGCTCCGGAGGCGAGGTAGTTGGCGCGCACCGCGTGCCCGCGCAACGCCTGGGCGTCGCGCACGGGCACGTCGTCTTGGAAGTACTCCTGCCCCCACTCGATCTCGCCCAGAGATCCGCGGCCGTGCCGCTCGACGAACAACGCGGCCTGATCGATGTAGCGCTGCTCACCGAGCGCGCGACCGAGCTCGGCCAGGCCCACCTCGACCTCGGCGTGCCCGCAGATCGCGTCGCGCCCGTCGACGCCGAACTCCTGGCATACGAGTTCGGCAGCGAGGCGGGCGACGGCCACGAGTCCGTCATCGGCGTCAGGCCTCGTGCGCACCCGGGCGACGGCCGCCTGGAAGAGGTGTCCGAGGCAGTACAGCTCGTGCCCCCACTGCAGGGCCGACCAGCGCTCGCCCTGACCGTCGCGGCCGAACATCGTGTTGAGGTATCCGTCGGGCTCCTGCGCGGCGGCGACCCGGTCGACCACGCGGCGGAACCGCTGCTCGAGATCGCTGTCGGCCCCGGCATCCGTCCGTCCGATCTCCCACGCGAGAGCCTCGAGGTACTTGTAGATCTCGGAGTCGGCGAACTCGCGCCCCCGGCGCCCGGCGGGAAGCGTGCCTGCGGCGGCGAGGTCGAAGTTGGGCAGCCAGCCCTCGGACTCCAGGCGCGACTCGATGTGCGTGAGAGTGGCTGAGCCGTTCACGGTCTGGCGGTCGCCCCAGAACCCTCCGGTGATGCGCACCTCGTCGAGGCCGAGGGGGCGCAGGCGTCCGCGCGTGGGAACCACCGGAGCGGCCGGTGTCGTGGTGTCGAACATGGTCATCCCTTGAAGGCGCCGGACATGAAGCCGCGCACGTAGTGTCGTTGCAGGATCAGGAAGAGCAGGATGCAGGGGAGCGCCAGCACGACGACGCCCGCCTCGGTGGCGCCGTAGTCGACGACGCCCTGCACCTGCCCTCGGAGGTTCGCGACCGCGAGCGGCAGCGTCATGCGGTTGGTGTCGTTGATGAGGATCAGCGGGGCCATGAAGTCGTTCCACGCGGTGAGGAACGCGAACAGTCCGACAGTGACGAGCCCCGGCTTGACCGCGGGCAGCAGCACCCGCCACAGCGCGCCCCAGCTGGAGCATCCGTCGACCATCGCGGCTTCATCCATCTCCCTCGGGATCGACTCGAACGAGATGCGCATCATGAACATCGAGAACGGCAGCTGGAACATCGTGATCACCAGCGCGACGCCGACGAGCGAGTTCTGCAGGCCGACCGAGTTGAGGATCACGTAGAGCGGAATGAGCAGCGTCGCGTAGGGCACCATCAGGATCGCGAGAGTCAGCAGGAACAGGGCGTTCTTGCCGGGGAACGAGAAGCGCGCGAACGCGTAGCCGCCCAGCAGCGAGATGAACAGCGTGAGCGCCACGGTGAGCACCGAGACGAACAGCGAGTTGCCGAGGTACACCCAGATGCCCGCCTGGTACTCGCCGAGGGCGGCGTAGTTGCCGAAGCCCCAGCCGTCGGTCTGGCTGGTGCCCGCCATCGGGCTGACCGACGAGACGCCGGTCCAGATGAGCGGGTAGAGGAAGATCACCGCGAGGGCGGTGGTGAACACCCAGTACGGGATGCCGAAGACGACGCGGGCCGCCTTCGAGCGGTACCGGGGCGCGGTGGGCTGATGATTCGGGGCGACGATGGTGCGAGTCAGGGTCTGGGACATGGTTCTCAGCTCAGTTCTCATCCGTGCGGCGGAACGCGCGCAGCTGGAAGACGTTGATGACGATGAGCGCGAGCAGCACGATCACCGAGAGGGCGCCCGCGATGCCGAGGCTGTTCTGCCCCTGGAAGGCGACGTTGTAGATCAGCTGCACCACGGTCATGGTGCTGTTGTCGGGGCCGCCCTTGGTGAGGATGTAGAACTGCTCGAACGCCAGCAGCGACCCGGTCACGCACATCACGGTCGTGAGGGCGAAGGTCGGCTTGAGCAGCGGCACCGTGATGTCGCGGAACGTCTGCCAACGGTTGGCGCCGTCGATGCGCGCGGCCTCGTAGACGTCGTCGGGGATGCCCTGCAGACCGACCAGCATCAGCAGCATGTAGAACCCCGCGTAGCGCCAGACGATCAGGAAGATCGTCGACCACAGCGCACCCTCGGGAGTGCCGAGGAACGTGATGCCCCAGGACTTCATGAGGTTCGCGAACGGACCGGCGATGGGGGAGTACAGCACGTAGAACAGCAGCGAGGCGGATGCGAGGCCCAGGGCGCTCGGGATCAGGAAGGCCGTGCGCAGGAGGCCTTTCCACCTGGTCGACTCCTGCACGAGGAGGGCCAGGCCGAGTCCGAGGCCGATCAGGATGACCGTCGTGATGACGGTGTAGAGCAGGGTGAAGCGGATCGAATCCCAGAAGAGACGGTGCATGACGGCATCCGTGTAGTTCTCGGGGAAGTTGATGCCCTGGTTGCCGCTCAGCAGCGGCCAGTCGGAGGCCGACATCTGCACCACGAGCACGAGCGGCACGATGAACAGCAGGGCGACGAAGATCGCCGTCGGGGCCGCATACAGCCAGCCCTGCACCGGGCCGCCGAAGGCGGTACGCGGCCGGCGGCGACGCAGCGGAGGTGCGGTCGAGGTCATCTCGGTCTCTTTCGATCGGGGGGGGGGGCTGGCGAGGTGGATGCGGGGGCGGTGCAGCGCCGCCCCCGCGGCGAATCACTGCGACAGGATCGCGGTGATCTCCTCGTTGTCGGCCTGCACCGAGTCGTCGCCGTTCAGCACGGCGTTGCGCACCAGCGTGAGCCAGGGGCTGCCCGGAGCGTTGAACGCCTGCTGGAAGTTCAGCGCCACGGGGGTGTCGCCCTGGGACGCGACCTCGTTGATCGTCACCAGGCGAGGGTCGGCCGCGGCGTACTCGTTGTCGGCGAGGTCACCCCGTGAGACGGCGTTGCCGTCCTTCGCGAGGACCTCGACCTGCGCCTCCTCCGACATCATCCAGTTGAGGAAGTTCCAGGCCTGCGCGGCCTTCTTCGAGTCCTTCGAGATGCCGATGCCGTCGCCGCCGACGAACGTCGAGGCGCCGCCGTCGACACCGGGGATGCCGGCGACACCCGCGTCGAACTCGAGGGAGGGGAGCAGCGTCGCAGGGAACGGCATCACGCCGACCTTGCCCTCGCTGAACGCGGCGGTCCAGGTGGGGCCGGCCTCATCGGTGGAGGAGGGGAGGATCGCCCCGGCATCCTGCAGTTCGGTCCACGTGTCATAGACGGCCTGCGCCGAGTCGCCGTCGAGCAGGGATTCGGTGCCGTCCTCGTTCATGACCTCGTCGCCGGACGCCCAGATCGAGGGGAACCAGGTGAAGACCAGGCAGCCGCCGCAGTTGAGGCCGGTCGCCGTGCCATAGGTGTCGGGCTTGTTCAGCGCCTGCACGGCCATGGCCGCCTCGGCGAACTCTTCGAGTGTGGCGGGTGCCTTCTCGGGGTCGAGGCCTGCCTCGGCGAACAGCTCCTTGTTCCAGAACAGCATCGAGAGGTCGAGCGCGAAGGGCAGCACGTACTCGGCGCCGTCGACCGTGCCCGCCGAGAGGTGACCGGGGTTGATCTCGTCCTTGAAGTCGAGCGCATCGATCTGCTCGGACATGTCCTGGAACAGGCCCTGCTGCGCCCAGTTGGGCACGTAGACGATGTCGGCGGCGAACAGATCGGGCAGACCGCTGGAACCGGCGGCGGCGCCGACCTTCGCGACGTAGTCGTCGTTGGGGACGACCGTGAGCTCGACCTGGTTCTCGTGGCTGGCGTTGTAGGCGTCGACCAGCAGCTTGGCCTGGCGCTCGATGGGAGCGCGGGTCCACAGCGTGAGTGTCGTGCCGTCATCGGTGCCTTCGGCAGGGATGGGTTCGTTCGACGCCTCGTCAGCGGCGGGTGCACAGGCGGCGAGGCCGCCGACGAGCAGGCCGGCCGCGATGACGACGGCTGCTGCCCGGCGTGCGGCGTGTGTACGGGTGGTGTTCATGGGCGGGGGCTCCTCTGGGCTCGTCCTCGAGCGGGTGCGGTGTGGCGCTTCGACAGTGCAGCGCCGGGTGTGGAGATGAGGTGGAGATCAGGTTCTCCGAAATCTACGAAAACCCTTTCGAAAGGTATAGCGTGGTTTCAGCGGGGGCGTCAACCCTTGTTCCGATAACCTTTCAGCAACAGGGGGAGTGATGAGCGACACGAATGCAGCACGGGCGGTGACCCTCGGTGATGTCGCCGCGCGCGCCGGAGTGTCGATCTCGACGGCGTCGAAGGCTCTGAACGATCGAGGCGATGTCTCGGCCGCGACGCGCGCCAAGGTGCGGGCGATCGCCGAAGAGCTGTCCTTCACGCCCAACGCCATGGCTCGGGGTCTGCTCGCCGGTCGCACCGGCACCGTCGGCCTGCTCACCAGCGACCTCGAGGGTCGCTTCATGATCCCGATCCTGATGGGCGCCGAGGACGCTTTCGGCGCCGGCCGCATCAACGTCTTCCTGTGCGATGCGCGGGGCGACGCGATCCGTGAGCAGCATCATCTCCGCGAGCTCCTCAGCCGCCGGGTCGACGGCATCATCGTCGTCGGCCGCCAGACGGATGCGCGACCCTCGCTCGGGCAGGAGATCCCCGTGCCGGTCGTCTACGCGTACGCGCCGTCCGACGACCCTCGCGACCTGTCACTGACTCCTGACAACTACGCGGGCGGACGGCTGGCGATCGAGCATCTGCTGGCGTGCGGGCGTCGGCGCATCGCACATATCTCGGGCGACCCGACGTACGCCGCAGCTCAAGACCGCCTCGCCGGGGCCAGGGCCGCCCTCGCCGAAGCCCGCCTCGAGCTCGTCGGCGAGCCGATGTTCTCGGAGTGGACGGAGCACTGGGGGCGGGACGCCGCGGCGATGCTGCTGAACCGGCATCCCGACATCGACGCCGTCTTCTGCGGCTCGGACCAGATCGCTCGCGGCGTGCTCGACTCGGCGCGGGATCTCGGACGCACCGTTCCCGACGACCTCGCGGTGATCGGCTACGACAACTGGGAAGTGCTCGCGACGAACGCGCGACCCGAGCTCACCAGCATCGACGCCAACCTGCAGCAGCTGGGGCGTCAGGCGGCGCTTCGGGTGTTCGACGCGATCGACGGGATCGACATCGGGGAGGGGTCGCACCATCTGCCGGTGCGCCTGGTGATCAGAGGGTCGACCATCGCCCGGCGCTGAGCCGCCGTCTCCTGCCGACCGTCGGTCGCGTCTCCGCTTCAGACGTGGTCGCGCCAGGAGTGCTGCGGGTCGAAGCCCAGGATGCGGCGGGCCTTGTCGATCGACAGCAGCGTCTCGTTCGGGCCGAACTCGCGCGCGACAGGGACGTCGGGGAAGACCTCGGCGAGCAGCTCGGTATTCGGACGCGACATGACCGTGTCGGCGGCCGCGATGATGAAGTTGTCGAACCCGGGGGCCGCGACCTCGAGCGCGCGCTCCACGGCCTGAGCGCCGTCGCGGGCGTCGATGTAGCCCCAGAGGTTCCACTTGCGGCGCGACGCGTCGGAGTCGAAGTCGGGGAACTCGGCGTAGTCCTCCGGGTTCATCACGTTCGAGAACCGCAGCGCCGTGATCGAGAGGTCGGGATGCCAGCGCACGAGCTCCCTCGCCAGCTGCTCCTCGAGCGTCTTGACCAGCGAGTACACCGATTCGGGGCGGGCGGGGTAGTCCTCGTCGACGGGCACGTAGGGCGGAGGCACGTCGAACGGCAGGCCGAGCACGGTCTCGCTCGACGCGTAGACGACGCGCCGGATGCCGAGGCGCACCGCCGCCCAGAACACGTTGAACGTGGCGGGCATGTTGTTGTGGAACGTGGCGACGTCGCTGCGGATGCCGGGGGCGGGGATCGCGCCGAGATGCACGACGGCATCGATGCCCTCGTGTCGATCGCCGACGGCCGTGAAAGCGTCCACGACCTGGCCGTAATCCGTGAGGTCCACCTGCACGAAGTCCGGGCCGCGGACCCCGGCGACGTCCATGCCGATGACCTCGTATCCGTGTGCGCGGAGTTCCCGCGCGACGACGCTGCCGAGCTTGCCCGATGATCCCGTGAGTGCGATGCGCATGTCACCAGAGTGGCACGAAGAAGAGTCGCCGGGGCCGCTCGGCATACACTCGTCGGCGTGAGTGACACGAGCAGCGAGCCCCGTCGCACTGTCGGCGTGCGTGACGTCGCCGTGCTCGCCGGGGTCTCTCGGCAGACGGTGTCACGGGTGCTGAACGACCACCCCGAGGTCGCCGCCGAGACCCGCGAACGGGTGCTCGCCGCGATGACCGAGCTCGGCTACCGCATGAACAACGCCGCCAGGGCACTGGGCACGCGGCGCTCCCGCACGCTCGGTGTGCTGGCCACCGACGCCCTGCACTATGGGCCCTCGCGCAGCATCGCCGCGCTCGAGGCCGCAGCCCGCGAGGTCGGCTACTGGCTGAGTGCGGCCTTCGCGGATGCCGGAGACGCCGACGCGGTCATCGCCGCGGTCGACCACCTCGTGATGCAGGGCGTCGAAGGCATCGTCGTCGTCGCCCCGCACGCCCACACCCTCGATGCGCTCGACGAGCTGCGCATCGGCGTGCCGGTCGTCACGCTGCACGCGGCCGACCGAGGAGCCCGCGGCCTCTCGGTCGACCAGGCCGCGGGAGCCAGGCTCGCCGTCGCGGCGCTCGCCGACGCGGGGCACACGCGCATCGCGCACCTGGCCGGACCCGCCGACTGGCTCGAAGCAGAGTCCCGCACGCAGGGATTCGCAGACGAGCTCGCCGCGCGTGGGCTCGCCGCCGGCCCCGTGTTCGAGGGTGATTGGACAGCAGGCTCGGGCTACGCGGCCGTCGACGCCGTGCGGAAGTCGGGCGTGACGGCTGTGTTCGCGGCCAACGACCAGATGGCGCTCGGGCTGCTCGGCGGGCTGCATGAGGTCGGGCTCTCGGTGCCGGGCGACATCAGCGTGGTGGGCTTCGACGACACCCCGGATGCCGCCTACTACTGGCCCAAGCTGACGACCGTGCGACAGGACTTCTCCGAGCTGGCGCGCCGTGCGGTGGCGGCGGTGCTGGCGGACAGCGACGGAGCGCCGGCATCCGATCTCCCGCCCGTGGCTCCCGTGCTCGTGACCCGTGATTCGGTCGCCCCGCCCCGCTGAGCCTCCGCACTGCCGCGGCGAGCATCCGCGTCTTGACGGTCGGCAGACCCCCGTGACACACTTCTGTGACCGGTCACAGTGACCACCGCCGACCCTGAGGTACCCGTGAGCAACGAAGCCCCCGTCTTCTCCGCCGAGATCGACGTATCGATCCAGGCCGTCCGCGAAGATGTCGCCCGCCTGCACGCCGAACTGGTCCGCAACGGCCTCGTCGTCTGGACCGGCGGCAACGTCTCCGGCCGCGTGCCCGGCGCCGACCTGTTCGTCATCAAGCCGTCGGGCGTGAGCTACGACGACCTCGCCCCCGAGAACATGATCCTGTGCGACCTCGACGGTGCCGTGATCGCCGGAACCGCCGGCAGCGAGCGCGCGCCCTCGAGCGACACCGCGGCCCACGCCTACGTCTACCGCCACATGCCCACCGTCGGGGGCGTCGTGCACACCCACTCGACGTTCGCCGTCGCCTGGGCGGCCCGCGGCGAGGAGATCCCGTGCGTGATCACCGCGATGGCCGACGAGTTCGGCGGTCCGATCCCGGTGGGCCCGTTCGCGATCATCGGCGACGACTCGATCGGCCGCGGAATCGTGCAGACCCTCAGCGGCCACCGCAGCCGCGCGGTGCTCATGCAGAACCACGGCCCCTTCACGATCGGGGTCGACGCGAAGGATGCCGTGAAGGCCGCCGTCATGGTCGAGGACGTCGCCCGCACCGTGCATTACGCCCGTGAAGCGGGCCCCCTCATCCCGATTCCGCAGGAGGCGATCGACAGCCTCTTCCACCGATACCAGAACGTCTACGGACAGAACTCGGACGCCCGACGATGAGCGACACGACCGACACGACCCGCACCGCAGCCCGCGACGACAGCCTCGCCGCCCGCACGAGCCTCGGCATCGAGCTCGGCTCCACGCGCATCAAGGCGTGCCTGATCGGGTCGGATGCCACGGAGGTGCTCGCCACCGGCTCGTTCGCATGGGAGAACCGGCTCGAAGACGGCCTCTGGACGTACGCGATCGACGAGGTCTGGGCCGGACTCCAGGCGGCCTACGCCGCTCTCGCCGCCGACGCGGAGAGCCGCCACGGCGTGCGTCCCGAGACCTTCGGCGCGATCGGCATCTCGGCGATGATGCATGGCTACCTCGCGTTCGACGCGCAGGGCGAGCTGCTCGTGCCGTTCCGCACCTGGCGCAACACCAACACGGGTGCCGCGGCGGCCGAGCTGACCGACCTGCTCGGCGTCAACATCCCGCTGCGCTGGTCGATCGCGCACCTGCACCAGGCGGTGCTCGACGGCGAGGCGCATGTGCCGCAGCTCGACTTCGTCACGACCCTCGCCGGGTACGTGCACCAACGGCTCACGGGCGAACGGGTGCTGGGCGTCGGCGACGCCTCCGGCATGTTCCCGATCGACTCGAGCACCGGCGACTACGACGAGCGGATGCTGCAGGCATACGACGCCCGCGCCGCCGACCGCCTTCCGGCGACCGCACGAGACCTCTTCCCGACAGTGCTCCCGGCCGGAGCGGCCGCAGGCTCCCTCACCGCCGAGGGCGCAGCGCTGCTCGACCCCAGCGGTGCGCTGAAGCCCGGCATCCCGCTCTGCCCGCCCGAGGGCGACGCCGGCACCGGCATGGTGGCGACCAACTCGGTGTCTCCTCGCACGGGCAACGTCTCGGCGGGGACGAGCATCTTCGCCATGGTCGTGCTCGAGCGACCGCTCACCGAGGTGCACCACGAGCTCGACCTCGTGACCACGCCGGCGGGCGACGCCGTCGCCATGGTGCACTGCAACAACGGTGCCAGCGAACTCGCCGCCTGGGTCGGTCTCTTCACCCGCTTCTCCGCGGCAGCGGGTCAGCCGCTGAGCGACGACGCCGTCTTCGACGCACTGTTCCGCGAGGCTCTCGACGGCGAGGCGGATGCCGGTGGGCTGCTGGCCTACAACCACCTCGCCGGCGAGCCGATCGCGGGTCTCACCGAGGGGCGTCCGCTGTTCGTGCGCACGCCCGACAGCGCCTTCACGCTCGGCAACTTCATGCGCTCGCAGCTCTACGGCGTCTTCGGAACGCTCGCGCTCGGGATGCAGGTGCTCACCGCCGAGGGCGTCGAACTCGACCGCATGTTCGCGCACGGGGGCATGTTCCGCACGGCCGGGGTCGCGCAGCGCTTCCTCGCCGGAGCGCTGGGTGCTCCGGTCGCTGTCGGGGAGCTCGCCTCCGAGGGCGGCGCGTGGGGCATCGCCGTGCTCGCGTCGTACCTCGCGCACGCCGAGTCCGCCTCGCTGGGCGAGTACCTCGAACGCGACGTGTTCGCGACGGCATCCCTCTCGGTCGCCGACCCCGACCCTGCCGACGTCGCCGGCTTCGCCGCCTACCTCGATCGCTACCGTGCCGGCCTCGCCATCGAGGCCGCCGCAACCACCGCTCTCCGTCCCGGTCGCTGAGCGCGAGGAGCGAGGCGAAGCGCGCACCTCTTCGCGTTTCGTCTCGGTGCTTCGCTCCTCGCTCAACGACCGAATATGAAAGGCCTCTCATGACCCGCACCCCGCTCACCACCTCGCTCGACGGCTACGAGGTCTGGTTCCTCACCGGCAGCCAGCACCTCTACGGCCCCGAGACGCTCGCCCAGGTCGCCGACCAGTCGCAGCAGATCGCCCGCATCCTCGACGAGGCGGGCGAGGTTCCCGTGAAGATCGTCTGGAAGCCGGTGCTGACGGATGCCGCCGCCATCAAGCGCACCGCGCTCGAGGCGAACGCCGACGACCGGGTCATCGGCCTGATCGCGTGGATGCACACGTTCAGCCCGGCCAAGATGTGGATCGCCGGTCTCGACGCGCTGCAGAAGCCGCTCGCGCACCTGCACACGCAGGCCAACGTCGAACTGCCCTGGGCCGACATCGACTTCGACTTCATGAACCTGAACCAGGCCGCGCACGGCGACCGCGAGTTCGGCTACATCCAGACGCGCCTCGGCGTGCCGCGCAAGACCGTCGTCGGTCACGCGAGCGACCCGCGGGTGCGTCAGGAGATCGCGACGTGGCAGCGTGCGGCCGCCGGACTCGCGGCCTCCCGCTCGCTCAAGCTCGCCCGCTTCGGCGACAACATGCGTTACGTCGCCGTCACCGAGGGCGACAAGACCGAGGCAGAGCTGCGCTTCGGCGTGCAGGTCAACACCTGGGGCGTGAACGATCTGGCGGATGCCGTCGCCGCGGCATCCGACTCCGAGATCGACGCCCTCGTGGCCGAGTACGAGGAGCTGTACGAGGTCGTGCCGGAGCTGCGCCGCGGTGGTGACCGCCACCAGTCTCTGCGTGACGGAGCCGCGATCGAGATCGGTCTGCGGACGTTCCTCGAAGAGGGGGGCTTCGGCGCCTTCACCACCTCGTTCGAAGACCTCGGCGCGCTGACGCAGCTGCCCGGTCTCGCGGTGCAGCGCCTGATGGCCGAGGGATACGGCTTCGGTGCCGAGGGCGACTGGAAGACCGCGATCCTCGTGCGCGTCGCGAATGTGATGGGTGCGGGGCTGCCCGGTGGGGCGAGCCTCATGGAGGACTACACCTACGACATGACCCCCGGCGACGAGCTGATCCTCGGCGCGCACATGCTCGAGGTCTCGCCGTCGCTCACCACCGCGAAGCCCACGCTCGAGATCCACCCGCTCGGCATCGGCGGCAAGGACGACCCGGTGCGCCTGGTCTTCACCGCCGACCCCGGCCCCGCGATCGTCGTGGCGCTGAGCGACATGCGCGACCGGTTCCGCCTCACCGCGAACGTCGTCGAGAACGTGCCGCCGCGCCAGTCGCTGCCGAAGCTCCCGGTGGGCCGCGCTGTCTGGAAGCCGCAGCCCGACTTCACCACGAGCGCCGCCGCGTGGCTGACCGCCGGTGCCGCGCACCACACCGTCATGTCGACGGCCGTCGGGCTCGAGGCCTTCCGCGACTTCGCCGAGATGGCCGAGGTCGAGCTGCTCGTGATCGACGATGCGACCACCCTGCCCGAGTTCCAGAAGCAGGTGCGCTGGAACCAGGCCTACTACCGACTGGCTCAGGGGCTGTGATGACCGACGTCTCCTCCGCCGCCGTCGATGTGGCGACCGCAGCGCGACCGCGCTCGGGCCGGCAGCTGCGCATCGCAGGTCACGGCTACGAGGCCGTGATCGCGAGCGTCGGCGCATCGCTGCGGGTGCTCACGTTCGAGGGGCGCGATCTGGTCGTGCCGTTCGACGCCGACGAGGTGCGGCCCGGATACCGCGGCACCACCCTCGCGCCATGGCCCAACCGCATCGTCGACGGCCGCTACACGTTCGGCGGCGCCGAGCAGCAGCTGGCGCTCACCGAACCCGCCCGCGGCCAGGCGCTGCACGGCCTCCTCGCGTGGGCGGAGTTCGAGGATCGCCTCGTGCTCGACGACCGCGTCGTGCTTGCGGCCGTGATCGAGCCGCAGACGGGATACCCGTTCCGCGTTGAGGTCGAGACCGAATACCGCATCGACATCGACGGGCTGCGTCAGACGGTGACCGCGCGCAACCTCGGGGCGGATGCTGCACCCTGGGGCACCGGACCGCATCCCTATCTCGTCGCCGGCCCCGACGGTCGGGTGGACGACTGGACGCTCACGCTGCCGGCATCCGAGGTGCTCACCGTCACGCCCGACCGGTTGAGCCCGGTTGCTCTCGAGGCCGTGGCGGAGCATCCGGAATGGGACTTCCGCGCAGCGCGCCGCATCGGCGACGTCTTCATCGACCACGCCTTCACCGGTCTCGCCCGTGACGGCGGAGTCGCCGAGGTGCGGCTCGTGACGGATGCCGGAACCGGCGTCGCGATGACGTTCGACGAGCGCTGCCCGTGGGTGCAGGTGCACACCGCCGACAACCCGGGGATCGATGCGATCCACCGCATCGGCCTCGCGGTCGAGCCGATGACCTGCCCGCCCGACGCCTTCAACTCGGCAACCGACCTGGTCGTGCTCGAACCGGGCGCGACGCACGCTGCATCCTGGCGGATCTCCGCCGTCTGAGTCGCTCGGCGGCCGCCGCGGGCTCCCGCGGCGTGAGTGGTCACAAGAGCATCCGGACGAGCCGTCTCAGGTGCGTTTCTGACCACCCACGCGCGCGCGGACGGTGACGCGTCAGGCGAGAGCCGCGATCAGGGCCTGGGCGGCGGATGCCGATGACTGCGGGTTCTGTCCGGTGATGAGCTGGCCGTCGAGGATCGTGTGATCGCTCCAGGGATCGGCGACCTCGACGTCGGCGCCGAGACCGCGCAGCGCGGTCTCGAGAAGGAACGGCGCGCGATCGGCGAGTCCGCCGATGCGCTCCTCCTCATCGGAGAAGCCGGTGATTCGGCGCCCCGCGACCAGGGGCTCGCCAGCGGAATCGCGCGCGGGAAGCAGAGCAGCGAGACCGTGGCATACGGCAGCCAGCGGGCGGCCGCCGGCGACGGTCGCCGAGATGAGCGCCGCCGAGTCGGCATCCACTGCGAGGTCCTGCATCGGGCCGTGGCCGCCCGGGTAGTAGACGGCCGCGTAGTCGGCGGCGTCGACGTCGGCGAGCACCAGGGGAGTGGTGAGCCCCGGGATCTGTGCGAGGGCGGCGGCATCGCCTTCGCCGAGGCTCGACGAGTCGGCCACCGGCTCGACACCGCCGGGAGTCGCGAAGACGACGTCATGACCTGCTGCGGTGAGCAGTCGGTACGGGGCGAGCAGTTCTTCGGCCCAGTAGCCGGTGGGGTGCTCGGTGCCGTCGGACAGGGTCCAGGTGCGGGCGCCGGTGACGACGAAGAGGACGGATGACATGAATGCTCCCAAGGGGTCGGACGACGGATGCCGTGCGGATGCGATATCCGGGACAACCGCGAGGATCGAGAACCGATTCCGATAGATTGCCGATATGAGCAATCGGAATTCCGATGGGCTGCAGGACCTCGGGCTGTGGCGCACCTTCCTCGCCGCGCACCGGTCGGGGTCGGTGTCAGCGGCGGCGCGCACACTCGGCCTCGCGCAGTCGTCCGTGACGACGCAGCTTCAGGCACTGGAGGAGAGCGTCGGCGAGCCGCTGTTCGTGCGTCATGCCCGCGGCATCCGCCCGACGCCGCGCGCCGACGAGCTCGCAGCCCGGCTCTCCGGTCCACTCGACGCGCTGGCGGATGCTCTCGGCACCCGCCCCGCCGCCGAACCGCCGATCGTGCGACTGGGTGGCGCCGCCGAGTTCCTGGCCAGCGTCGCCGCACCCGCTCTCGCCCCCGCTCTCGCAGACGGGATGCGGCTCGCGGTGACCACCGGCCTGGCCGACGATCTGCTCGAGCAGCTCAGGGTCGGCAGCCTCGACCTCGTGATCTCGGCGGTGCGTCCGCGCGGGCGGGGGCTGCCGTCCGTGCCGTTCTTCGACGAGGAGTTCGCACTCGTCGCGGCACCGGCGCTCGGCATCGCGCATTCCCCCGTCCTCACGCGGGACGCTGTCACCGACGTGCCCCTGCTGGCCTACGACCGCGACGTGCCGATCCTCCGCCGGTACTGGCGGCATGTCTTCGGCATCCGTCTCGACCGCGAACCCGCTCTCGTCTTCCCGGATCTGCGTGCGCTCGCCGCCGCTGCCGTCGCCGGAGCGGGCGTCACCGTGCTGCCGACCTACCTGATCGCCGACGAGCTCGCCGACGGGAGGCTCGTCGACCTGCGTCCGACCGACGACCCGCCGATCAACACCCTGCACCTCGTGCGACGACCGGGGCCGCTGGCCGAGGGGGTCGCGGTGGTCGAGCAGGCGCTGCGCGCCGCCGTCGCCGACCTCTGACCTGCCGCCCTCAGCCTGCCGCCCTCAGCTCGCGCGATGGCGTGCGTGGTCGAAAGCGCATCCGAAACGGCGGTTTCCGGTGCTTTTTCGACCCCGCAGCCCGCCGGGACCGCCGCCGAGCCGGCCGCCTCAGCGGTTGAGCCAGTGGCGCAGCGTGCGCGTGACCCAGGGCAGCACCCAGTAGGTCATGATCGGGGTCAGCACGACCGTCGTCGCGAGCACCCGCAACCAGATCGGCAGCTCGTTCCAGCCGGGGATCGGGCTCATCGCATAGGTGAAGGCGAGGTTGAGCGGGAAGAACCCGAGCCAGATCGACACGGCCTGCTTCCAGCGCGGGGGCGTACTGACCATCGCGACCGTGGTCGTCGAGCCGTCGGCCCGAGGGAGTGTGATGGTGTCGGTGGTCGGCTCGTCGAACCATCCCTCGATGCCGCTGCGGCGGCGCACGCGCTCGCTGCGCACGAACTGCTCGCCGGTCGACTTCCACCACTCGCGCTCGCCGGACTGCTCCCAGGCGACGAGCGACTTCTCGTCGGAGAAGCGGTAGAGCATGTGCCAGACGTGCGAGTCCTCACCGTCGCGCACCCATCCGGATCCGAGGAAGCCGGGGTACCGGTGCGCGAGGTTCACGCCGGTCTGCACCCAGGCAGTGGCCTCGGCCACATGCTCCGGGTCGAGCTCGCGGCGGATGGAGACGGTGATGGGTTCGCTGGACATGGTGGGTCCTCGGAGAGTGCGGTCGCCCGGATCACGGGCGCCTCGACGGTGGGGGATGCGCCAGGGTGCGGGCGCATCAACGATTGTATTTCGGATGCCGGGGGCCGCCGTCCGTTTTCGCGGCGCGCGAAGACGGCATCCCACCCATCCGATGCCGCCGTCCGGCGACTCCGCCCCGCGACAGGGTGAGAATAGGGGGCATGAGCACGCGCAGCGAAGCCGTCCTGGTCGATGTCGTCCGCACCCCCGTCGGGCGGGGCAAGCCGGGCGGCGCCCTGTCGGGTGTGCATCCCGTCGATCTGGCGGCGGGCGCGTTGGGCGCGATCCTCGAACGCAACGGTCTGGAGTCGCGGCAGATCGACGACGTGCTGCTCGGCTGCGTGAGCCAGGTGGGCGATCAGTCGTCGAACATCGCCCGTCAGGCCGTGCTCGCTGCGGGCTTCGACGAGACGATCCCCGCCACGACGATCGACCGTCAGTGCGGGTCGAGTCAGCAGGCGGTGCACTTCGCCGCGCAGGGGATCATGGCCGGGGCTTACGACGCGGTCATCGTCGGAGGTGTCGAGTCGATGAGCCGCGTGCCGCTCGGCTCGTCCGCAGCCGGCGGAAGCCCGATGTCGCCCCGCCTGCGTGAGCGCTACCCCGAAGGCCTCGTGAACCAGGGCGTCTCGGCCGAGCTCATCGCCCAGCGCTGGGACCTCGATCGTGCTGCACTCGATGACTATGCGGCAGAGTCGCATCGCCGCGCGGCGGATGCCTGGGGGAGCGGCTTCTTCGACCGCACGATCATCCCGGTCGCCGAGGCGCCGGATGCCGTGGTCGACGAGACCGTGCGCGCCGGCACGACGGCCGAAGGGCTCGCGGGGCTGAACCCGGCGTTCCGCACCGACGCGCTCGCCGCGCGGTTCCCCGAGGTCGGTTGGAGGATCACGCCCGGCAACTCGTCACCGCTCACCGACGGGGCATCCGCCGCACTGTTGATGAGCGCAGAGCGCGCCGACGCGCTGGGGCTGACGCCGCGTGCGAGGTTCCACGCGTTCACGGTGGTCGGAGACGACCCGCTGATGATGCTCACCGGGCCGATCCCCGCCACGCGGCGCATCCTCGAGCGCACCGGACTCACGATCGACGACCTCGACGCCTACGAGGTCAACGAGGCGTTCGCGTCGGTGCCGCTCGCCTGGGCCGCCGAGCTCGGGGCGGACGCCGCGAGACTCAACCCACGCGGAGGAGCGATCGCCCTCGGGCACGCTCTCGGCTCGTCGGGCACCCGCCTGCTCGGAACCCTCATCGACCAGCTCGACGCGGTCGGCGGACGATTCGGCCTGCAGACCATGTGCGAAGGCGGCGGCATGGCGAACGCCACGATCATCGAGCGCTTCTAGCCCCGGCATCCGGGATTCGCCCCGGCATCCGCACCGGCATCCGGCATACCCGTGCCGAGTCGATGCGCGCCAGCCGAGTCCAGATCCGGAGAATTCGGACGCGCGGAGGGCACACGGACGTGCGGAGCGCCCGCACGCAGACGGACAAGACAGAGAAGACCCCCGCCGACCCGATTCGACGGGGGTCTCTTCGGGAGCAGACGCTCACCGTAGGCGCGGATGACGTGACTACCCGATCCGGTCTGAGTCTGTGTCCGCGCATGTGCAGTTGTAGTCGGCGAAGGTGTCCGGACGGTGAACGCGACGAGAAATCCTCGTCGTCCGAGATTCGCCACTCTGGAAGCGTTTGCGACTTTCGACCAGCACCGCCCCGCGCACCCCTGACTTTTCGCCACAGCAACCCTGCAAGCGCTTGCAGTCGCGAGTGACGCCCTGCTAGCTTCACTCGCAAGCCTTCGGACACGTCGTCGTGTCCGCCCGCCACCCAGGGAGCATCACTTGTTCAAGCCGGCTCGGTCGAAGACGACCGCCTCACGTCCGCTCGCCATTCTCGCCGCCGCCGCGCTCGTCGTCTCGGGGTTCGGCGCCGCCGGCACCCTGGGCGCACCGCCCGCTTCCGCCGCCGATCGAACCGTGGCCCTCGTGGGATCGCTGCAGTCCGAACTCGGCTGCGCTGCCGACTGGGCGCCCGACTGCGCCGAGACCGAGCTCGAGCCCACGGGCGCCGAGGGCGTCTACTCCGCCGAGTTCGAGGTGCCGGCGGGCACCTGGCAGTACAAGGTCGCGCTGAACGACGGCTGGGACGAGGCGTACGGCCTCGACGGCGGCGCCGACGACATCCCCCTCACGGTCGCGGGCCCGACGACCCTGCGCTTCACGTTCGACGACACCCTCAAGCGGGTGGGTCTCGAGGCGACCGAGGTGCGCGGCGGCTACACGGCAGACGACGACGCGCTGGTCGAGAGCCCGGCACGTCAGGCAGGAGCCGGCGAGCAGTTCTACTTCGTGATGACGGATCGCTTCGCGAACGGCGACACCTCCAACGACGCCGGCGGCCTCGAGGGCGATCGGCTCACCACGGGGTTCGACCCCACCGACAAGGGCTTCTACCAGGGCGGCGACATCGCCGGCATCCGCGACAACCTCGACTACATCGAAGGCCTCGGCACCTCGGCGATCTGGCTCACCCCCAGCTTCGCCAACAAGCCGGTGCAGGGCGAGGGCGCGAACGCCTCGGCCGGGTACCACGGCTATTGGATCACCGACTTCACGCGCATCGACCCCCACCTCGGCACCAATGAAGAGCTGCAGGCGTTGATCGCCGACGCGCACGCCCGCGGCATCAAGGTGTACTTCGACATCATCACCAACCACACCGCCGACGTGATCGACTACGCCGAGGGCCAGTACTCCTACATCGACCAGGCGACGAGTCCCTACACGGATGCCGCGGGCACGGCGTTCGACCCGGCCGACCACGCGGGCACCGGCGGCTTCCCCGAGCTCGATCCGGCGACCAGCTTCCCGTACACGCCGGTGGTGGCCGACAGCGAGACCGACGTCAAGGTGCCGGCCTGGCTGAACGACCCGACGCTTTATCACAACCGCGGCAACTCGACCTGGTCGGGCGAGTCGGTCACCTACGGCGATTTCGACGGACTCGACGACCTGATGACCGAGCACCCGACCGTCGTCAACGGCTTCGTCGAGGTGTACGACAAGTGGATCGACCTGGGCATCGACGGCTTCCGCATCGACACCGTCAAGCACGTGAACTTCGAGTTCTGGGAGAAGTGGACAGCTGACGTCCTGGACTACGCGCATGAGCAGGGCAACGACGACTTCTTCATGTTCGGCGAGGTCTACGACGCCGATCCGGTGAAGCTCGCGCCCTACGTGCGCGACACCGACATGAACTCGATCCTCGACTTCACCTTCCAGTCCTCCGCCGTCAGCTATGCGTCCGGCAACTCGGCCAAGGGCCTGCAGTCCCTCTTCGCGGGCGACGACCGCTACACGACACCCGATTCGTCGTCGACCGCCCTGCCCACGTTCCTCGGCAACCACGACATGGGGCGGGTCGGATCCTTCCTGCAGTCGACGGATGCTCCGCTGCAGCGCGACGAGCTGGCGCACGAGCTCATGTTCCTCACCCGCGGCCAGCCCGTCGTCTACTACGGCGACGAGCAGGGCTTCACGGGCGCCGGCGGCGACAAGAACGCCAGGCAGTCGCTGTTCGCCACCCAGGTGGCCGAGTACGCGGACCAGAACCTCATCACGGGCGAGCAGGCAGGCTCCGTCGACCGCTACGCGACGGATGCCGCGCTCTACGAGCACATCGCCGCGCTGTCAGAGCTCCGCGAGTCGAACCCGGCTCTCGGCGAGGGCGCGCAGATCGAGCGCTACGCGGCGTCCGGCGCAGGCGTCTACGCCTTCTCGCGGGTGGATGCCGACGACAAGGTCGAGCACCTGGTCGCGGTGAACAACGCCGCGACCGCGCAGACGGTCGACCTCGCGACGCTGACCGCCGACGCCTCCTACGAGGTGCTCTACGGTGACGCCGCACCCCTCACCACGGATGCCGGCGCCGCCGCCTCGATCACGGTGCCGGCCCTGTCGGCCGTGGTCTGGAAGGCCGACTCCACCGTCACGGCGCCGACCGAGGCGGCATCCGTCTCGGTGTCCGCGCCGGCCGCCGGCGCCGGCGTCTCAGGTCAGTCCGCCGTGCAGGCCGACATCGCCGACCAGTGGGCGCAGACCAGCTTCGCCTGGCGCGTCGTCGGCTCTGACGAGTGGCAGGCCCTGGGCACGGCGGAGGACACCGATCCGCGTGTCTTCCACGACATCCGCGATCTCGCGAACGGCACGCTCCTCGAGTATCGGGCGGTGACGACCGACGCCGCCGGCAATCACGCCGCCGCCTCGACCTATGCCTCGGTCGGCAACGCGGTGACGCTCGAAGTGGGCGAGGAGCCCGAGTCGCCGATCGACATGGTGACGGTGCCAGGCAGCCTCAACTCCGAGATGGGCTGCGCGGGCGACTGGGATCCGGCGTGTGAGAAGGCGAAGCTGACCCTTCGTGCCGACGGCGTGTGGGAGGGGACCTTCGACCTGCCGGCGGGCGACTACGAGTACAAGGCCGCGGTGAACGGCAGCTGGGCGATCAACTACGGAGCGAACGGTGTGCCGGACGGCGCGAACGTCACTCTCGCCCATGCGGGCGGGCCGATCACCTTCTACTTCGACCCGCGCACGAACATCGTGCAGTCCACGGCAGACGGCCCCATCGTGACGCTGCCCGGCTCTCTGCAGGACGAGCTCGGGTGTGCGGCCGACTGGTCGCCCGACTGCCTCGGCACCCTGATGGCCGACGGCGACCGCGACGGCGTCTACGAGTTCTCGACCGCGGATCTGCCGACCGGCGCCTACGAGCTCAAGGTCGCGCACGGCCTGAGCTGGGCCGAGAACTACGGAGCCGACGGAGTGCCCGACGGCGCGAACATCTCGTTCAGCGCCACCGAGGGCACGGTGACGTCGTTCCGCTACACGCTGGCGACGCACGTGCTCGAGGTCGGCAGCGACACCCCGCAGCTCCCCGGCGTCGGCGAGCAGCGCGCGCACTGGGTCGATGCCGAGACGATCGCATGGCCGGCCACGCTCGGGTCCGTAGAGAGGACGGCCTTCCAGCTCTATTCCTCGGCAGACGCGTCACTCGCCGTGGTCGACGGCGAGGTCGCGGGAGCGGAGCCGATCGCGCTCGACGTGATCGACGGGGGTCTGACCGATGAACAGCTCACCCGATTCCCGGCGCTCGCCGGCTACCTCGCCCTGCGGGTGACGGATGCGGATGCCGCGGCGCTGCTGCGCACGCAGCTCGCGGTCGCCCAGCGTGACGAGGCAGGAGCGCTCACCGCGTTCACCGGCGTGCAGATCGCGGGTGTGCTCGACGACGTCTACGCGGCTGCACTCGACGACGTCGATCTCGGTGTGACGTTCTCGGGCAAGAACCCGACGTTCCGGCTGTGGGCGCCGACCGCGCAGAGCGCGACGCTGCTCACCTGGAACGAGGGTGCCGAGGGCGACCCCGTGCGCCACGAGGCCACATGGGATGCCGCGTCGGGTGTGTGGTCGGTGAAGGGCAAGAAGGATCTCAAGGGCGACGAATACCTCTGGGAGGTCGTCGTCTACGCTCCGACCACCGGGGCCATCGAGACGAACCAGGTCACCGATCCGTACTCGATCGCCCTCACGCGGAACTCGCAGCGTTCGGTCGCCATCGATCTCGACGACAAGGCCTGGCAGCCGAAGCAGTGGCAGAAGACGCCGTCGCCGATCGTGGAGCGGGCGGTCGACCGCGCGATCTACGAGCTGCACATCAGGGACTTCTCGATCAGCGACGAGACGGTTCCGGCTGCGGAGCGAGGCACCTACCTCGCCTTCACCCGTGACAGCGCAGGCACCGATCAGCTCACGCAGCTCGCGGATGCCGGCATCAACACCGTGCACCTGCTGCCGTCGTTCGACATCGCGTCGATCGAGGAGGACAGAGCGGTGCAGGCGATGCCTGACTGCGACCTCGCCTCCTTCGGCCCCGCCGATTCGGCGCAGCAGGCGTGCATCCAGGCGGTCGCCGATGCCGACGGATTCAACTGGGGCTACGACCCGTACCACTACTCGACGCCCGAGGGCTCGTACGCGGTCGATGCCGACGGCGGGGCGAGGGTCAGCGAGTTCCGGTCGATGGTCGGCGCGCTGCACGACATGGACCTGCAGGTCGTCCTCGACCAGGTGTTCAACCACACCGCGGCATCCGGTCAGGCCGAGAAGTCGGTGCTCGACCAGGTGGTTCCCGGCTACTACCACCGGCTCAATGCGGCGGGCGGCGTCGAGACCTCGACGTGCTGCCAGAACGTCGCGACCGAGCACCTCGCCGCAGAGAAGCTCATGGTCGACTCGATCGTGACCTGGGCGCGCGACTACAAGGTCGACGGCTTCCGGTTCGACCTCATGGGGCACCACTCGACGACGAACATGCAGGCCATCCGTGACGCGCTCGACGCGCTGACGCTCAAGAAGGACGGCGTCGACGGATCCGCGATCCACCTGTACGGGGAGGGCTGGAACTTCGGCGAGGTCGCGGACAACGCTCTGTTCGAGCAGGCCACACAGGGCCAGCTCGGAGGCACGGGCATCGGGACGTTCAACGACCGGCTGCGCGATGCCGTGCACGGCGGCAGCCCGGTCGATGCCTCGTCGACGTTCCGCCAGGGGTTCGGCACGGGTCTCGGAACCGATCCGAACGGCGATCCGATCAACGGCACCGTCGAGCAGGCGCTCGCCGACCTCGGGCACGAGACCGATCTGGTCAAGCTCGGGCTCGCAGGCAATCTGCGCGACTTCACGTTCACGACGAGCGACGGCGCAGTGACGTCCGGAGAGGCCATCGACTACCGCGGCTCGGCGGCGGGCTATGCCGACCAGCCGGACGAGACGATCAACTACGTCGACGCGCACGACAACGAGACGCTCTACGACCTCTCGGTGCTCAAGCTGCCGGTGGACACCCCGATGGCCGACCGCGTGCGCATGAACACGCTGGAGCTCGCGACCGTGACGCTCTCGCAGTCTCCGTCGTTCTGGCACGCCGGCACCGAGCTGCTGCGGTCGAAGTCCCTCGACCGCAACAGCTATAACTCGGGCGACTGGTTCAACCGCATCGATTGGACGGGTCAGGAGTCGACCTTCGGCTCCGGGCTCCCGACAGCCGCCGACAATGAGGAGAAGTGGCCGATCATGGCGCCGCTGCTCGCCGACCCCGCGCTCACGCCCGCCCCCGCCGACATGGCGGCAGCCGAGGCATCCGCTCTCGATCTGCTGCGCATCCGCGACGAGGTCGACCTGCTGCGTCTCGGCTCGGCCGAGCTGATCCAGCAGAAGGTCACGTTCCCGAACGGCGGAGCGGGCGCAGCGCCCGGCGTGATCCTCATGCAGATCGACGATCTGGCGGGTCCCGATGCCGACGCAGAGCTCGACGGAGCACTCGTCGCGTTCAACTCCTCGCCCTCGCCGGTCACGCAGACGGTGACCGGCTTGGCCGGGCGCTCGTTCGCACTGACGCCGGCTCAGGCGAACGGAGCGGATGCCGTGGTCAAGACCACCACCTGGGACGCCGCGACCGGCACCGTGACGATCCCCGCCCGCTCGGTCGCCGTGCTCGTCGACGACCAGGTGCAGCCGATCGACACCCGCGTGCGTGCCACGTCGGACACTCTCGTGAAGGCGGGCAGGAGCGCGACCGTGAAGGTGACCGTCACCGCAGACGACGGCAGCGCCCCGGTGGGAACTGTGACGGTGCACGACCGCGGCAAGGTCGTCGCCACGATCGAGCTGACGCCGGCCGACAAGGGCAGGGCCACGGTCTCGGTGCCGAAGCTCGGTCGAGGGATCCACCTGCTCACGGTGCGATTCGACGGCACGGAACCGTGGCAGGACTCGCGCGGTTCGCGCAGTCTGCCCGTGATCGTCTACTAGAACGAGGAGACCGGATGCCGGGCTCATGTCCCCGGCATCCGGTCTTCGGTGCGGCTCGCTACCAGGCGTAGGCCTCGGGAGCGGTACCGCCGGGACCCGGCCAGATGCGGTCGAGCTCGGCGAGCGTCTCGGCATCCAGCGTCACGTCGAGCGCCTCGACGGCCGAGTCGAGCTGGTCGATCGTCCGCGGGCCGATCACGGGAGCCGTCACCGCCGGCTGGTGCAGCAGCCAGGCGATCGCGACGACACCGGGGCGGATGCCGAGCTCGGCACAGAACGCCTCGTAGCGCTCGATCGCAGGACGACGGTCGCCGAGCGCGTCGAGACTCGACCGGGAGCGATCGGTCTTCTGGAGCACCCCGCCGAGCTGTCCGCTGGCCAGCGGCGACCAGGGCAGCAGCCCCATGCCGTACTGCTCCGCGGCGGGCACCACCTCGAGCTCGACGGTGCGCTCGGTGAGGTTGTACAGCGACTGCTCGGTGACCGGGGCCGGATAGCCGGATGCCGCCGCGATCTCGTGCACGCGCGCGAGGTGCCAGCCGGCGAAGTTCGAGCTGCCGAGATAGGTGATCTTGCCCTGCTCGCGCAGCGTCGCGAAGGCGCTGAGCGTCTCGTCGAGCGGCACCTCGCGGTCGATGTGGTGCATCTGGTACAGGTCGATGCGGTCGGTGCCGAGTCGCCGCAGCGATGCGTCTACCGAGGCGCGGATGTGCACAGCCGACAGACCCCGATCGTTCGATCGCGGGCCCATCACGCCGAACACCTTGGTGGCGACGATCAGGTCGTCGCGGGTGCCGCGGTCCTTCATCCAGCGTCCGAGGATCTCCTCCGACTGCCCGGGGTGGTCGCCCCACCGGCCTCCGCCGTAGACGTCGGCGGTGTCGATGAAGTCGATGCCGGCCTCGACCGCGCGATCCAGGATGGCGCGCGAGGCCTCTTCGTCGATCACGGGACCGAAGTTCATGGTGCCGAGGGCCAGGCGGCTCACTCGAGCGCCGGCTCGTCCGAGACGGGTGTACTGCATCAGCTGTTCTCCTTCTGCGAGTGGTGCGGTGGTGGCGAGTCGCTCGTGTCGATGAACGCCCATCCGAACGCGCCGAGCTCGCGGCGTGCATCGGTCGAGCCCGTGAGCACATCGGTGCCGATCACGTCGACGTCGATCGGCTCGGCGCTGTGGTTGATGACGGTGAGGATACTGCCGCGGCGCGCGATCTCGACGTGCTCGGGGAGCCCGGGGATCTCGGCGGCCACCCCGGCCTCGGAGGCGAGCCAGCCCAACACCGCGGTCATGCCCGCGTCGTCGGGGATCGTCGCGAGGTAGAAGCCGTTCCCGGCACCTGCCCGCTTGCGAGTGAAGGCCGCGCGCCCCGCGGTGCGACCCTCGGTGAAGCGGCCGAGCACCTCGGCATCCTGCACGATCAGCTCTTCCGCGAAGTACTGCCCGACGATCCGGCCCGCTGGTCCGTCGAGCGGTGCCTCCGACTGGCCGGGCCCGTCGGGCACGGCGTGGCTCGCGACCTCTCCGGCCGAATCCGCCGAGCGCACGGACTCGGGCGGCACGAGCGCCCCGAAGTCCTCGAGCGCGACTCCGAGAACATCCCGCAGCGAGACGATGAACCCGCCCTCGCGGAAGGCGTCGTCCTGGTCGACCACGTCGCTGAACGCCGAGATGAAGAGGTTCCCGCCCTGCTCGACATAGGCGGACAGATTGGCCGCGCCCTCGTCGCCGAGCAGGTACTGCTGCGGTGCGACGACGAGCGAGTACGCGCTGAGGTCGCTCGTGGTGTTCACGATGTCGACAGCGAGGTTCTGTCTGTGCAGTGCCGCATGCCAGCGGTGCGCGAGCGTGAGGTAGTCGAGCGCGATCGGGTGGTCGCGGCCGTCGATGGCCCACCAGTTCTCCCAGTCGAAGACGAGCGCGATCCTCGCCCCCGACGAGACGTCCGGAAGGTCGGGCAGCTGGGCGAGCTGACCACCGAGCTCTGTGACCTCTCGCCAGGTGCGGGTGTCGAGCCCCGCCTGCGGCACCATCGCCGAGTGGAACTTCTCGCTGCCCCGGCGCGACTGCCGCCACTGGAAGAACATGATGCCGTCGGCGCCGCGCCCGACCGCCTGGGCGCTGATCGCCGCCATCTGGCCGGGTGCCTTCGGGGCGTTCGTCGGTCGCCAGTTCAGGGCGTTCGTCGACTGCTCGGTGAGTATCCACGGCACGCCGGGCTTCAGGCCGCGCATCAGCTCGCGCGCGAACGCCGCCCCGCGGAACGACTCGGGGTCGTTGGGGTCGGGGTAGTTGTCGTCGCTGATCACGTCGACCTCGACGGCCCACTTCCAGTAGTCGGCCGGCGGGAACGCGCCCATGAAGTTCGTGGTGATCGGCTGGGTGGCCCCCGAGGCGCGGATGATGTCGCGCTCCATGACGTACAGCTCGAGCAGGGTGTCGGAGGTGAAGCGCTTGAAGTCGAGCACGCTCGTCGGATTGATGCTGTACGGCGCCTTGCGCGGCGGCAGGATCTGCTCGAACGCCGTGTAGCGCTGCGACCAGAAGTCGGTGCCCCACGCGTGGTTGAGGGCGTCGATCGTCGAGTACCTGCGCTGCAGCCACAGCCGGAAGGCGTCGCGCGCCGAGTCGGAGTAGTCATAGTGCAGATGGCAGCCGTACTCGTTGTTGACGTGCCACAGCACGACGGCCGGATGATGCGCATAGCGCTCGGCGAGCGCCGTGACCAGCTCGGCGGCGAGGCGGCGGTACACCGGTGACGAGGGGGCGAAGGCCTGTCGGCTGCCCGGCCAGAAGGTCGAGCCGTCGGCATCCTGGGGCAGCATCTCGGGGTAGGCGGTCGTGGCCCACGGGGGAGGGGATGCGGTGGTGGTGGCCAGGTCGACCTGGATGCCGCCCTCGTGCAGCAGCCCGATGATCTCGTCGAGCCACTCCCAGTCGAACTCACCCTCGGCGGGCTGGATGCGCGACCACGAGAAGATGCCGAGGCTCACCATCGTCACGCCCGCTTCGCGCATGAGCCGCACGTCTTCGGGCCACACCTCTCGTGGCCACTGCTCGGGGTTGTAGTCGGCGCCGTAGTGCATGGGTCTCCAGGGTCGAGGTCGATGACCGGTCCTGACGACCCTACTCGGGAAGCGCTTTCCTGGAAAGAGCACGACCCGGGGGTCTGCGATACAAGGACGCCCTAGTAAATCGACGGATCCCGAAGTACCATCGTCATAGTGCCAACGACGGCGCGAAGGGACATCGCACAATGACTCGTACCATTCCCCACTTCGTAGGCGGAAAGCACCTCACCCCAGAAGGGGGTCGCTTCGCCGACGTGTTCGATCCGAGCACCGGATCCGTCCAGGCGCGCGTGCCGCTGGCCTCCGCCGGCGAGGTCGCCGACGTGATCGCGAACGCCGAGGCCGCGCAGGTCGAGTGGGCCGCGACGAACCCCCAGAAGCGCGCTCGCGTGCTGCTGCGATTCCTCGATCTGGTGCAGCGCGAGATGCAGTCGCTCGCCGAGCTGCTCGCGAGCGAGCACGGCAAGACCGTCGACGACGCGAAGGGCGACATCCAGCGGGGCCTCGAGGTCATCGAGTTCTCCGCGGGGGCTCCGCACCTGCTCAAGGGCGAATACTCGACCGGCGCCGGTGCGGGAATCGACGTCTACTCGATGCGGCAGCCCCTCGGCGTCGTCGCGGCGATCACACCGTTCAACTTCCCCGCCATGATCCCGCTGTGGAAGGCGGGGCCCGCGCTGGCCGCCGGCAACGCCGTGGTGCTCAAGCCCAGCGAGAGGGATCCCTCGGTGCCTGTGCGCATCGCCGAGCTGTTCCTCGAGGCAGGACTCCCCGCCGGCGTGCTCAACGTCGTGCACGGAGACAAGGAGGCCGTCGATGTCCTGCTGACCGACGACCGCATCCGGGCCGTCGGCTTCGTCGGCTCGACGCCGATCGCCGAGTACATCTACTCGACGGCCGCCGCGCACGGCAAGCGCGCGCAGTGCTTCGGCGGTGCCAAGAACCACATGATCGTGATGCCCGACGCCGATCTCGACCAGGCCGTCGACGCGCTGATCGGCTCGGGCTACGGCTCGGCGGGCGAGCGCTGCATGGCGATCTCGGTCGCGGTGCCGGTGGGGCAGGAGACCGCAGACGCTCTCGCCGCCAAGCTCACCGAGCGTGTGGCGCAGCTGCGCATCGGACCGTCGCTCTCAGCCGACGTCGACTACGGGCCGCTGGTCACGCGCGCTGCCGTCGAGCGGGTCGAGGGCTATATCCAGCAGGGCGTCGACGAGGGCGCGACGCTTCTCGCCGACGGGCGCGGGTTCTCCGTGCCGGGGCACGAGCAGGGCTTCTATCTCGGCCCCACGCTGTTCGACCACGTCACCACCGACATGGCGATCTACCGCGAGGAGATCTTCGGCCCGGTGCTCGTGATCGCCAGGGCCGCCGACTACGAGGAGGCGCTGCGCATGGCATCCGAGCACGAATACGGCAACGGCGTCGCGATCTTCACCCGCGACGGCGACGCCGCCCGCGACTTCGCCGCCCGCGTCGAGGTCGGCATGGTCGGTGTGAATGTGCCGATCCCCGTGCCGATCGCCTATTACACGTTCGGCGGGTGGAAGCGCAGCGGATTCGGCGACCTCAACCAGCACGGCGCCGACGCCTTCCGCTTCTACACGAAGACCAAGACCGTCACGAGCCGCTGGCCGTCTGCGGGGATCCGCGACGGCGCGAGCTTCGTGATCCCCACCATGCACTGACGATTCTTGTTCGTTGAGCGAGGCCGGCGAAGCCGCCCGAGACGAAACGCACGACCCCAGGAGATGACATGACCATGACAACCGTCACCACCACCGCCGAAGAGCGCGAGGCCATTCTCGACGCCGTCCGGGACTTCGCCGACACCGAGCTCGCCCCGTTCGCGGCCGAGCGCGATGAGAAGCACATCTTCCCGCGGGAGTCGCTCGGCAAGGCCGGCGAACTCGGTCTCGGCGGCATCTACGTGCGCGAGGACTTCGGCGGCACCGGCCTCAGTCGCTCCGACACGGTCGCGATCTTCGAAGAGCTCGCCAAGGGCGACCCCGCGGTCGCCGCCTACATCTCCATCCACAACATGGTCGTCTGGATGATCGACACCTATGGCGACGACGCGCAGCGCGGCCGGTGGCTGCCCGCGCTCACCGCGATGCAGGAGTTCGGCGGGTACTGCCTGACGGAGCCGGGCGTCGGATCGGATGCCGCGAACGTCGCCACGAGTGCGGTGCGCGACGGAGACGACTACCTGCTCACGGGCGTGAAGCAGTTCATCTCGGGCGCCGGCGAGGCCRCGGTCTACGTCGTCATGGCGCGCACCGGCGAGCCGGGTGCCCGCGGCATCAGCGCCTTCCTGGTTCCCGGAGACGCCGAGGGCCTCAGCTTCGGCGCGCCCGAGAAGAAGATGGGCTGGCACGCGCAGCCGACCCGCCAGGTGATCCTCGACGGCGTGCGCATCCCCGCATCCGGAATGCTCGGCGACGAGGGACGCGGTTTCGCGATCGCGATGTCGGCGCTCAACGGCGGCCGTCTCAACATCGCGGCGTGCTCGCTCGGCGGTGCGCAGTGGGCCCTCGACCGTGCGGTGCAGTACGTGCACGAGCGCGTCGCGTTCGGCGAGCCGCTGGCCGAGAAGCAGTCGATCATGTTCGCGATCGCCGACATGCGCACCGACCTGCAGGCCGCTCGCCTCATGGTCAGGGACGGCGCTTCGGCGGTGGATGAGCAGGCGCCCGACGCGACGATGCGCTGCGCCATGGCCAAGCGCTTCGCGACGGATGCCGGATTCGACGTCGCCAACCGCGCGCTGCAGCTGCACGGCGGATACGGCTATCTGCAGGACTACGGCATCGAGAGGGTCGTGCGCGACCTGCGGGTGCATCAGATCCTCGAGGGCACCAACGAGATCATGCGTCTGATCGTCGGCCGCGAGATGCTCCGACCCGCGGGGTCGGCGTCGCTCCAGCGGAGCGGCGAAGACCGGATGCGGAGCGCATCATGACTCGCATCGCCTTCCTCGGGCTCGGCCACATGGGCCTGCCGATGGCGAAGAACCTGGTCGCGGCGGGGCACGAGGTGCACGGGTTCGACCTGATGCCGGCTGCGGTCGAGGCGGCGCAGACCGTCGGCATCCCGGTCGCAGCGAGCGGAGCGGATGCCGTGCGCGACGCCGACGTGGTGATCACGATGTTCCCCGCCGGAAGGCATGTGATCGACGCCTACCGCACCGAGCTGCTCGCCGCCGCCCGCCCGAACACCCTCTTCATCGAGTCGTCGACGATCGCGGTCGATGAGGCCCGTGCGGCGCATGCGCTGGCGCTCGCCGCGGGGCATCGCAACGTCGACGCCCCCGTGTCGGGCGGAGTCGTGGGCGCCGAGAACGGCACACTCGCCTTCATGGTCGGCGGCTCCGACGACGACTTCTCGGCCGCGCTGCCGCTGCTCGAGGCCATGGGAAAGCGCATCGTGCACTGCGGTGGCCCCGGACTCGGGCAGGCGGCGAAGGTCTGCAACAACATGATCCTCGCGGTGTCGCAGATCGCGGTCGCCGAGGCGTTCGTGCTCGGCGAGCGGCTGGGGCTCGAGCATCAGGCGCTGTTCGACGTGGTCTCGCAGGCATCCGGTCAGTGCTGGTCGATCACGACCAACTGCCCCGTGCCCGGGCCGGTGCCGACGAGCCCGGCGAACCGCGACTACCAGCCCGGATTCGCCGGTGCCCTCATGGCGAAGGACCTCGGGCTCGCGCTGCAGGCGATCGAGCAGACGTCGACCGATGCGCAGATGGGACGTCTCGCACAGCAGCTCTACGCGGCATTCGCCTCAGGAGACGGCGCGACCCGCGACTTCTCGGGCATCATCACCGACATCCGCGACGGCTCTGTGTGACGCACTCGCGACATACTGAGATGACCACGACGGAGAGGGTTTCACGATGACCGAGTACGAGACGATCCTGGTCGAGCAGCGCGGACGAGTCGGGTGGATCACCCTCAACCGTCCCGAGGCCCTCAATGCGCTGAACAGCCGCCTCGCCGAGGAGGTCACGGCTGCGGCTGTGGCGTTCGACGGCGACGACGGCGTGGGCGCGATCGTCGTCACGGGGTCGGAGAAGGCGTTCGCCGCGGGTGCTGACATCAAGGAGATGGAGTCGATGTCGGCCGCCGAGATGCTCGAGACCGACCACTTCGGCGTCTGGCACGAGTTCGCCGCGGTGCGCACCCCGGTGATCGCCGCCGTCTCGGGTTTCGCGCTCGGGGGAGGATGCGAGCTCGCGATGATGTGCGACATCATCCTCGCCGCCGATACCGCCAAGTTCGGCCAGCCCGAGATCAATCTCGGCGTCATCCCCGGCATGGGCGGCACGCAGCGCCTGATCCGCGCCGTCGGCTATTACAAGGCGGCCGAGCTGGTGCTGTCCGGCCGGTTCATGGGCGCCGAAGAGGCGGAGCGCTCCGGGCTCGTCTCGCGGGTGGTGCCGGCATCCGAGCTGCTCGCGGAGGCGACGACGCTGGCCGAGACGATCGCGTCGAAGTCGCTGCCGTCGGTGTTCGCCGCCAAAGCCGCCCTCGACGCCGCGATGGAGACGACGCTCGCCGACGGTCTGGCCCATGAGAAGAAGGCGTTCGCCGCGCTCTTCGACACCGAGGACCAGAAGGAAGGCATGTCGGCCTTCCGGGAGAAGCGTGCGCCCGACTTCCGCAACCGCTGACCTCCACGGAGGCGGCGGCGCCCGGCGGTTCACAATTCAGCATGCATGGCGCCATAGAGTCCCGTCGGCGCCGATCTGGCACGCCGGTCAGCGGTTGATGCTGAGCTGTGAACGAGCGGCGGGCGGCTCAGCCGCGCAGTGCGGCGACGATCTTCTCGACGCGGCGGTCGCGGGTCGCGTCCTGCTTCGCGTCAGCCACGGTGCGGGCATGCTCCTTGCGCACGGAGTACGAGAGCGCGTCGAAGGCCCCGCGCAGCGCAGGGTCGGCATCGAGGGCCGCAGCCAGGGCGGGTGGGATGTAGACCTGGCGCTCGGCGGCATCCAGACGGATGACGGCCTCGACCTCCTGGTCGATCTCCACACCGAGGTCGGCCCGCACGGCTTTGCTGAAGCCGATCATGTTCTGCCCGCCCATGCGGGCCACGCGCAGACGTGCGGTGCGTCCTCCGATCGTGACGGCGACCGGAAAGGTCTTGCCCGCCCCGAACGACGCGACCTGCTCGTCGGAGAGGATGATCGCGGCGGCCGGGCCACGGCCTTCGAGAGTCGTGTGCACGCGCAGCTCGCTCATGCGGGCAGTGTACGCCCGTGCCCGTCTGTTTCGGTCTCCGCCTCTGCGGCCAGCTGGTCGTTGCGCGCTTCGATCAGACGACGCATGTACTCGCGGAGCACGAGCCGGTCGACCAGTCGTCCGATCGGGCCGAACGGCGAATGGAACCTGATCGTGTCGCGCATCAGCGTGCCCCGCGGGTGCTCCTGGAACACGTGCTCGTGCCAGAACGCGCCGAAGGGTCCCGAGATCTGCCGGTCGCGGAACCCGCGCGGCGGATCGACGTCGTACACGATCGACCGCAGACGGAACGGGATGCCGAAGTGCCGTGCGCGCCAGGTGACGGTCGACCCTTCGCTGAACACGCCGCCCGCCGGGGCCTCGACCATCGTCTCGCCGTACCGTGCCATCGACCGCAGATGCAGCCCGGGGTCGAGGGCGATCGCGAAGACGTGTGCGGGAGCAGCCGAGATCACGCGCTCGAGCACGAACTCGGCCATGTCAGAGGGCGTCCGGCTGCGGCTTCGGGTCGCTGAAGTCGCCGGCGGCCTTGCGCATGCGGGCCACGATCGCGACGAGCTCGGTCGCGTCCGCCTTGCTGACCCCGGGGTCGACGAAGACATCGGCGTTGAGGGCGGAGGTGGCGCGTTCGACGAGTTCGCGGCCGGAGTCGGTCAGGGCGAGCAGTGCAGCGCGGCCGTCGTGCGGGTGGGGCTCGCGGACGATCAGCCCATCACGCACCAGACGCTCGGCCGTGCTCGTGACGGTCGTCGCATGCACCTGGAGTCGGGCGACCACGCTCGACAGCGGCAGGCGGCCCGAGCGGCTGAACGCCAGCAGGCGCAGCATCTCGTAGCGGGCGAAGCTCAGGGCGAACGGCTTGAGAGCGGCATCCACCCTGGCGAGCAGCAGCTGCTGGGCCCGCATCACCGAGGTGACCACGGTCATGCCGTCGGCGGCATCCGACCAGCCGTGCGCGAGCCATTGCCGCTTCGCCTCAGCGAGCGGATCGACAGGCAGAGGACGGGGTCGGACCACGGTTCTACGGTAGGGCATCGGGCCGGGACTCCGGGGATGCGCCCGCCGGAACGGCGAGTGGTCCTCAGTCGCTCATCGGGTGGGACTCAGTATCAGGGGACTAGAATCGACGCAGTCGTGAGGAGCAATCGATGAAGATCTTCGTCCTGGTCAAAGAGGTGCCGGACACCTACGGCGACCGCAAGCTGAATCTCGAGACAGGACTCGCCGAGCGAGGTGCCGGCGACGTCGTTCTCGATGAGATCACCGAGCGCGCGCTCGAGGTCGCGCTGAGCCATGCCGACAAGAACGAGGGCACCGAGGTCGTCGCCGTGGCGATGGCTCCCGGCGGCTCGACGGCGTCGGTGCGGCGGGCGCTCGCGATCGGCGCAGGCTCGGCCGTGCACATCGCCGACGAGCAGCTCGCCGGAGCCGATCTCGGGCTCACGGCGGAGACCCTGGCGGCGGCGATCCGCCGCGGCGCACCCGACCTGGTGATCACGGGCAACCTGTCGACCGACGGTTCGGGCGGAGTGATGGCCGCGATGCTCGCCGAGAACCTCGGCTGGGCGCACGCGACCGCGCTCACGAGCGTCGAGATCACGGCTGAGGGCATCACGGGCACGCGAGGGGCGGATGCCGGAGCGCAGCCGATCTCGGCATCCCTTCCCGCCGTCATCTCGATCACCGAAGCGCTGCCCGACGCGCGCTTCCCGAATTTCAAGGGCATCATGGCGGCGAAGAAGAAGCCGCTCGAGGTCCTGACACTCGACGACCTCGGCGTCTCGGCCGACCCGGGCGCGGCTCCCCGCACGATCATGACCTCGGTCGCCGAGAAGCCGCCTCGTGCGGCCGGCGTGAAGATCGTCGATGAGGGCGATGCCGCCGAGAAGCTCGTCGACTACCTCGTGCAGAACAGGCTGGTGTGACATGACCTACCCCGAGAACCCGATCCTCGTCGTCGTCGACCTCGACCCGGCAGGCAACCCCGCCAGCAGCACGGCGGCCCTGATCGGCGCCGCCTCGACCGTCGGCGCACCGGTCGCGCTCGTCGTCGGCGGATCCGCGGATGCCGCATCGAAGGTCGCCGAGGCGGGAGCATCAGTGGTGCTGACGGCCGACGCCGACGAGACGATCCTCACCGTGCCGATCGTCGATGCGCTGCATGCCGCCTTCGAGCAGGTGCGACCGGATGCCGTGCTCATCTCGAACTCGATCGCGGGGCGCGACGTCGCGGGCCGGTTCGCGGTGCGCGCGAAGCTGGCTCTGTCGGTCGATGCCGTGGGTGTCTCACGAGATGACGAGGGCATCGTCGCGCACCACTCCGTGTACGGCGGCGCCTACCTCACCGACTCGGCCCCCACGTTCGGGGCTCCGGTGATCACCGTGCGCCAGGGCGCTGTCGATGCTCGGGCAGAGGCGGTCGCGTCGCCGACCGTCGAAGCCCTGACCGTGGCCGCATCCGGCTCCCCTGCCGCCACCGTCGGCGCTGTCGAAGCGGTCGAGTCCACGTCGTCCCGGCCCGAGCTGCGCGGGGCGACCCGGGTCGTCTCGGGCGGCCGCGGACTCGCGTCGAAGGAGAAGTTCGTGCTCGTCGAAGAGCTCGCCGATGCGCTCGGTGCGGCCGTCGGCGCATCGCGGGCCGCCGTGGATGCCGGATACATCCCGCAGTCTCATCAGGTCGGTCAGACCGGTGTCTCGGTGTCGCCGCAGCTGTACGTCGCTCTCGGCATCTCCGGTGCGATCCAGCACCGTGCGGGCATGCAGACGGCCAAGAACATCGTCGCGATCAACAAAGACGGCGAGGCGCCGATCTTCGACGTCGCCGACTTCGGCATAGTCGGCGACCTGTTCACGATCGTCCCGCAGGTGATCGCTGGCCTCGAGGCGCGGAAGAAGTAGCCATGGCGACGCGAACGCTCAGGCGCGGACTCCCGCGCGTGCCCGGCGGCGAGCCGTGGCCTCCCGGGCTCGCGGTCGACGTCGGCGAAGACGATGTGTCGGCGTCGCCGTCTTCGCTCGACGAGCAGGAGAGCGCGTCCCCGGTCGTCGCCGAGCGGGAGAGCGCCTCGCCGGTCGTCGACCCGGTGGAGGCCGCCTCCCCGGTCGTCGAGCGAGGAGCGGAGCGACGAGACGAAACGCGCCACGCTGCGAGCGCTCCCCCCGCATCCGTGCGTCGCGGTCTTCCGCGCACGCCGGGCGGAGAGCCCTGGCCGCCCGCGGGTGTGGTGCCTGTCGGTGCGGAGGGCGTTTCGTCTCGGTCGGCGTCGCCGTCATCGCTCGACGAGCAGGAGAGTGCGCCCCCGGCCGTCGCTGCGGCTGTCGCCTCTCCGGTCGTCGAGAGCGCCGCTCCCTCCCCGGTCGTCGAGAGCGCCGCTCCCTCCCCGGTCGTCGAGCGAGGAGCGCAGCGACGAGACGAGACGCGCCACGCTGCGAGCGCGGCCGCCACCGCGTCATCCGTGCGTCGCGGCCTTCCGCGCACACCGGGAGGCGAGCCCTGGCCGCCCGCCGGCACCGAAGCCGTGGTCATCGAGCGCGTTTCGTCTCCGTCTGCTTCGCCGTCCTCGCCCGACGACCGGGAGGACGCTTCGGTCGCCGCTCCGTCAACGGCCGTGGCCCCGGCAGCCGCATCCTTCGCCCTCGGCGATCCCTCGATGCCGCTGCCCACCCCGCAGACGGTCTGGAACGGCAGCGCGCCGCGTCACATCACGGCGACCGCTGCGACATCCGCTCGTCCTCGCCCCTCCTGGACCCAGGCGATCGCCGGTCTGCTCGGGGCCGCGGCCCTCGGCATCCTGGCCGCGGCAGCCGTGGCCTTCGTGCGGGCGCTGCTGAGCTTCCCCGTCATGCAGGACTTCCTCGCGGCCTTCCCCGGCGAATACGAGCCGGCCGTCGCCGTCGAGCCCGGGTTCGCGCCGTGGACCAACTGGGCGCACTTCTTCAACGCGTTCCTGATGGTGCTGATCATCCGGTCGGGTCTGCGGATCCGCAACGAGAAGCGGCCGACCGCCTTCTGGACCCCGCGAGGCGACCCCAAGGGCAAGGTCAGTCTGACGATCTGGTTCCACCAGGCGCTCGACATCCTGTGGCTCGTCAACGGCGTGATCTTCGTCGTGCTGCTGTTCGTCACCGGACACTGGGCGCGCATCGTGCCGACCAGCTGGGAGGTCATCCCCAACGCGCTGTCGGCGGCGCTGCAGTACGTGTCGTTCGACTGGCCGACCGAGCACGGCTGGGTGAACTACAACAGCCTGCAGCAGCTGGCCTATTTCGTGACCGTGTTCATCGCGGCGCCGCTTGCTGCGGCCACCGGATTCCGCATGTCGGGCATGTGGCCCAAGAAGGCCGAGCGGCTGTCGAGGGCGTATCCGATCGAGTGGGCCCGTGCGCTGCACTTCCCGGTCATGATCTACTTCGTGGTGTTCATCATCGGACACGTCGCGCTGGTGTTCCTCACCGGTTTCCTGCGCAACCTCAACCACATGTACGCGTCGTCGGATGCCGTCGGCTGGACGGGCTTCTGGGTCTTCGTGGCCTCCCTGGTGGTGATCGCCCTCGGCTGGGTCGCCGCCCGCCCGCTGGTCATCGCCCCGATCGCGAAGCTCTTCGGCACCGTGTCTGGCCGCTGACACGGTCCTGTCTTCCGCACAGACTGCAACCGGGCACACAGAGACGGCCCCCGCCGATGGGCGGGGGCCGTGTCGTGCTGCATCGTGAACGCGGTGGTCACGAGACGCAGAGATCAGCGCACGAAGCGCACCTCGGTGAGCGTCTCGCCGAGGAACGGCTCGGTGTGGCTGGCGCCGTCGAGCGCGAAGCCGTTGCGCGTATAGAAGCGATGTGCGCGGGGGTTGTCCTCCGCGACCCACAGGTAGAGGGGCTCGTCCTTCTCGACGGCCGCATCGAAGAGCTTCTGGCCGATGCCGGTCGAGTGGTACGCGTCGAGCAGGTAGATGAAGTACAGCTCGCGGAACGCGGGCGCGTCCTTGTCGCGGGCAGGGCCGGAGCCGACGAAGCCGACGATCTCGCCGTCGACGAGGGCGGCGCGCATCGTGAACTCGGGGCCCTGAGCGGCCCAGTGCGTCCACAGCTCGGCCATGCGACGGGGCGAGACCTTCTCGAGGGCTGCCTTGCTGATCAGGTGGTCGTAGGTCTCGTGCCAGCACTGCGCGTGCACGCGACCAAGGGCTTCCGCATCCACATCACGGACCGGACGGACGATGACTTCAGGCTGGGCTTCGGCGCTCATAGCGCGACTCTACGCGCGGCCTCCGCGAACCGGAAATCGAGCGGGAGCGTTCCCAGACCGCGGATGAGCGGCTGGAGGGATCGCACAACGATGTTCGTGATTCGTTCGCCGATGGCTACGATCAGTCCTCGTGAACGTGATCTGGCGCACTCTCCTCGTGATCCTCTCCGCCCGTCGCCGCGTGCGGCGAGGCAAGACCCTCGACGCAGCATCGGTCAGCAGCATCCGGCTGACGACCCTGCCGACCGACATCGACATCCTCCGTCACATGAACAACGGCCGATACCTGTCGCTCTTCGACCTCGGTCGGTGGGATCTGCTGATCCGCACAGGGCTGTTCGACGCCATGAACGAACGCGGCTGGTACGCCGTCGTCTCGAGCGAGACCGTGACGTTCCGCAAGTCGCTGCAGCTGTGGCAGCGGTTCGAGGTGCAGTCGCGCTTCATCGGTCATGACGACAAGGCGGTGTTCCTCGAGCACAGGGCGGTCGTCGGTGGCGAGATCTACGCCCGCGTCATCGTGCGATCGAGGATGCTGCGCCGCACCGGCGGCACGGTCAGCAACGAAGAGCTGTTCGCCGCCGTCGGCAAGCCCGAGGGTGTGCCCGAGATCGACTCCTGGGTACACGACTGGGCCGCAGCATCCGCTCTGCCTCCCGTGCGCACCCCGGCGCCGAGCGTGTGGAGCTGACGCCGTGACCGATCCGTGGGGTCTCGAGACGCGCACGCCGGGCTCGGTGCTGCTGGTCGGATGCGGCAAGCTCGGCATCCGCCTCGGCGAACGGCTCGTCGCACAGGGCTCAGAGGTCACGGCCATGCGGCGCAGCGCGGGCGACATGCCGTTCCCGACCATCGAGGCGGATCTGCGGCATCCGCTCGACCGTGAGTTGCCGGAGTTCGACTCGGTCGTGATCACTCTGCCGCCGAGCACCGAGGGCGACTCGATCTATCCACCGGCGCTGCGGGGGCTCGCGAAGGCCCTGCCGACGATGCCCGAGAGGGTCGTGTTCGTCTCGTCGACGCGCGTGTTCGAGGGACGCCCCGGCGAGACACCGCTGACCGAGCGCGATGCGCCGAAGGTGTCGAGCGAGCGGGGCGGCGATCTGGTCGAGGGCGAGCACCTGGCGATGGAGCTGTTCGGCGCGCGCATCGTGCGCCCGGCCGGCATCTACGGACCCGGTCGCGACTTCCTCATCCGGCGGGTGCGCGAGGGCGCAGCGGTCGACCACACCCRCCGCACCAACCGCATCCACGAGACCGATCTCGTGCGGCTGCTCGAGGCGATGCTGCGGGCCGACTCCGCGCCCCCGCTGATCCATGCCGTCGACCGCGAGCCCGTGCTGCTCGGAGACGTCGTCGCGCACATCGCCTCTCGCCTCGGAGTCGAGCCGCCCCCGCACCTCGATCCGGAGGTCGGCGGCGGGACGGTGCTGGAGGGGCGCCTGCTGCAGGAGTTCCTCGGCGATCTCGAGTATCCGACCTTCCGTGCGGGCTACGACGAGATGATCGCCGCGCTCTGAGCGCTTCCGCCCCGGTTCCGCTCGCACTCCGTGGCGTGCCTTCGCACGAGCGACGGCATGAACTGCGACCGGAACGGCCCGACGCGACCGTCGCTCAAGGGCAGGCGGGCACTGCAGTCCTAGGCTGAGCTCATGGCCGACCCGATGCCCACCGCGGATCCCGAATCCGTCTCGCTCGCGGACCGTGCCGTCGAGCTCGCCCGCCGTTGGGTGATCGAGGCAGCGGCCGCCGACGTCGATCCGGCGGCAGAACGGCTCGCCGGTGTGCTGCAGGATGCCAACGGGCTGCCGTTCACGCTCGGATTCGTCGACGGCGTCATGCGCCCCGAGAGCCTGAGCGCCGCGGCATCCCAGCTGCACCGCATCGCTCCGATCGTGCCCGACTTCCTGCCCTGGTACCTGCGGTCTGCCGTGCGGCTCGGCGGCGGCGTCGCCCAGATGCTGCCGACCCCCGTGGTTCCCATCGCGCGTCGGGTGCTGCGTGACATGGTCGGCCACCTGGTGGTCGACGCCCGCCCCGCGAAGCTCGGACCGGCGATCGCGAAGATCCGTGAATCGGGTGCTCGGCTCAACCTCAATCTGCTCGGTGAGGCGGTGCTGGGTGAGGACGAGGCGCGGCGGCGGCTCGACGGCATCCACGAGCTGATCCGTCGCCCCGATGTCGACTACGTGTCGGTCAAGGTGTCGGCGATCGTCAGCCACATCTCGATGTGGGCGTTCGACGAGGTCGTCGAGTCGGTCGTCGAGCGACTGCTTCCGCTGTATCTGACGGCCGCCTCGGATCGCACCTTCATCAACCTCGACATGGAGGAGTACCGCGACCTCGACCTGACGATCGCGGTGTTCACCCGCATCCTCGAGGATCCCCGCCTCGACGGTCTCGAGGCGGGAATCGTGCTGCAGGCGTATCTGCCTGACGCCCTGCCGGCACTGCAGCAGCTCACCGCCTGGGCGCGCGAGCGGGTCGACCATGGCGGAGCCCCCATCAAGGTGCGGCTCGTCAAGGGAGCCAACCTCGCGATGGAGCGGGTCGAGGCGCGCATGCACGGATGGGCTCAGGCCACCTACGACACCAAGCTCGACACCGACGCCAACTATCTGCGCTGCCTCGACTGGGCGCTGCGGCCTGAGAACGTCGACGCGGTGCGCCTGGGCATCGCGGGCCACAACCTGTTCGGCATCGCCTATGCCTGGTTGCTCGCGGGGGAGCGCGGGGTTCGAGCGGGCGGCGCCGACGCCGCTGCCGCGACCACGGCCTCCCAGCCGCCGGTCGAGTTCGAGATGCTGCTCGGCATGGCGCAGGGGCAGGTGCAGGCAGTGTCGCGCGAGGTCGGCGAGGTGCTGCTCTACGTGCCGGTCGTGAACCCGGGCGAGTTCGATGTCGCCATCAGCTATCTCGTCCGCCGGCTCGAAGAGAACGCGTCGAGTGACAACTTCCTCTCCGCCGCGTTCCGGCTGGGCGACGACGAGACGCTCTTCGTGCGCGAGCGGGACAGGTTCCTCGACGCCCTCGATCGTTCGACGTCGTCGACGCTGCGGGTGGGCGCGCTGCGCGGCCAGGACCGACTGGCGCCGGTGCACGAGTCGATGCGCCCGGTGCCCGTGGCGCCCGCGCCCGAAGAGGGTCTGACCCAGGCGGTGCTCGGCATCTCCCGCGGTGCGGATGACACGGGCGGGCCGTTCCTCGAGACGGCGGTCTATGCCCCGCGCGAGCTCGACGAGGCGACCGGCGGTGCCCCCGGCTTCGCGAACACTCCTGACAGCGATCCGTCGCTTCCGGCCAACCGTGACTGGGCGCGCGAGATCCATGAGCGCATCGCCGACTCGACGCTCGGTGTCTCGACGATCGACGCGGCCCGCGTCGACGACGCCGACACGCTCGAGAGCACGATCGCCGGGGTGCGGGAGGCCGCTGCCCTGTGGGGCGCGCGGCCGGCCACCGAACGCGCCGAGGTGCTGCTGCGCGCGGCGGCCGCACTCGAGGGGCGCCGCGGAGACCTCATCGAGGTCGCCGCCTCCGAGACCGGCAAGGTGTTCGCCGAGGCCGACGTCGAAGTCAGCGAGGCCGTCGACTTCGCCCGCTACTACGCAGCCAAGGCCAGAGAGCTGGATGCCGTCGCCGGCGCCGCATTCGAACCCGCGCGCGTCACCGTCGTCACCCCACCGTGGAACTTCCCGCTCGCCATCCCGGCCGGGGGAGTGCTCGCCGCGCTCGCCGCAGGCTCGGGAGTCGTCTTCAAGCCCGCCCCGCAATCGCGCCGCTGCGCCGCCGTCATCGCCGAGATCCTGTGGGAGGTCGGTGTTCCGCGCGATGTGCTCGCGCTCGTGGACATCGAGGAGGGCGACCTCGGCCGTGAGCTGATCTCGCACGAGTCGGTGGACCGCGTCATCCTCACCGGGTCATGGGAGACCGCTGCCCTGTTCCGCTCGTGGCGGCCCGACCTGCCGCTGCTCGCCGAGACGAGCGGCAAGAACGCGATGATCATCACCCCGTCGGCCGATCTCGATCTCGCCGTCGCCGATCTGGTGCGCAGCGCCTTCGGGCATGCGGGGCAGAAGTGCTCGGCGGCGTCGCTCGCGATCCTCGTCGGACCGGTCGGGCGGTCGAAGAGATTCGCCCGTCAGCTGGCCGATGCGACTCGGTCGCTGCACGTCGGCTGGCCGACCGATCCGCTGGCCGAGGTCGGGCCCGTGATCGAGCGTCCCGAGGGCAAGCTCGCCTGGGCGCTCACCGAACTCGACCGCGACGAGAAGTGGCTCATCGAGCCCGCCCTCTCGGACGATGACCCCACCGGTCGGCTCTGGCGGCCGGGCATCCGCGTCGAGGTGCAGCCGGGGTCGCGCTTCCACACCGAGGAGTTCTTCGGGCCGGTGCTGGGCATCATGCACGCCCCGACGCTCGAGCGGGCGATCGAGCTGCAGAACGCGGTCGAGTACGGCCTGACGGCGGGACTGCACACGCAGGACCCGGCCGAGCTCGCCCTGTGGCTCGACCGGGTGCAGGCCGGAAACCTCTATGTGAACCGCGGCATCACCGGCGCGATCGTGCAGCGTCAGCCGTTCGGCGGGTGGAAGCGCTCATCGGTCGGCCCCGGGGCCAAGGCGGGCGGACCGAACTACCTGATCGGGCTCGGGTCCTGGCGCTCGAGCGGATCCGGCACGGTGTCGAGCACGCTGCATCTGCGTGGGCTCGACTCGCGCATCACCGACCTGATCGAGGCGGCGCAGCCCTCGCTCGGCTTCGAGGCGTTCGAGTGGCTGCGTCGTTCGGCGCTGTCGGACGCCCTCGCGTGGGATCGCGAGTTCGGCCAGGTGCGCGATGTGTCTCACCTGGGTGTCGAGCGCAACCTGTTCCGCTACCGCCCGGTGCCGGTCGCGATCAGGGCCACTGCGGACGCCGGCTGGCAGGAGCTGCTGCGCGTCGTCATCGCCGCGGTGCGCGCCGGGGCCGGATTCGTGCTGTCGACCCCCGTCGGGCTGCCCCCGGCAGTGCGCCACGCGCTCGCCGAACTCGGCGCGGTCGTCTACATGGAGACCGACGACGAATGGATCGAGCGGATGCGGCGTCGCGGCGACTCGAGCGAGGTGCGCGAGTCTCTCGGCGACGATGAGCTGTGCCCGAGCAGGGCAAGACTGGTCGGCCCGCGCGAATCCGTGTCCGCGCTGCACCGTGCGCTCGCCGCGGCTGTGGGCGGCGACCCCGACCTCGCGGTGTACGACGGCGAGGTCACCTCTGCCGGGCGCATCGAGCTGCTGCCCTTCGTGCACGAGCAGGCGATCGCGATCACCGCGCACCGTTACGGCAACCCCGACGGCTGGAGCGCCGCGGTCATCTGAGGCGGTCGCGCTTCGGCATCCGTTCGGCCCTCGCCATCTCCGGCATCCCCTCACCCGCGGTCGACCACGCACCTACCGCCGCTGTGAATGGTCGAAAGAGCATCCGAAACGGGCGATTCGGATGCTCTTCCGACCACCCCTGTCGATGCGACCTGGCCAACAGACCCCGCATGTAAAGAATTCTTGACACAGCGGATGCCGCAGGCGTACTCTCGTGTCAAGAATCTTTTACATGGGAGGCATCATGGTCTACGAAGAGCGCAACGCCTGGGCCGGTCTCATCGTCGGCGCGGTGGTGATCGGGGCGTATGTCGTCATCGTGCTGCAGCAGGCCGCCGGCGGACCGGTGACCGATGTCGACTGGTTCCCGCTCATGATGTGGACGATCGGTCTCGGCATCGTGGCCACGATCGTGCTCAGCATCGTCTGGGGGATGATCGCCGGTGCGAAGGATCCCGACGGGGTCGGCAAGTCCGATGTCCGCGACCGCGACATCAGCCGCATGGGCAGTCGGGTCGAACAGTCCTTCGTCGTGATCGCCGGTCTCGGCGTGATCACCCTCTGCGCGGTGGGCGCCGACCTCTTCTGGATCGCCAACACCATGTTCGCGGGGTTCGCCGTCTCGGCCATGGTCGGCAGCGTCGCGCGAGTCGTCGCCTACCGTCGGGGACTCGTCTGATGGTCAAGCCCACGCTCGTCTCCAACCGCATCCGCGCTCACCGCGAAGCGGCCGGACTCACCCAGGCCGAACTCGCCCGCAGCATCGGCGTGACCAGGCAGACGCTCATCGCGATCGAGCAGGAGAAGTACTCCCCGTCGCTCGAGCTCGCGTTCCAGATCGCCCGCGCTTTCGGCGTGGGGCTCGACGACCTGTTCCAGTACCCGCAACCCACGAGCACGGAGGTGTGACGTGACCGAGACCGACAAGACCCCGACGAACGAGACCGAGATGATGCCGGCGTGGCGTCGCGAGACCTACGGCTCGGCCGATGGCTTCCGCCTCGAGCAGATCCCCGTTCCCACCCCGCGGTCGGGCGAGGTGGTGCTGCGAGTCGAGGCGACCGCGCTCCACGCCGGCGACGTGCGTCTCATGCTCGGCGATCCGCTGCTCGTGCGCCCCATCTTCGGGCTGACGCGCCCCAAGTACCCGGTGCGCGGGATGGAGGTCGCCGGAACCGTCGTGGCAGTGGGCCCGAACGCGATCGGCGCCGAGCTCGGAGAGCGTGTCGTCGGCGAGCTCACCGGGGGCGGGGGACTCGCGTCGCATGTCGCTGCGTCCGCTGCGCGTCTCGTGCCGATCCCGCCCGACGTCACCTCCGAGACCGCCGCGTGCCTGACGATCTCGGCGGGCACGGCCTGGCAGGCACTCGACCGTGCGGGGATCGGCTTCCGTGCCGCCAAGGGCACTGCGGCCGGACACATCCCGCGCGTTCTCGTGATCGGTGCGTCCGGGGGAGTCGGCACATTCGCCGTGCAGCTCGCAGCGCTGCGCGGGGCCGAGGTCTGGGCCACGTGCGGAGAACGCAACTTCCGGCTCGTCGAGCACCTCGGCGCCGTGCGCACCCTCGACCACCGCACCTCACCGCTGGCCGACCTGCCGGCCGCGCATTTCGACGCGGTGATCGACATCGCCGGCGGCCTGGGCCTTCGCGAACTGCAGCGCCTCGTCGTGCCCGGCGGCTCGGTGGTGCTCGTGGCAGGCGACGGAGGGCACGTCCTCGGGCCGATACCTCGCATCCTCAAGGCGGTGTTCCTGTCGATCGGGTCGCGTCGCCGCATCCGCCCGCTGGCGGCGACACCGCGCCCCGAGATCCTCGCCAAGCTGCTCGAGCTCACCGCTGAGGGGCGCATCACGCCGGTCGTCGAGCGGGAGTACCCCTTCGACGAGGCATCCGCCGCCCTGGCCCACCTCGAAGCGGGCCACACGGTGGGCAAGGTGGTCGTGCACGGACCCTGACCGCGACGGGCCGCGCTCTGGCGGCGTTCAGGGGCGGATGACAGAATGGATGCTGGCGTGCCCGAGTCGCATCTTCCCCCTGGCGTCGGCTCTCACCGAGCGACGCGGGTCGAAGGACCGCCGGGCCCCTGGACAGCGTCCGCCGCATCCGTTCGAGGAGCCCCATGTCTGTCGAAACCACCGCGCCGGCATCCGAGACCGCAACCCCGGTCCGCACCGCACACCACCGTCACTATCTGATGTGCAAGCCGTCGCACTTCACGGTGAACTACTCGATCAACCCGTGGATGGAGCCGGCGAAGCCGACCGACACCGCACGGGCCGTCGAGCAGTGGCAGAAGCTGCACGACCTCTACCTCGAGCTCGGCCACGAGGTCGAGCTGATCGAGCCCCTCGCCGGGTATCCCGACATGGTCTACACCGCGAACGGCGGGTTCCTGATCGACGGCCGCGCCTATGTGCCGAAGTTCCGCTTCGTCGAGCGTCAGGGAGAGGCCCCCGCGTTCGCGGACTGGTTCCGCGGTGCCGGCTACGACACCGTGCTCCCCGAAGAGGTCAACGAGGGCGAGGGTGACTTCCTGCTCGTCGGCGATGTGATCCTCGCGGGCACCGGGTTCCGCTCGACCGGCGACAGCCACCGCGAGGTCGGAGAGGTGTTCGGCCGCGAGGTCGTGTCTCTCAACCTCGTCGACCCGCGCTTCTATCACCTCGACACCGCGATCGCGGTGCTCGACCCCGTGCAGGGTGTCGAGAACGGCGGCCCCGAGCGCGCGAACATCGCGTATCTGCCCGGCGCCTTCGACGACGAGAGCCGCGCCGTCCTCGAGGAGCGCTTCCCGGATGCGATCCTCGTCTCGGACGAAGACGGATCGGTGTTCGGTCTCAACTCGGCGAGCGACGGCTACAACGTGGTCATCTCGCCGCGCGCCCTCGGTTTCGAGAAGCAGCTGCGCGAGCGCGGCTACAACCCGATCATGATCGACCTCTCCGAGCTGCTGCTCGGCGGCGGCGGCATCAAGTGCTGCACCCTCGAACTGCGCGGTGAGGCGTGACCGCGGTCGACGCCGAGGTGTCGGCTGAGCCGCACGTCGCCCACAACTATCACCCCCTGCCGGTCAACATCGCCCGCGGTGACGGAGCCTGGGTGACGGATGTCGAGGGCAAGCGCTACCTCGACCTGCTCGCCGCCTATTCGGCCGTGAACTTCGGCCACCGGCATCCTGCGCTCGTCGCTGCTCTCACCGAGCAGCTCGGTCGGGTCACGCTCGTCAGCCGGGCATTCCAGAGCGATCGGCTCGAGCCGTTCGCGGCGGCGCTCGCGAAGCTGGCGGGCAAAGACATGGTGCTGCCGATGAACACGGGCGCCGAAGCGGTCGAGACGGGCATCAAGGTCGCCCGAGCCTGGGGGTACCGCGTCAAGGGCATCGCGGACGGCCGGGCGCGGATCATCGTCGCCGCCGGGAACTTCCACGGCCGCACCACCACGATCGTCAGCTTCAGCGACGACGAGCAGGCGCGGGCGGACTTCGGTCCCTACACGCCGGGCTTCGACGTGGTCCCCTACGCGGATGCGGATGCCGTCGCCGCCGCGATCACCGACGACACCGCCGCCGTGCTGATCGAGCCGATCCAGGGTGAGGGCGGGGTGGTGATCCCGCCGGAGGGATACCTGCGCCGCATCCGCGAGATCTGCGACGAGAAGAACGTGCTGTTCATCGCAGATGAGATCCAGTCCGGACTCGGACGTGTCGGCGAGACCTTCGCGTGCGATCGCGAGGGCGTCGTGCCCGACCTGTACCTGCTGGGCAAGGCGCTGGGCGGCGGCATCCTGCCGGTGTCCGCTGTGGTGGGCGATGCCGACGTGCTCGGAGTCATCCGTCCGGGCGAGCACGGCTCGACCTTCGGAGGCAACCCGCTCGCCGCGGCCGTCGGGCTGCGGGTCGTCGAGATGCTCGAATCGGGGGAGTTCCAGGAGCGCGCTCGCGCACTCGGCGCTCACCTCGGAGCCGCTCTCGAACCGCTGAAGGGTCATGGCGTCACCGAGGTGCGCATCGCCGGCCTGTGGGCAGGCGTCGACATCGACCCCGCCAAGGGCACCGGGCGTGAGATCGCCGAGAAGCTGCTCGACCGTGGGGTGCTGGTGAAAGACACGCATGGGCAGACCATCCGCATCGCGCCGCCGCTCGTCATCCGGGCGACCGAGCTCGACTGGGCGGTCGAGCAGCTGAAGCTGGTCCTCGGAGCCTGAATCCCCTGTCCGCCGGGCGACACGCCCGGCGGACAACCCGGATTTGCCGGAACCCCGGAACCCACGTAACTTATTACTTGTTCGCCCCACAGGGAAGCGGAGAGGCCGAGAGCTTCACCCCCCTCAAGCGGAGAACCACCTCCACTCGATCAGCTCCTCGGAGCAGATCCCAGACACACTTCTGTCTGACCTGGAGCTTCCACTACGGACAAGCGGTCGATTTGACAGCGAGTCCGGAACGGATAAACTAGTGAAGTTGCCTCGGCGGCCTTGAGCCCCGAGCTGCAGATCTGGTTCTGAACATCACGGCGTGTCGATTTGACAGCCGGAAATGCGAAGATAAGATAGAGAAGTTGCCCTTCGGGCCTGGTTGTGATGACTGGGTCGTGGGAGCATCCGATCCTTGAGAACTCAACAGCGTGCACTTGTCAAATGCCAAATTATCCTCGTCTAGCTTCGGCTGGGTGAGAATTCCTTTGGATCAAAGACCAACCTCCTTGTGGGGTTGGCATTCGGATGAAGTCAGCAATGAATTCGTCTCTTTGGTCAGCATCAAACTCGCTGCGTCACCGTTTTCCCGGTGTCGTATGCATTTCTTTTTTACGGAGAGTTTGATCCTGGCTCAGGATGAACGCTGGCGGCGTGCTTAACACATGCAAGTCGAACGGTGAACACGGAGCTTGCTCTGTGGGATCAGTGGCGAACGGGTGAGTAACACGTGAGCAACCTACCCCTGACTCTGGGATAAGCGCTGGAAACGGCGTCTAATACTGGATACGAGTGGCGACCGCATGGTCAGCTACTGGAAAGATTTATTGGTTGGGGATGGGCTCGCGGCCTATCAGCTTGTTGGTGAGGTAATGGCTCACCAAGGCGTCGACGGGTAGCCGGCCTGAGAGGGTGACCGGCCACACTGGGACTGAGACACGGCCCAGACTCCTACGGGAGGCAGCAGTGGGGAATATTGCACAATGGGCGCAAGCCTGATGCAGCAACGCCGCGTGAGGGATGACGGCCTTCGGGTTGTAAACCTCTTTTAGCAGGGAAGAAGCGAAAGTGACGGTACCTGCAGAAAAAGCGCCGGCTAACTACGTGCCAGCAGCCGCGGTAATACGTAGGGCGCAAGCGTTATCCGGAATTATTGGGCGTAAAGAGCTCGTAGGCGGTTTGTCGCGTCTGCTGTGAAATCCGGAGGCTCAACCTCCGGCCTGCAGTGGGTACGGGCAGACTAGAGTGCGGTAGGGGAGATTGGAATTCCTGGTGTAGCGGTGGAATGCGCAGATATCAGGAGGAACACCGATGGCGAAGGCAGATCTCTGGGCCGTAACTGACGCTGAGGAGCGAAAGGGTGGGGAGCAAACAGGCTTAGATACCCTGGTAGTCCACCCCGTAAACGTTGGGAACTAGTTGTGGGGTCCATTCCACGGATTCCGTGACGCAGCTAACGCATTAAGTTCCCCGCCTGGGGAGTACGGCCGCAAGGCTAAAACTCAAAGGAATTGACGGGGACCCGCACAAGCGGCGGAGCATGCGGATTAATTCGATGCAACGCGAAGAACCTTACCAAGGCTTGACATATACGAGAACGGGCCAGAAATGGTCAACTCTTTGGACACTCGTAAACAGGTGGTGCATGGTTGTCGTCAGCTCGTGTCGTGAGATGTTGGGTTAAGTCCCGCAACGAGCGCAACCCTCGTTCTATGTTGCCAGCACGTAATGGTGGGAACTCATGGGATACTGCCGGGGTCAACTCGGAGGAAGGTGGGGATGACGTCAAATCATCATGCCCCTTATGTCTTGGGCTTCACGCATGCTACAATGGCCGGTACAAAGGGCTGCAATACCGCGAGGTGGAGCGAATCCCAAAAAGCCGGTCCCAGTTCGGATTGAGGTCTGCAACTCGACCTCATGAAGTCGGAGTCGCTAGTAATCGCAGATCAGCAACGCTGCGGTGAATACGTTCCCGGGTCTTGTACACACCGCCCGTCAAGTCATGAAAGTCGGTAACACCTGAAGCCGGTGGCCTAACCCTTGTGGAGGGAGCCGTCGAAGGTGGGATCGGTAATTAGGACTAAGTCGTAACAAGGTAGCCGTACCGGAAGGTGCGGCTGGATCACCTCCTTTCTAAGGAGCATCTGACTCTTCGGAGTCCAGAACCCAGATCGAGGACGTTCGTTTCTCGCTGGGAGCTCATGGGTGGAACATTTGACATGACATCAGCGCAGCTGAGTCTCGTGAGTACGCTGGCCTTCGGGTTGGTTGGAAAGKGGGGCTTCGTGAGCGGGGTGTCTGCACGCTGTTGGGTCCTGAGGGACCGGATGCGATCTTCSGATCGTTTCTGTACCTCTGGGCCTCTTGTTGTTTCCCCTGTGGGGGAGGCGGGAAGGGGTACCGCCCGTACTTTGAGAACTACACAGTGGACGCGAGCATCTTGCAACTGATCTTTGATCGGTTGCACAAGATGATCTTAAAGATCATTAGTCAATTTCAAGCCAGGCCGTGTGCCTGGTGTCGATTCTGATTCAAACTCATGTGATTTATCAAGTCTTTAAGAGCAAACGGTGAATGCCTTGGCATCTGGAGCCGAAGAAGGACGTAGCAATCTGCGATAAGCCTCGGGGAACTGATAAGCAAGTTTTGATCCGAGGGTGTCCGAATGGGGAAACCCCGCTGGGCGGCGTGCCGACCTAGTGACTCCCGCCTGAATATATAGGGCGGGTAGAGGGAACGTGGGGAAGTGAAACATCTCAGTACCCACAGGAAGAGAAAGCAACCGCGATTCCGTTAGTAGTGGCGAGCGAAACCGGAACAGGCTAAACCTAGCGTGTGTGATAGCCGGCAGGCGTTGCACGTTGGGGGTTGTGGGACTTTTCAGTCATCTCTGCCGAGATGGCGGCGTTACAAGATGGTATAGACGAACGGTCTTGAAAGGCCGGTCATAGAGGGTGCCAACCCCGTAGTCGAAATGCCACCCTTGGCGCGAAGAGTATCCCAAGTAGCACGGGGCCCGTGAAATCCCGTGTGAATCTGTCAGGACCACCTGATAAGCCTAAATACTCCCAGATGACCGATAGCGGACAAGTACCGTGAGGGAAAGGTGAAAAGTACCCCGGGAGGGGAGTGAAATAGTACCTGAAACCGTTTGCTTACAAACCGTTGGAGCAGCCTTAGTAGCTGTGACAGCGTGCCTTTTGAAGAATGAGCCTGCGAGTTAGCGATATGTGGCGAGGTTAACCCGTTGAGGGGTAGCCGTAGCGAAAGCGAGTCTGAATAGGGCGATTCAGTCGCATGTCCTAGACCCGAAGCGAAGTGATCTATCCATGGCCAGGTTGAAGCGACGGTAAGACGTCGTGGAGGACCGAACCCACTTAGGTTGAAAACTGAGGGGATGAGCTGTGGATAGGGGTGAAAGGCCAATCAAACTTCGTGATAGCTGGTTCTCTCCGAAATGCATTTAGGTGCAGCGTTGCGTGTTTCTTGCCGGAGGTAGAGCTACTGGATGGCCGATGGGCCCTACAAGGTTACTGACGTCAGCCAAACTCCGAATGCCGGTAAGTGAGAGCGCAGCAGTGAGACTGTGGGGGATAAGCTTCATAGTCGAGAGGGAAACAACCCAGACCACCAACTAAGGTCCCAAAGCGCGTGCTAAGTGGGAAAGGATGTGGAGTTGCCTTGACAACCAGGAGGTTGGCTTAGAAGCAGCCACCCTTGAAAGAGTGCGTAATAGCTCACTGGTCAAGTGATTCCGCGCCGACAATGTAACGGGGCTCAAGCACGCCACCGAAGTTGTGGCATTGACATTATTGGTAGGCCTTCGTGGTCCAGCCGTGTTGATGGGTAGGAGAGCGTCGTGTGGCCAGCGAAGCGGCGGTGTAAACCAGCCGTGGAGGCTACACGAGTGAGAATGCAGGCATGAGTAGCGAAAGACGTGTGAGAAACACGTCCTCCGAAAGACCAAGGGTTCCAGGGTCAAGCTAATCTTCCCTGGGTAAGTCGGGACCTAAGGCGAGGCCGACAGGCGTAGTCGATGGACAACGGGTTGATATTCCCGTACCGGCGAAGAACCGCCCAAGCTAATCCAGTAGTGCTAAGTGTCTGAATCCCAGTGACTGATCCCTTCGGGGTGACGCGTTGGGCCTAGCGCACGACCCCATTCTGGTGCGGTTAGCGTATTAACAGGTGTGACGCAGGAAGGTAGTCCAGCCGGGCGATGGTTGTCCCGGTGCAAGTGCGTAGGCCGAGAGATAGGCAAATCCGTCTCTCACATAGGCTGAGACACGATGCGGATAAAAAGTGGATGATCCTATGCTGCCAAGAAAAGCATCGACGCGAGGTTCCAGCCGCCCGTACCCCAAACCGACTCAGGTGGTCAGGTAGAGAATACCAAGGAGATCGAGAGAATCGTGGTTAAGGAACTCGGCAAAATGCCCCCGTAACTTCGGGAGAAGGGGGGCCTTCGACGTATTAGGACTTGCTCCGAAAGCGTTTGGAGGCCGCAGAGACTAGTGGGTAGCGACTGTTTACTAAAAACACAGGTCCGTGCCAAGTCGCAAGACGATGTATACGGACTGACGCCTGCCCGGTGCTGGAAGGTTAAGAGGACCGGTTAGCCGCAAGGCGAAGCTGAGAATTTAAGCCCCAGTAAACGGCGGTGGTAACTATAACCATCCTAAGGTAGCGAAATTCCTTGTCGGGTAAGTTCCGACCTGCACGAATGGCGTAACGACTTCCCAACTGTCTCAACCGCGAACTCGGCGAAATTGCATTACGAGTAAAGATGCTCGTTACGCGCAGCAGGACGGAAAGACCCCGTGACCTTTACTATAGCTTTGTATTGGTGTTCGGTGTGGCTTGTGTAGGATAGGTGGGAGACTGTGAAGCATGGACGCCAGTTCATGTGGAGTCATTGTTGAAATACCACTCTGGTCACTCTGGATATCTAACTTCGAACCGTAATCCGGTTCAGGGACAGTGCATGGTGGGTAGTTTAACTGGGGCGGTTGCCTCCCAAAAAGTAACGGAGGCGCCCAAAGGTTCCCTCAACCTGGTTGGCAATCAGGTGTCGAGTGTAAGTGCACAAGGGAGCTTGACTGTGAGACTGACAGGTCGAGCAGGGACGAAAGTCGGGACTAGTGATCCGGCAGTGGCTTGTGGAAGCGCTGTCGCTCAACGGATAAAAGGTACCTCGGGGATAACAGGCTGATCTTGCCCAAGAGTCCATATCGACGGCATGGTTTGGCACCTCGATGTCGGCTCGTCGCATCCTGGGGCTGGAGTAGGTCCCAAGGGTTGGGCTGTTCGCCCATTAAAGCGGTACGCGAGCTGGGTTTAGAACGTCGTGAGACAGTTCGGTCCCTATCCGCTGCGCGCGTAGGAAATTTGAGAGGATCTGACCCTAGTACGAGAGGACCGGGTTGGACGAACCTCTGGTGTGTCAGTTGTTCCGCCAGGAGCACCGCTGATTAGCTACGTTCGGGATGGATAACCGCTGAAAGCATCTAAGCGGGAAGCCGGCCTCAAGATGAGATTTCCATACCTTCGGGTGAGAGGCTCCCAGCCAGACTACTGGGTTGATAGGCCAGATGTGGAAGTGCAGTAATGCATGCAGCTGACTGGTACTAATAAGCCGATGACTTGATAACACACCGTTTGTTGGTGCTACGCGTCCACTGAGTGGTTCTCGATGTACGGTCGAGAACCGCATGACAATGACTTTGTTATGTGTTTTGATTGAAACATCTATAGTGTTTCGGCGGCCATAGCGTGAGGGAAACGCCCGGTTACATTCCGAACCCGGAAGCTAAGCCTCACAGCGCCGATGGTACTGCAGGGGGGACCCTGTGGGAGAGTAGGACACCGCCGGACTTCTTTTAAGCAAATGGCCACCCATCGTTGGGTGGCCATTTTGCGTTAACAACATCTAGAACAGGGAGCATCATGCCGGAAGAGGAAGAGCGCCGTCCGCGTCGCAACGACGACAATGGATCGCGCGGTCACCGACCTTCCGGAGGGCGCTCGGATCAGAACCGCAGCGGCCGTCCGCGTCGTGATGACGCGCCCCGACGCGAGGGCGGATACAACCGTGATGGTGGTGCTCCGCGTTCGGGTGGGTATAACCGTGATGGTGGCGCTCCGCGTTCCGGTGGGTATAACCGCGATGGTGGTGCCCCTCGTACGGGTGGGTACAGCCGCGACGGTGGTGCCCCGCGCCGGGACAATGACGGTCCTCGTTCCGGCGGTTACAACCGTGATGGTGGCGCACCGCGTTCCGGTGGGTACAACCGTGACGGTGGTGCCCCGCGCCGCGACAATGACGGTTCTCGTTCGGGCGGTTACAGCCGTGATGGTGGTGCTCCTCGTTCGGGCGGGTACAACCGCGATGGTGGCGCACCGCGTTCTGGCGGTTACAACCGTGATGGTGGCGCGCCTCGTTCTGGTGGGTACAACCGTGACGGTGGTGCCCCGCGCCGCGACAATGACGCTCCTCGTTCGGGCGGGTACAACCGCGATGGTGGCGCACCGCGCTCTGGTGGCTACAACCGTGATGGTGGTGCGCCGCGCCGCGACAACGACGCACCTCGTTCCGGTGGCTACAACCGTGATGGTGGCGCCCCGCGCCGCGACAATGACGCTCCTCGTTCGGGCGGGTACAACCGTGATGGTGGCGCTCCTCGTTCCGGTGGGTACAACCGCGACGGTGGCGCCCCGCGCCGCGACAACGACGCACCTCGTTCCGGTGGATACAACCGCGATGGTGGCGCTCCTCGTTCGGGCGGGTACAACCGCGATGGTGGTGCTCCTCGTTCCGGTGGGTACAACCGTGACGGTGGCGCACCTCGTTCCGGTGGATACAGCCGCGATGGCGGTGCTCCTCGTTCCGGTGGGTACAGCCGCGACGGTGGCGCCCCGCGCCGCGACAACGACGCACCTCGTTCCGGTGGATACAACCGCGACGGTGGCGCTC
>NZ_JBGFFH010000004.1:0-290556 GCF_056175745.1 Microbacterium sp. LjRoot205 | reverse complement strand
CTGCGGGAGCCTCGGCCTGCGGCGCGGCCGGCTCGGGGACCTCCTCGGCGGCGGGGGCAGCGGCCGCGGGGGCGTCATCTGCCGGAGCGGAGGCGCTGCCGTCGCCGATGCGCGCGAGCAGCGCGCCGACCTCGATGGTCTCGTCCTCGGCGACGAGGATCTCCTCGATCACACCGGTGACAGGAGAGGGGATCTCGGTGTCGACCTTGTCGGTCGAGATCTCGAGCAGGCCCTCATCCGCCTGAACGGTGTCTCCCACCTGCTTGAGCCAGCGGGTGACGGTGCCCTCTGTGACGCTCTCGCCGAGAGGGGGGAGGACGACGGATGTGCTCATGACTGAGTCTCCTTCAGGAAGTTAAATGACGCGTGTCTAGCTTAGTGAACTGTTCACCGGTTGGTGTTCAGAGGGCGTGCAGCGGCTTTCCCGCGAGGGCGAGGAAGGCTTCTCCGAGTGCCTCGCTCTGCGTGGGATGCGCGTGGATCAGGGGGGCGATGTCCTCGGGGTGGGCTTCCCACGCGACGGCCAGCTGGCCCTCGGTGATGAGCTCGCCCACACGGTCGCCGAGCAGGTGGACGCCGATGACCGGGCCGTCTTTGCGTCGGACGACCTTCACGAGCCCGCCGGTGCCGATGATCTCGCTCTTGCCGTTCCCTGCGAGGTTGTACTCGTACGCCACCACGGCATCCGCGCCGTGCTCGGCGACGGCCGCTTCTTCCGTGACGCCGACGGAGGCGACCTCGGGGCTCGAATAGGTGACCTTCGGGATCTGGATGTCGGGAACGTGTGCGGGGGAGAGCCCGGCGATGCGTTCTGCGACCGCGATGCCCTGCTGGAACCCGCGGTGCGCGAGCTGCAGCCCGGGTGTGATGTCCCCGACGGCCCACACTCCGGGGACACCGGTCCGGAGATCCTCGTCGACGGTGACGAAGCCGCGGTCGAGGGTCACCCCCGCCTCTTCGAAGCCGAGGTCGGCCGTGACGGGTCCGCGCCCCACAGCGACGAGCAGGTAGTCGGCGGTGAACTCCTTGCCGTCCTCGAGTGTGACGGTGACCGAGCTGTCGTCCTGAGTCGCATTCTGGAAGCGGACGCCGAGCGAATACTGGATTCCGCGGCGCCGGAAGGCCCGCTCGAGTCCCTTGCTCATCGCGATGTCCTCGTTAGGGACGAGGTGGGGCAGTGCCTCGATGATGGTGACCTCGGTGCCGAACGAGCGCCACACGCTGGCGAACTCGACGCCGATGACGCCTCCGCCGAGCACCAGCACCCGCTCGGGGATGACATCGAGCGACAGCGCCTGCTCGCTGGTGAGGATCCGGCCGCCGATCTCGAGCCCGGGAAGAGTCCGGCTGTAGGAGCCGGTGGCGAGGACCACGTCTGTGCCGACGTACACGTCATCGCCCACGCTCACCGAGCGGTCGGCGTTCAGGCGGCCGAAGCCCGCGACGGTCGTGATGCCCCGAGCCTTCACCAGACCCTCGAGACCCTTGTACTTCTTCGCGACGATTCCCTCGCGGTAGGCGCGGACACCTGCGGGATCGATTCCCTCCAGAGTCGCCGAAATGCCGACATGCGCGGCATCTCGCACATGCTCGGCGACCTCTGCCGCGTGCAGCAGCGCTTTCGTCGGGATGCAGCCGCGGTGCAGGCACGTGCCGCCGACCTTGTCCTTCTCGATGAGCGCGACGGACTTGCCGAGTTCGCTCGCACGCAGGGCGGCGGCGTATCCGCCGCTGCCTCCGCCCAGGACGACGATGTCGAAGGTGTGCGTGGTCATGGTCATGCCTCCTTGTGGGATGCTTCGGCGAACGCGATGATCGATCGGACCATCGCTCCTGTGGGGCCCTTGTCGGTGAACCCGTACGGCGCCCCGTTGTGCTCGCCGGAACCGGCGATGTCGAGGTGCACCCAGGGGATGCGGGGGGCGTCCTTCTCTTCCGAGACGCGGCCGACGAAGCGGCGCAGGAAGAGACCGGCATACGAGGCCCCGCCCATGCGATCGCTCATGTTCGCGTTCTGCATGTCGGCGATGGGGGAGTCGAGCGAGTCCTCCATGTACGCCGGGAGCGGCATGTGCCAGGCCAGTTCGTCGGCTGCGTCGGTGGCGGTGAGGAACTCGGCGACCGCGGCGTCGTCACCGAACACACCGGTGTGACGGTGTCCGAGTGCCATGACGATCGCGCCGGTGAGAGTAGCGACGTCGATGATGACGTCGGGGTTCTCACGGCTGGCGGCCACGAGGCCGTCGGCCATGACCAGGCGGCCCTCGGCATCCGTGTTCGGGACCTCGACGGTCGTGCCGTCGAGGATGCGGATGACGTCGCCGGGACGCAGTGCGCGCCCGGAGGGCATGTTGTCGGTGATGCAGAGCCAGGCCGTGACGTGCACGGGCAGGCCGAGGGCGGCGATCGCGCGCAGCGCGGCGACACTCGTCGCTGCGCCCGCCATGTCGAACTTCATCCCGACCATCGAGGCTGCCGGCTTGAGCGAGAGTCCGCCGGTGTCGAATGTGATGCCCTTGCCGACGAGGGCGATGTGGCGTGTCGCCTTCGCGGGCGCATAGTCGAGTCGGACGAGGCGCGGAGGCCTGTCGGAGCCCTGACCGACGCCGAGGATGCCGCCGAATCCCTGCTCGGCGAGGGCGTCCTCGTCGAGGATCTCGACGGTGACGTCTGCCAGACCCGAGACACTGTCTGCCGCGCTCTGCGCGAGCTGTGTGGGGCTCTGCCACTCGGCGGGGACGAACACGAGGTCCTTGACCAGGGCCACTGCCTCGCCGACGGCGATCGACCGGGAGAGGGCGGCGTCGTCGAGTTCTGCGTGCAACAGGACTGAGGAGGCGCGACTCTTGCCCGATTCCTTGCGGTACCCCTCGAACCGGTAGGCGCCGAGCACTGCACCGTCTGCGGCGGCTGCCGCGAACTCCTCGAGGCCCGGTGCCAATGCCACGGACACCGTCTCGAAGCCGGTCAGTGAACGGAGAGCGGCGCCCACCGCGTTGCGCACTGCCTGGGCGTCCGGCGCGCGCCCGACACCGACGACGGCGAACGGCAGAGTCGTCACCTCGGGGGCATAGGCACGGGTGAAGGCGGACGCCGAACCGGTGAAGCCGATGCCCTGCAGCGATTCGGTGAGTCCGGGATAGCCGTTCAGCGACTCCGTCGAGTCCGAGATCTCGGGGATGACCAGCACTGCGGCGTCTGCAGCGCTTCCGGGGAACTGATCTGAGGTGCGCGAGAGCGCGGGAAGCGTCATGACTCCATCCTAGGTCGGCCGCGTGTCCGGTCGCCGAGCGGGTGTTCGCTCTCAGCTTGAAGGTCACCGCCCGGCCGTCCGACGCTGCTCGTAGCATTGACTCATGCCCTTCTCCGGAGAGATACATGAACGTGTAGCGAACGCGCCGGTCGTGCCGCGCGGACTGCCCCTGGTCCTGCTCCTCACGGGTTTCACCGACGCAGGCAACGCCGTCTCGGGGCTCATCGAGCACCTGCGCGAGACGACCTCTCCCCAGCCGGTCGTGGTCTTCGACAACGACGTGCTCCTCGACTACCGCGCGCGTCGCCCGGTGATCTCGTTCGATCAGGACCATCTGACCGAGTTCCGCCCCGCACGGCTCGAACTGTCGCTCGCGACCGATGCTCTCGGCCAGAAGTTCCTCCTCCTCGCCGGGTACGAGCCCGATTTCGCGTGGAACGAGTTCGCGCGCACGGTGCTCGAACTCGCCGACGAATTCGAGGTGTCAGGGCTCAACTGGGTGCACTCGATCGCCATGCCCGTGCCGCACACCCGCCCCATCGGCACGACTGTGAGCGGCAACAGGCGCGAGCTCACCGTGGCGCATTCCGTCTGGCGTCCGCGCACGCAGGTGCCGGCGACCGCGGGCCACCTCCTCGAGTTCCGCTTCGCCGAGCACGGCGAGCGGGTCGTCGGCTTCGTGCTGCTGGTGCCCCACTACCTCGCCGAGACCGAGAACCCCGACGCCGTGATCGCGGCGGCCGAGAAGCTGATGGCCGCGACCGGCCTGGTGATCCTGCTCGACGAGGTGCAGGAACGCCGAGAGGACTATCGCACCCGCGTCGATGATCAGGTGATCGGCAACGACGAGCTGCAGCAGATGGTGCAGGGGCTCGAGCGCCGGTATGACGCCTATATGGCCGGCCGTGACCCCGAGGACGGGTCGTACGACGAGGGTGGTTTCAACGAGCGCGACCTGCCGAGCGCTGACGAACTGGCTGCAGAGCTCGAGCGCTATCTCGCCTCTCGCCCCAGCGGCGACGAGGACAAACCGGGTCGAGGCTGACGTCGAAGGCGCGAACTTCGGGCGATTGCACCGGCATGCCCACACGTGTGCGATACTAGGAGTCTGACCCGTTGTCAATCGATCTTTCCGGAGATCTGACTTGACAAGGGTCTTACTAGTGTCCGAAATGCTCCGGGGCCTGCGAGCGGCCCCGTGAAAGGCGAAACGTGACTCCTGCCACGACGAAGAAGACCCGGACGAAGAAGACCGCCGACGCTCCCGAGGTCGACGCTCCCGTCGAGGAGGCGGCTGAGAAGCCGGCCCCCAAGACGGCAGCGCAGCGGGCCGCCGCCAAGCGCGCGCCCGCGAAGAAGAAGAAGGCCGAAGACATCGTCGAAGACGACGAGACTCCTCCCGCCGCAGAGCCCGACGAGGACGACGAGGACTCGAAGCCGAAGTTCACTGAGCCTCTGCCGACAGGTGCCATCGTCATCTCGTCGAATGACGACGAAGACGTGCCCGTCTACTCGACGCAGATCACCGGTGCGACCGCCGACCCTGTCAAGGACTACCTGAAGCAGATCGGAAAGGTCGCCCTGCTGAACGCGGCCGAAGAGGTCGAGCTCGCGATGCGCATCGAGGCCGGGCTGTTCGCCGAGGAGAAGCTCTCCACGATGACTGCTGCCGAGAAGGCCAGCCAGCTCGGACTCGACCTGCAGTGGGTCGCCCGCGACGGCCAGCGTGCGAAGAGCCACCTGCTGGGTGCCAACCTGCGTCTCGTCGTCTCCCTCGCCAAGCGCTACACCGGTCGCGGCATGCAGTTCCTGGACCTGATCCAGGAGGGCAACCTCGGCCTGATCCGCGCGGTCGAGAAGTTCGACTACACCAAGGGCTTCAAGTTCTCGACGTACGCCACCTGGTGGATCCGTCAGGCGATCACGCGTGCCATGGCCGACCAGGCCCGCACGATCCGCATCCCGGTGCACATGGTCGAGGTCATCAACAAGCTGGCCCGCGTGCAGCGCCAGATGCTGCAGGACCTGGGTCGCGAACCCACGCCCGAAGAGCTCAGCCGCGAGCTGGACATGACGCCCGAGAAGGTCGTCGAGGTGCAGAAGTACGGCCGCGAGCCGATCTCGCTGCACACTCCGCTCGGTGAAGACGGGGACAGCGAGTTCGGCGACCTCATCGAGGACACCGAGGCCGTGGTCCCGGCCGACGCCGTGGGCTTCACGATGCTGCAGCGCCAGCTGGAGCAGCTGCTCGACTCGCTGTCCGAGCGCGAGGCCGGTGTCATCCGGATGCGCTTCGGACTCGGTGACGGGCAGCCCAAGACGCTCGACCAGATCGGTGACACGTTCGGCGTGACGCGTGAGCGCATCCGTCAGATCGAGTCGAAGACGATGGCGAAGCTGCGCCACCCGAGCCGCTCGCAGTCGCTGCGGGACTACCTCGAGTGATGCAGGCGAACGAGGGCAAGGCGCTCGAGGCGAGCGTCGACGGCAAGAGCTACGCGCGCATCCCCCTGCGGACGCGCGTCGTCATGCCCGATGACGACCTCGAGTCGGTCGTCATGGAGTACGCGAAGGATGCGGTGCAGCCGGGCGACCTGCTGTTCGTGACCGAGAAGATCGTGGCGATCACGCAGGGTCGGTCGTACCGGCTCGACGAGATCTCGCCGCGACCTCTCGCACGATTCCTCTCGCGATACGTCGTCCGCACCTCCTACGGGATCGGTCTCGGAATGCCGGAGACCATGGAGATGGCGCTGCGCGAGTGCGGCACCCTGCGGATCCTGTTCGCTGCCGGTGTCTCGGTCATCACCAAGGCCTTCGGGCGCCGAGGCGACTTCTACCGCATCGCCGGCGACAAGGCCCGTGCGATCGACGGCCCGACGAAGAACACGATCCCGCCGTACAACCAGGCAGTCGTGCTCGGCCCGAAGAACCCGCGCGAGGTCGCAGTGCGCCTGAAGAAGATGCTCGGTGGGAACCTCGAAGTGGCCGTCGTCGACATCAACGACATCGGCGGCAACATCCTCGGTTCGACGCTCGATAAGGCAGGCGAGCGTCGACTCGTTCAGATCCTGGGCGACAACCCGCTCGGACAGGCCACGCAGTCGACGCCCATGGGCATCGTCCGCGAGGTCTGAACTCCTCGAGTCGCACGTCGCAGCAAGAAGGCCCGGATGCTCAGCATCCGGGCCTTCTGCATTCCTGTCGTGCGGTCAGAATCCGATCGCGGCCTGATAGCGCGACTTGTGCCCTGTGCGGATGCCGGTGACGCTCGGCTTGTTCTCGTACACGCCGGCACCCCAGTTGCCCTCGACCAGAACCGGACCGTCGGGGGTGACCACGACATCCCAGCCGACGTACTGGATCTGCGGCACGACACGAGCGACCTGATCCACGAACTCGCGGACCTCATCCATCAACGGCAGCTGGAAGTCGGCGATGGGGAAGCCGGAGTCCGGGTGCGTGACGTGCACGTGACCGTGGGAGTCGTATCCGGAGCCCACGGAGTGACCGCTCTCGTCGAGCATCGTGTAGAAGCCGCCGAAGCTCATCTGGTCGCTCACCGCGCCGCGTCCGAACTTCTGAGCCATCGCGAGGATGTGCGTCTTCTCGCCATCGAAGAACGCGGTGATGCGCGTGGTGTTGACGGTTCCGGGGCAGACGGCCGCGAGATCGGCGTGCTGGCGGATGACCTCTTCGACGAGAACCTGCTTCTTCGACAGGAGCTCGGCATGGAACGCGTCCCAGTCGGTGACGTCGGCGGCGTGATAGCGGTGCACACCGGTGCCCGCCTGCCCGTGGGTCTCCTTGACGACGATCGTCCCCTGGCGCTCGGTGAAGTCACGCAGCTCGTCTGCGTTGCCCTCGGTGATGAGCATCCATTCGCGCTTGAGGAATGCGTCGAAGACGGCGTTGAACTCCGCCTTGTCGTGGAACAGGTGGCGGTAGTCCGGGTGGTCGTACTTCTGGGAGATCTCGTTCGACACCGGGTGGGTCATGAACGTGTCGCGCTCCGCCTTGGTGAGGATCGCGAAGTCGTAGTCGATGTAGTCCTGGAACCCGACGTTGTGTCGCCCGGCGGACCACAGCATGTCGACGACCACGAGCGGCACCGCCTTGCCGTGCTGAGATGACGCCTCTTTGGCCCTCTCGATGACCGAGGCGACGTCGATGCGGCGGGCGCGCGCCAGCAGGTAGCGGACGCGGGGCGCGAGGGAAAAGCGTGACATGGATCTCCAAGTTCGGGGTCCCCTCCAGTCTACGGTGGGTGCGCAGGGCATCCTGAGAAGGCGGAGCTAGGCTGGAAACGTGTGTGAGAAGACTTCGAGTTCTCGTCCGCGCGCGATGATCTCGCGGTCGGCGCTGGCGGCCGCATCGACCGCCGCTGTCGCCGCCGGGGGCCGCGTGGCCGACCTTCGCCGGGATGCCTGGGGGCACGGAGTGCTCGCTGTCGCTCACGCCGTCGTCGCGGCCGGAGCGGCCTCCGTGCGGGTCGACTACGCCACAGAGGCGGAGGCGCTGGCGCTCGAGGGCATCGACGCGGTGACGGACGGCGATGCCGATATCGACCCGTTCCTGCTCTACGGTTTGCCTGACCCTGACGGAACTCTGCGGACGAGGCCGGTGATGCGCCTGGTCGGCAGAGTGCTCTCCACCAAGCCGCTGGCCGCCGGAGACGCGGTCTCCTACGGCTACACGCATCGAGCGACGCGCGATACGACTGCCGCACTGGTCACCGGCGGATACGCGCAGGGAATCGTCCGTGCTCTCGGCAACGCCGCCCACGTCGAGATCGAGGGCGTGCAACGGCCGATCATCGGGCGCGTCGCGATGGACGTGTGCGTGATCGATCTGCAAGGCACTGCCTCCGTCGCCACCGGAGCCGATGCCACCTATTTCGGAGGGCGCGGACCTGCCGCTCCCTCCCTCGCGAGATGGGGCGCGGTGACAGGACTCACGATCGCCGAGCTCGTCACCGTCGCAGGCTCCCACGCGGAGCGGGGGTGGGAGGCGTGAGCCGTCCGGAACTGCGCGTGGATACAGAGAGGTTCAGGTCGAACATCCGTGCCGTGCGCGATCGCATCGCTCCGTCGGCGCTGATGATCGTGCTCAAAGACGACGCCTACGGTCACGGTCTGCGCTGGGCCGTGGAGGCCGCGAGAGGAATGGGCGTCGACTGGTACGGGGCGTACGACGTCCGCAGTGGTGTCGAGGCAAGACGCGTGCTGGGTGACACGGGGCGGATCTTCGCATGGGCCACCTCGACCGATGACGAGGTCGACGAAGCGTTGCGCGCACGCATCGACCTGGGAGTCGGATCAGCGGAGTACCTGTCGCGCATCACGGCGCTGGCTGCGCGACGGGGACTGCGGGCGCGGATCCATCTGAAGATCGACACCGGTCTGCATCGCAACGGGCTGCTTCCGGCCGAGTGGGAACGCACCATCGCCGAGGTGCGCGCCGGTGAGGCCGCAGGGCACCTGGAGCTCGTGGGAATCTGGAGCCATCTCGCCGAGGCGAGCGATGACGAGGACGACGAGGCTCAGAGCCTTTTCCTCGACGCCGTGCGCGTGGCGGAGCAGTCGGGTGCGACACCCGAGGCGCTGCACCTGACGGCATCCGCCGCGTCCTGGTGGCGCCCCGAGCTTCGCGGCTCGGTGTCGCGGATCGGAGCGTTCTGCTACGGCGTCCGTTCGGCGGACGGCCCCGATCTTGCCGGGGTGGCACCGGTCGCGGAGCTCACTGCGACGGTCGTCGACATCGTCGACGGTGACGCCGTGGTGGGCATCGGCGCATTCGACGGCATCCCGTCGACGCTGGCAGGGGCCCGAGTCGGCACCCTCGCGGGGGCTCGCGAGCTTCTGCGCATCGACGCGGTGACCTCGGTGGTCGAGGGGTGGCCGGGAATGCGGATCGGCGACTCGGTCTGGATGTTCGGCGCAGGAGATCATGGCGAGTCGAGCGCGACGACCCTCGCCGAGCGCATCGACACCGTCGGTGAGGAGATCCTCACCCGACTCACCGCTCGCATCCGACGGGTGAGCACCCCTTAACGAATGCGGAGCCCGTCAGATGACGGGCTCCGAGGCGGATGTGACCGCAGCTGATCAGTCGATCAGGCGAGCGGTCTCGTCGTGCCAGCTCGTTGCGATGCTGCGGAGCTTCTCTTCGTACTTGCGTCCGTGGTGTGCGCAGAAGAGGAGTTCGGAGCCGTTGACCTCGGCGGCGATGTAGGCCTGAGCGCCACATGAATCACAGCGATCCATGGCGGTCAGGCGGAACTCGACGGCGGAGGTTTCACGTTCGGTCGTTGCGTTCATCATGGTGCCTCCTTGAGTGTCGGGTTCGCTGGTTGGGCGTGTTCAATACAACCACGCTGACGGTGTACACATGCCCGGTTTGCGGCGTGTTTCGCTCAGCGCGTACGCGCGGGACGCCTCGTAGGGGTTCGCGGGGAGTGTCTGCGGCTGCAGCCGGGGCATCGCGAATAGACTCGGAGATTGTGACCGCCGAGTATTCCGCCCATCATCTCCAGGTGCTCGAAGGGCTCGAGGCCGTCCGCAAGCGTCCCGGTATGTACATCGGTTCGAACGGATCCCCGGGCCTGATGCACTGCCTCTGGGAGATCATCGACAACGCCGTCGACGAGGCCGTCGCGGGCAACGGCTCGAAGATCGACATCATCCTGCACGATGACGGCAGCGTCGAGGTGCACGACCGTGGCCGGGGCATCCCCGTCGACGTCGAGCCGCGCACGGGCTTGACCGGCGTCGAGGTCGTCTTCACGAAGCTGCACGCCGGCGGCAAGTTCGGCGGCGGGTCCTACGCGGCTTCCGGCGGTCTGCACGGCGTCGGAGCTTCCGTCGTCAATGCCCTCTCCGAGCGCCTCGACGTCGAGGTCGACCGCGGCGGCAAGACCTACGCGATGTCGTTCCACCGTGGCGAGCCCGGACTCTTCGCCGACAGCGGCGAGAAGCGACCGGACGCGAAGTTCACGCCGTTCCAGGACAAGAGCGAGCTCCGGGTCGTCGGCAAGGCGCCGCGCGGCACGAGCGGCACGCGCATCCGCTACTGGGCGGATCACCAGATCTTCACGAAGGATGCTGCGTTCCAGCTCAACGACCTGGTTACCCGCGCGCGTCAGACGGCCTTCCTCGTTCCGGGGCTGGAACTCGTGATCCGCGATGAGCGCGCGGCCAACGGCTCGGAGGTCGAGGGGCAGCCGATCGAGACGTCGTACCGGTACGACGGCGGCATCTCGGAGTTCGTCGAGTACCTCGCGAACGACGCGCCCGTCACCGACACCTGGCGCATTCAGGGCGAAGGCACGTTCAAGGAGACCGTTCCGGTTCTGCAGGCCGACGGCCACATGATCGCCACCGAGGTCGAGCGCGTCTGCGCCGTCGACATCGCGATGCGCTGGGGCACCGGCTACGACACGACCACGCGGTCCTTCGTCAACATCATCGCCACGCCCAAGGGCGGCACGCACCAGCAGGGCTTCGAGCAGGAGCTGCTCAAGGTGCTGCGTTCGCAGGTCGATCAGAACGCACGCCGACTGAAGGTCGGCAGCAACGACAAGCTCGAGAAGGACGACGTCCTCGCCGGGCTCACCGCTGTGCTGACGGTGAACGTCCCCGAACCGCAGTTCGAAGGTCAGACGAAGGAGATCCTCGGCACGCCCGCCGTGCGCCAGATCGTCGCCCAGGTGCTTCGCAAGGATCTCGCGGCGCGGTTCAGCTCGACCAAGCGCGRCGACAAGAGTCAGGCGACGCAGCTGCTCGACAAGGTCGTCGCCGAGATGAAGGCTCGCGTCTCTGCGCGAGCCCATAAAGAGACCCAGCGGCGCAAGAACGCCCTCGAGTCGTCGAYGCTGCCGACCAAGCTGGTCGACTGCCGCACCAACGAGGTCGAGCGCAGCGAGCTGTTCATCGTCGAGGGCGACTCCGCTCTCGGCACCGCGAAGAACGCCCGCAACAGCGAGTTCCAGGCGCTGCTGCCCATTCGCGGCAAGATCCTCAACGTGCAGAAGGCGTCGGTGGGCGACATGCTCTCCAACGCCGAGTGCGCCTCGATCATCCAGGTGATCGGCGCGGGTTCGGGCCGCAGCTTCGACATCGACGCCGCACGGTACGGCAAGGTGATCCTGATGAGCGATGCCGACGTCGACGGCGCTCACATCCGCACGCTGCTGCTCACGCTGTTCTACCGGTACATGCGTCCTCTCATCGAGCACGGTCGCGTGTTCGCCGCAGTGCCACCGCTGCACCGTGTGATCGTGATGAACCCGGGTTCCAAGCCCAACGAGACGATCTACACCTACAGCGAGCAGGAGATGCACGCGCTGCTTGCAAAGCTCCGCAAGTCGGGTAAACGTTGGCATGAGCCGATCCAGCGGTACAAGGGTCTCGGCGAGATGGACGCGGAGCAGCTCGCCACGACCACCATGGATCGTGGCGGACGCCTGTTGCGCCGCGTGCGCATGGAGGATGCCGAAGCGGCCGGCCGAGTCTTCGAACTGCTGATGGGCAACGAGGTCGCTCCTCGTCGCGAGTTCATCATCGAGTCGTCCGACCGGCTCTCGCGTGAATCGATCGATGCCTGAGCATCAGCGCTTCAGAGCCATGGCCGCCCGGTAGACGTCCAGCAGCGCGTCTCGGTGGCTGTCTTGAGAGACTCGCTCTCGGTGAGCGATCGCAGCTGCGCTCATCCGAGTGAGCCGCGCGGGATCGTCGCGCAGCTCTCGGATCGCGGCCGCCAAGCCCTCGGCATCCGGTGTCCGAGTGACGAGCCCACCGCCGTCGGGCAGCATCTCGAGGAGATCGGGATCCGTGACGATCACCGGCAGACCGGAGGCGATCCCCTCGAGGATCACCATCGGCTGATTGTCGAAATCGAGGGAACTCGAGACCAGGACGTGCGCACCGCGCATCGCCTCGAGCACGCGCGATTGGGCGACCCCGCCGTGCACCGTGAGCTTGCCGGCAGCCATGCCGGCTGATGCCGCGGCGACGCGATGTCTGGCCACACCGTCGCCGAACATCTCGGCTCGGATGCCCGAGAGCTGACTCACGGCGTCGACGAAGACCTCAGGACGCTTCTCGGGCGAGAGCCTTCCGCACCACACCACTCGAAGCGGCTCTGCGGGGTCGAGGATGCGCGGCGGGGGAGCGCCGACCTCGTGGAGCACCGTCGCCTCCAGGCCGTTCGAGAGCACGGTGAGCGGCGTCCGCACGCCCTGAACCGAGAGCTTCGCGGCGAAATGGGCGGAGGGCACGATGACCTGGTCGGCATGATTCGCCTGGCTGACCATGAGCCGCCACATGAGCCGCGCCGCACGTGTCTGCGCATATGGCGCGCTGCTGTCGACCACCGTGCTGTCGTGGCTCATGCGGCGCCGGTGCATGGTCGCGAGCAGCGCCGTCGTGATCGAGGGCAGCGGCAACACAGAGCGCGTGTAGACGTCGATGCGACCGTGCATGGTCTGCACGACAGGTAGTCCGAGAGTCTTCGCCGCCTCGAAACCGCCCAGCGCCGCGAACATCTCGGTGTGCACGTGGACGATGTCGACTCGGCGGGAGCGCAGGCCCTCGGTGAGCGACGCCGCGACGGCCGAGGGGGTCCAGGCGAACGGGTATCCGTCCGGTGCGAAGCGACGGGCGGTCGGCAGGCGCACGACATGCGGGTCGTCGCCGGACTCGGCCAGGGGCGCGAACACGAAGACCTCGTGCCCGGCCTGCTCGAGAGCCTCTCTGTGCGCCTTGATGACCGTCTGCACGCCGCCGAGCGTGGGCAGGTAGTAGTCGGTGACCATGGCGATGCGCACTCGACCACAATAGGACGACTATCGTGATGAGCATGTCCGGAGCCCGTGTGCTGGTGACGGGGGCGAGCGGGTTCCTCGGCGGTCACGTCGTGCCCGAGCTGCGGAGACACGGATACGAGGTCTTCGCCGCGGGCCGCAACGAGGACGCGCTCGAGCTGGTCGCCGACGACGGTCACCGAGTTCTCGGCGATCTGGCCTCTCTCCGCACGCAGGACCTCCCCGTGGACGCGGTGATCCATTGCGCCGCGCTGTCGGCTCCCTGGGGGCGCTGGAGGGACTTCCGCGAGGCGAACGTCGACGGCACCGATCATGTCGTCGAGTTCGCCCGTCGCAACCGTGTGCGCCGGGTGGTGCATGTGTCGTCTCCCAGCGTGTATGCCGCACCTCGGGACCGCATCGGCATCCGCGAACCCGACGTCGATCGCTCCAATCGACTGAACGGATACATTCGCTCGAAGATCGCCGCCGAGGATCTGCTGCTCGACGCCGTGGACAGCGGGAAGATCGCAGAGCTCGTGATCGTGCGCCCCCGCGGCCTGATCGGCGTGGGCGACCCGAGCCTCGTGCCCCGCCTTCTCGACGTCCACGCACGCATCGGCGTGCCGGTCTTCGACGGCGGCGACAATCTCATCGACGTCACGGCGGTCGAGAACGTGGCCTTGGCGCTGCGCCTCGCTCTGACCCACGGAGACGCCGCGGGCGGGGTGTACAACATCACCAACGACGACCCGCGGCGGTTCCGCGAACTGCTGACGATCCTTCTCGAGCGGATGGGGGAGACCCCGCGGTTCCGCCCGATGCACCGAAGAGCGGCCTGGGTGCTGGCATCCGCGTCGGAGGGCGTCTGCTCGATGCTGCCGTGGCGGCCGGAGCCGCCGCTCACTCGCTACACGCTCAGCACGATCGCGTACTCTCAGACGCTCGACATCACGCGCGCGAAGGCGGAACTCGGATACCGCCCCGAGGTGTCGCTCGATGACGCTCTCGCCGGCGTGGCCGCACACCTGAGGGAGAATGCGTGACCGGCCGCCTCCGCCACTACGTCTGCGGCAGCACCTCACATGACGTCGGCGCGATGTTCCGCGGCGCACCGCATGGTGTCCGCGAGTTCCCCTCCGGCGTGTTCCTGTACGACACCGCGGACGGCCGGCGCGTGCTGTTCGACACCGGTTATGCGACGGGGCGGTGGCACACCGGCTGGCGCGGTGCCGTCTACCGTCGTCTGCTTCCTCCGATCGTCGGGGACGCGGATGATGTGGCCGCCCGGCTCCGCGCAGACGGCGTCGACCCCGCGTCCGTGACGCACGTCGTGCTGTCTCATCTGCATCCGGACCACGTCGGGGGAGTCCGTCGGTTCCCGCATGCCACTTTCGTGCTGAGCGCGGGGCACGAGCGGACGCTGTCGGCTCCGCGACTGCGCGCGGGGGTGCTCACCGGCCTGCTCCCGAGCTGGTTCTCGGATGCCGAGCGGATCGTGATCGACGAGGGAGCCTTCGCCACCGTCGAGGTCGGCGGCACCGCACTGCGAACTCACGACCTTCTGGGCGACGGTTCGTACCTCGTCGTCGATCTGCCCGGCCATGCCGACGGACACCTCGGCGCGCTGATCGAGCGCCGCGTCCTGCTCGCCGGCGATGCGGCATGGGGGAGCGATCTGATCGACGCCTCCGGCACGCTGAAGGCCCTGCCCCGGGCCGTCCAGCACGATGCTGATCGATACGCCGCCACGGCACGGATTCTCGGCGAGCTCGCAGCGGCCGGCATCCGCGTGGTCTGCAGCCATGATCCGCTCGACGCGAAGGAGCTGTTGAGCTGATGTCGAAGCTCAGGATCCTGCGCGAGTTCGTCGCGGCACGCTGGCTCCGCCCGTTGCGCACTCGGGCTGCGGTCGAACGGCGTCAGAGGCGCCTGCTGCGCTCGCACCTGAGATTCCTGCGACGGCGGTCGCCCTACTTCCGCGACTTTCTCGCGACGCGCTCGTTCTCGGAACTGCCGCTCATGGACAAGAGCGTCATGATGAGCCGCTTCGACGAGATCAACACCGTCGGCGTGGGCAAGGACGAGGCCCTCGCACTGGCGATCGCGAACGAGCGCTCCCGTGACTTCGACGCGGATCTGGGCTCGAACTCGGTGGGCCTGTCGAGCGGCACCAGCGGCCACCGCGGCCTCTTCGTGGTCAGCAGCGCCGAACGCGATGCCTGGGTGGGAACCGTGCTCGCCCGCACCCTGCCTCGGGGCAGTCTCCTCGGGCATCGGATCGCGCTGTTCCTCCGGGCGGACAACAGCCTGTACGAGTCGGTCGGCTCGCGGGCGGTCTCGTTCCGCTACTTCGACGTCTACACCGACATGGACGACAACATCGCCCGGCTGCGCGAGTACCGACCGACCATCCTCGTGGCTCCGCCGTCGGTGCTGAGGCTGATCGCACGTGCGGCCGACGCCGGTGGATTCGACGTCGTGCCGCAGCGGGTGTATTCGGTGGCGGAGGTGCTCGAGCTCTCTGACGAGCGGCGCATCACCGCCTCCCTCGGACAGCCCGTCCTGCACCAGCTCTACCAGTGCACCGAGGGATTCCTCGCGCACACCTGCGAGCACGGGGTGATCCATCTGAACGAGGACAACATTCTGGTCGAACGCGAGGCGCTGGATGCCGAGCGGTTCACGCCGATCGTGACGGACCTGCGCCGTCGCGCGCAGCCGATCGTGCGGTATCGGCTCGGCGACGTGCTCCGCGAGCGCACCCGACCGTGCCCCTGCGGCAGCGCGCTCACCGCGATCGAGCGCATCGAAGGACGAGAGGGCGACACCCTGGTGTTCCGTTCCCTCGACGGCCGGGATCTGCCAGTCTTCGCAGACGTGATCGCGCGCGCATTGCTCTATGCCGAAGGGTTCGACGAATACCGCATCACCCAGATCGGCGAGTCGCGGCTGCAGATCGCGCTCGACACCCTCGACGATCGATCTCGGCGTCTCGTCGAAGACGAGGTGCATGCGCTGGCCGACCGGCTGGGGTGCGAGCGGCCGGACATCACGTTCGTCGACTACGTGAACGACGGGGCCGTGAAGCTGCGGCGCGTGGTGCAGGAATGGGGGGACCCGAGATGGTGAGGAACTGCGAGATCGTGGGCTGGGGGACTTCTCTGCCTTCGCGTGTCGTCCGATTCGGGGAGGAGACGCGGTACCGCATCGACGACGACGTGTCTCATCTCGACATGCTGGCTGAGGCGTGCGAGCGGGCACTGGCGCACGCGGACATCACGGCGGACGACGTCGACCTCGTTCTCGGTGCGTCTGCCGCGGGGATCCAGCCGATCCCGTGCACGGCCGCGCTCGTGCTGGAGAGACTCACGCTCACCGGGCATGCGGCGGCCTTCGACGTGAACTCGACCTGCACGAGTTTCATCACGGCGCTCGACATCGCCTCGCGGTATCTCGATGCCGGGGATCATGAGACGATCCTCGTGTTCGCAGGAGATGTGGGGACGCGGTTCCTGAATCCGGAGCAGCGCGAGAGCTTCGAGCTCTTCAGCGACGCCGGTGCGGCCGTCGTGCTGCGCCGCTCCGCTGACGGCGACCGAGGAGTGATCGCCAGCGCTCAGCGCACCTGGCCCGCGTATGCGCACGACACGGAGATCAGGGGCGGGCTGTCGGGATCGCCCGCGCAGGCCTATGCGGCGGGAGACTCCGCTGACTACCTGTTCGACATGAACGGGCGCCGGGCGCTGTTGGGGATGATGCGCGTGCTTCCCGAGTTCTTCGAGGCGTTCCACCGAGGATCGGGGATCGCGCACGACGATGTCGCCCTCTGGGTTCCCCACCAGGCGTCTGCCGCGCTCGGGCCGATGCTCGACCGCCTCGGAATCCCTGCCGACCGTCGGATCGATGAGGTGCGGGACTTCGGCAACATGGTCTCGTCGTCCGTGCCGTTCATGCTCGCCCGCTCGCTCGAGAGCGGTCGCGTCGGGGCAGGCGACACCGTGATTCTCTGCGGCACGGCCGCCGGGCTCACCGCCAACATCCTCGCTCTCCGACTCTGATCCGGCTCACCGGCCGCCGCCTCAGACGCCGCTGCGGGTCAGGTCGCACTGGCGCGCGCGCTCAGACCAGAGTGCGACCGATGCTCCCGATCACGCCGTCGATCGGCTGACCCGACGCATCGCGTCGGGCGCCGGGCTCGGGGAGCTTGCGCACCGCACCTGTCGGGTCGACGGCCTGCGCGGGGCTCGGCCCGACCCAGGCGACCGTGAGGTGGTCCTCGCCCTTCAGGAACGAATGCGCGCGCACTCCGCCGGTCGCCCGACCCTTCGACGGGTACTCGGCGAAGGGCGTCACCTTGGCGCGTCCTGGCTCGGTGCCCGGAAGGCTGCTGTCGGAACCCGAGACGGTGGCGACCACGGCATCGGCATCCGGCGAGACCGCTCCGAAGAACAGCACCGATGAGCCGGCGCCGAGCTTGATGCCGGCCATGCCGCCTGCGGGCGCACCCTGCGGGCGGACGGCCGAGGCGGAGAACCGCAGCAGTTGGGCGTCGGTCGTCACGAACACGAGGTCGGCGTCGTCCTGCGCTTCGACCGCGCCGACGACCGTGTCACCGGGCTTCATGCCGATGACCTCGAGATCCGGACGCACGGGAAGCGTCGACGGGACGATGCGCTTGACCGTCCCCTGTGCCGTGCCCATGGCGATCGGGACGTCGCTGTCGAAGCGCACGAAACCGAGGATCCGCTCTCCGCGGATGGTGATGCCGAGATAGTCGCGCAGCGGAGCTCCCGCCGCGAGCTGCACCGAGGACGACGGCACGGAGGGCAGATCGACGGGGGAGAAACGCAGCACGCGCCCCTCAGAGGTCAGCGCACCTATCTCTGCGCGCACCGTCGTCTCGAGAGTCGTCAGGATCGCGTCGTGCTTGCTTCGCCGTGCCGGAAGCATCAGCTCCTGGCCCTCGGCGAGGTCCACCCGCACGGCACGCCCTGTGGTCGAGAGCACGAGCACGGTCGGAGCGTCGGCGATCTGCAGGTCGACCGCGCCCTTCGTGGCGCGCGGCTTCGGGGGCGCGGCGTTCATCAGCAGCGTGCGGCGAGGAGTTCCGTATGCGTCAGCCGCTGCGTCGAGCTCCTCGGCGACCACTGCTCGCAGGAGCACGTCGCTCCCGAGCAGGTCCCGCAGCCTGGCGATCTCGGCGAGCAGGGCGTCGCGCTCGGTCTCGAGCTCGATGCGCGAGAACTTCGTCAGGCGCCGCAGGCGCAGTTCGAGGATGTACTCGGCTTGAAGCTCGCTGAGGTCGAACACCGAGCGCAGTCGAGCCCGCGCCTGCTCGGAGTCGTCCGACGAACGGATGACCTGGATGACCTCGTCGATGTCGAGGATGGCGATGAGCAGGCCCTCGACGAGGTGCAGGCGCTCCTCTCGACGGGCGAGACGGTATCGACTGCGGCGGGTGATGACCTCCAGCCGGTGCGCGACATAGACGCGCAGCATCTCCTTGAGCCCGAGCGTGCGCGGCTGTCCGTCGACAAGGGCGACGTTGTTGATGCTGAAGGAGTCCTCGAGCGGGGTGAGCCGGTAGAGCTGCTCGAGCACGGCATTGGGGTCGAAGCCGGTCTTGATGCCGATCGCGACGCGCAGCCCGTGGTTGCGATCGGTGAGATCGGTCACGTCGCTGATGCCCTGCAGCTTCTTCGACTGCACCGCGTCACGGATCTTCTCGATCAGACGCTCGGGGCCGACCATGTATGGGAGTTCGGACACGATGATGCCGGTGCGCCGCGGCCCGAGCGGTTCGACCGAGACCTTGCCGCGCACCTTCAGGGCGCCGCGGCCGGTGGCGTATGCGTCTCTGACACCGTCGAGCCCCATCAGGATGCCACCCGAGGGGAAGTCGGGGCCGGGCACGAACTCCATGAGCTCTTCGGTCGTGGCGTCGGGGTTCTCGAGCAGATGGGTGGCGGCGGCGACGACCTCGATCAGGTTGTGCGGTGCCATGTTGGTCGCCATGCCGACGGCGATGCCGCTCGCGCCGTTGACCAGGAGGTTCGGGAACGCAGCAGGGAGCACGGAGGGCTGCTGGAACTGACCGTCGTAGTTCGGGATGAAGTCGACGACGTCCTCGTCGAGGTTCTCGGTGAGAGCCATCGCAGGGGAGGCCAGTCGTGCCTCGGTGTAGCGGGCCGCTGCGGGCCCGTCATCGAGCGAGCCGAAGTTGCCGTGGCCGTCGATCAGCGGCACACGCAGAGCCCATTCCTGGGCGAGTCGTACGAGGGCGTCGTAGATCGCCGAGTCGCCGTGCGGGTGCAGCTTTCCCATGACCTCGCCCACGACGCGGGCGCTCTTGACGTGACCGCGGTCCGGGCGAAGCCCCATCTCGGCCATCTGATAGAGGATGCGACGCTGCACGGGCTTCAATCCGTCGCGAGCATCAGGCAGAGCCCGCGAGTAGATCACCGAATAGGCGTACTCGAGGAATGAACCCTGCATCTCTGTTTCGAGATCGATGTCCTGGATTCGCTCGGGGGCGAGCTCGGCAGGCGGGGTCTTCGGCATGGGCATCCTGAAATGGTGCGAGGCTGAGGGCGTACGGGAGCCTGTGTCAGACTGGCTCGGATGTCCCTCATTCTACCGTCCGAGTCGCTCGCCGCCCGCAGCGTCGTCGGGGTGGCGGACGACGTGTTCGCCGCTCTCCGCGGCGAATCGGCGAGCCTGCCGCGGGCCGAATCCGTCGTCCTCGCCATCATCGACGGGCTCGGCGCCATCAGCCTGCGCGCCCACGCCGGCCATGCCAGGGCGCTCACGTCCGGGATGGCGAAGAAGGACGTCGCCCACTCGGTCTTCCCCTCGACCACCGCGGCGGCGCTGACCAGCATCCTCACCGGGGTCTGGCCGGGGCAGCACGGCCTGGTCGGTTATCGCGTTCTCGACCCTGCTCGGGGCATCCTGGTCAATCAGTTGACCGGCTGGGAGTCGGAAGGGCTGGATCCGGCGACCTGGCAGGCGGCTCCGACGGTCTTCGAGCGCGCTCGTGCAGAGGGGCGCCCGACCTTCGCGGTGGGCGTCGCCGCCTACGCGGCGAGCGGGTTCACCCGGGCCACGCTGCGCGGGGCCGAGTTTGTCGCCGCCCAGACACCCGCAGAGCGCGTCGAGGTGGCATACGACCTCGCCGAGCGTCACCCGGGCTCGCTGATCTACTGCTACCTGCCCGAGGCCGACAAGGCCGGGCACCGGCACGGCCTCGACTCGGTGCAATGGGTGTCGGCGCTCGAGGAGATCGATGCCGCACTGTCTCGACGCGTGTCTCCGGGCGTCGGCGTCCTCGTGACCTCGGACCACGGCATGGTCGACGTGCCGGTGCACCGGCAGGTCGTGCTCGAGGCCGAGCACCTCGACGGGGTCCGGCACATCGGAGGTGAACCGAGGATGCTGCACGTCTATGTCGAACCGGACGCCGATGCGGCGGTCGTCGCCGAGCGGTGGCGTCGCGATCTCGAAGGCCTCGCCGACGTCGGCACCGGGCAGGAGGCGATCGCATCCGGGTTCTTCGGCCCCGAGGTGACATCGGCCGCCGCGTCGAGGATCGGCGATGTGCTCGTCGTGGCGAGAGGAAACGGGGCGGTGTATGACGGTACGGCCGCGGATCAACGCAGCAGGGGGATGATCGGGCAGCATGGTGGTCTGACCCCGGAGGAGCGTCAGGTCCCCCTGCTCAGGTTCGGCGCGTTCGCTCGCTGAGCGTCGGCATCCACCCGCCTGAAGGCGCCCTATTCGTCGGTGCGTGCTCCGAACACGATCTCGTCCCACGACGGCATCGCGTTGCGGCGCTTGCGGCGTCCGTTGCCCTCGTTCGACGGCTCGGGGGTGACCTCCGGCTCGTCTTCGCCGGGCTCGTTGCTCTCGAAGGCGTCGAACAGCGCGATCGGATTCTGGTCCGTGTCGCTGTCGTCCGAGTGGTCGAGGATCGGCGCGGTCTCGCGCTGGCCGCGTCGGCGTCGCAGAGCCTCGAGCAGGTCGGCCGTCTCGGGGCTCGTCGTCGCCGACTCGGGTGCGCGCTTGATGGCGGCATCCTGCACCGCGGCGGTCGAGCGCTCGGGCGCCGCGGTGCTGTCATCGACATCAGCCTCGGGCGCGGGGAGCAGACGGGGTCCGAACGCGCCGGAGTCGAAGCGGCTGTCGTCCTTGTAGGGCGACGCCTGCCGTTCAGCCTCGACGGCGCGCAGACGGGGGATGAGGCCGTCGGGCAGCGAGCCCTGGCGGGACAGCTGTGTGGCATCGGCATTGAGGGGCGCCAGCGCACTGCGTCGGGGGTCGAAGCTCCAGCGTGCATCGTGCTCGACCTCGTTGGCGGTGAACTCGAGCTTGATGATCCAGCCGGTGTCGTCCTTCCAGCTCGCCCAGCGCTCGGCCGAGGCCTCGACCTCAGACAGTTTGGCGCGGATCGCGGTGCCGAAGGTGGGCTGAGCGTCGGGCTCGACATCGCTGCCGATCAGCACGGGAACGGCGAGCGCCTGACCGATGACGTGCTCACGCTCGGCGAGAACGGGTCCTTCGAAGCGGATGACGTCGTCGACGCTGATGCCGAGGAGTGCGGCGACCTCCGGTGCCGTGAGGCCGGCGCGGATCTGCGCCTGGATGTCGCGCGGACTCGCGGCGAGCCGCTGAGCAGTCGGCTCGCTCTGTCGCGTCGCGCGCCGGATCTCGCGGTGCAGGACGTCGTCGATGGGCAGCGCGAAGCGCTCGCCCGACTCGGTCGCGAGTACGAGCACTCCTGCCTCTGTGCCGACGATGGTGACGTTTTCCATGCGAATGCCCCTCTGATGGGTGTGCGTTCATGGTGTCACGCGGGGCCGCCCAGAACCGGGAATACTCTGGGCGTGCCGTGAGTTTGGTCTGTCGCAGCCGCGGGCATTTGCTTATTCCTCCGCGGTCATGCAAACTATGGCCGCCGATTACCCCGACGGCGCACCACCCACTCGCATGAAAGTGGAGATTCACCACATGGCAACCGACTACGACGCTCCCCGCAAGAGTGAAGACGACTCCGAGTCGATCGAAGCCCTCAAGGAGCGTGTGCCGGACAAGCTCTCCGGCTCGTCAGGAGACGAGGACGCGGACAACCCGTCCAGCTTCGATCTTCCTGGAGCCGATCTTTCCGACCTCGAACTTGATGTCGTCGTGCTGCCCGCGCAGCAGGACGAGTTCACCTGCATGAACTGCTTCCTCGTGAAGCACCGTTCGCAGCTCGACCACGAGGGGGCTTCCGGCCCCATCTGCAAGGAGTGCGCTGCCTGAGCGCACCAGAGAACAAGATCCCACGCGCCCCCGACCTCAGGGTCAGGGGCGCGTCGTCTTGTGGTCAGGTCAGCGCTCGTCGCGGTCGGGCAGCGCCGGTTCTGGTCAGGTCAGCGCTGGGCGGCGACGATCGCCGCGGCGAGCCGATCGGGAGTTCGGGTCGAGATGGTCCAGGTGTCCACCGGATCGTCAGGGTCATCGTTCGGAACGACGACCACCCCGTCGACGCCCCCGCGGATGAGATGCCAGCCCCGTGCCGGCAGGCCTGGGCCTCGCGCCTGGCGCGCCTCTTCGGCGCTCAGCGCTCGGGGCGTGCCGAGGTGCTGGACCTCGATGTGCGCTCGACCGGCACGAAGCACGTCGCCGTCGACCGACACGACCGGCGCGAGCGCGATGAACGCGACCACCAGCACAGCCGAGACGGCGGCGCCGACGATCAGGGCGACGGTCGAGCCGATGGGCACGAAGATGAGCGCCACCATCGGGCCGGCGAGAGCGACCGTCACCAGCAGCCACAGGCTGGGGGACAGTCTCTCGCGGTAGCGGGTCCGCGCGTCGGGAGCGATGTTCTGCATTAGCCTCGTGGGGTGACTGAATCCGTTGATGTCCCCATTATCGCCTCTGTCGTGCCCGGCTACGCCCACCCCGGCGATGCCGGAGCCGATCTGGTGGCGGCCGAGGCCGTTCATCTGGCCCCGGGGGAGCGGGCGCTCGTCGCGACCGGGGTGCGCATCGCGTTGCCGGAGGGGTACGCGGCGTTCGTCGTGCCCCGCAGCGGTCTCGCGGCCAAGCACGGCATCTCGATCGTGAACTCGCCGGGAACCGTGGATGCCGGATACCGCGGTGAGATCAAGGTGAGTCTGATCAACACCGACATCCACACGGCGTACGATGTGGCCGTCGGCGATCGCATCGCGCAGCTGGTCGTGATGCCCGTGACTCGTGCCACCTTCATCCCGGTCGAGGAGCTGCCAGGCAGCGTCCGCGGCGAGGGTGGCTTCGGCTCGACCGGCTACCAGGCAGGACTCCATTCATCTTCGGCAGGACAGATCAATGACTGACAACAACGCGACTCCTTCGAAGTCGGCACCGGACGACCGGGCGACACAGGGTCCCTTCGACGACTCCGAGGCGAACCCCGTTCGTCCGTACATCGACCTCGGTGGAATCAAGATCCTCCCGCGTGAGGGGCTGAACCTCCGACTCGAGGTCGAGGAGCAGTCCAAGCGCATCGTCGCCGTCGGACTCGACTACGCGGACTCCTCCCTCCAGGTGCAGCCGTTCGCCGCGCCCCGATCCGGTGGGCTATGGGACGAGACCCGCGTGCAGCTGCGCGATCAGGTCCGCACCCAGGGCGGGCGGGTCGAGGAGCGCGAGGGGCCGCTCGGCAAGGAGCTTCTCGCAGAGGTCCCTGCCGCGGCCAACGAGGGCTCCGAGCTTCGGCTCGCCCGGTTCATCGGCATCGACGGCCCTCGATGGTTCCTCCGCGGCGTCATCGGCGGCGCTGCGGCGTCTGACCTCGAGGCCGCCGCCAAGGTCGAGGATCTCTTCCGGTCGATCGTCGTCGTCCGCGGGGGAGCTCCGATGCCTCCGCGCGACCTGATCCCGCTGAAGATGCCCGCGACTCCCGGCTCCGCGTGACCACCCCCGCTCCCGAGCCCGAGCGCGAGCAGAGCGCATCCGACATCGTCGGGGCCGCGCTCGGCGGCGCTGCCCGCCGCGCCGGTCTCGACCCGACCGAGAGCGACGCGACGCACAAGGTGGTGTGGTCCGCGATGGGCGGATGGCGCGGCATCCTCGAATCGGTGCTTCCCAGCCTCGCGTTCGTCATCCTCTTCACGATCCGGCCCGAACCCCTGATCCTGCCTCTGGGCGTGTCGGTCGGACTCGCGGCGGTCTTCACCATCGTCAGACTGCTCCAGAAGTCCCCGCCCTCGGCCGCCATCGGTGGCCTCGTGGCCGCGGCGGCTGCCGCCGCACTGGCGCTGTGGACGGGGCGAGGCGAAGACAATTTCGTCCCCGGGCTCATCACCAACGCCGTCTACGGCACCGGGATGCTCGTCTCGGCCCTGATCGGCTGGTCGCTGATCGGTCTCGCCGTCGGCTTCCTGATGGGAGAGGGCACCGCGTGGAGGCGCGATCGTCGAAAGCGTCGTGCGTTCCTGTGGCTCGGCATCGCCTGGGCTGCGCTGTTCTTCGCACGTCTCGCGGTGCAGCTGCCGCTGTATCTGGCGGGGGACGTCACGGCTCTCGGCACACTGAAGCTCATCATGGGCCTGCCGCTGTTCGCGCCGTTGATCGCGGTCACCTGGCTCGTCGTGCGCGCCCTGTATCCGCGAACCCCGGATGCCGGAACACCGCAGCGGTCATGATAGATTTATCTTGACATCAAGATAAATTGCAGGCTTTCGCCCGGAGGTCGAGCAGAGCAGACTGGTTAGGACTGCCTTGCTAGCCGCAGGGGCTCGCTGGCGAGCAAGATGGAGGCGCCTGTCGCTCCCATCCGAATAGAAGGAGACGGAATCGTGTCCACGGTGAACAGCTTCGGTGCCAAGAGCACCCTGACGGTCGGCAGCACCGACTACGAGATCTTCCGCATCGACACGGTGCCCGGTTTCGACAAGCTCCCTTTCAGTCTCAAGGTCCTCCTCGAGAACCTGCTTCGCACCGAGGACGGCGCGAACGTGACGAAGGCGCAGATCGAAGCCCTGGGCTCCTGGGATGCCGCGGCTGAGCCGAGCACCGAGATCCAGTTCACGCCGGCCCGTGTGGTCATGCAGGACTTCACCGGTGTTCCCTGCATCGTCGACCTCGCCACCATGCGCGAGGCCGTCACGGCGCTGGGTGGCGACGCGAACAAGATCAACCCGCTCTCGCCCGCCGAGATGGTCATCGACCACTCGGTGATCGCCGACCTCTTCGGCTCGGAGAACGCTCTCGAGCGCAACGTCGAGATCGAGTACGAGCGCAACGGCGAGCGCTACCAGTTCCTGCGCTGGGGCCAGACGGCCTTCAGCGACTTCAAGGTCGTTCCCCCGGGGACCGGCATCGTGCACCAGGTGAACATCGAGCACCTGGCCAAGGTCATCTACGACCGTGACGTCGACGGCGTGCTGCGCGCATACCCCGACACCTGCGTCGGCACCGACTCGCACACCACCATGGTCAACGGTCTGGGCGTGCTCGGCTGGGGCGTCGGCGGCATCGAGGCCGAGGCCGCGATGCTCGGCCAGCCCGTGTCGATGCTCATCCCGCGCGTGGTCGGCTTCAAGCTCTCGGGCGAGATCCCTGCCGGTGTCACGGCGACCGACGTCGTCCTCACGATCACCGACCTGCTGCGCAAGCACGGCGTCGTCGGCAAGTTCGTCGAGTTCTACGGCGAGGGCGTCGCCTCGGTGCCGCTCGCGAACCGCGCCACCATCGGCAACATGTCGCCCGAGTTCGGTTCGACCGCGGCGATCTTCCCGATCGACGACGTCACCCTCGACTACCTGCGCCTGACGGGTCGCAGCGAAGAGGCCGTCGCGCTGGTCGAGGCCTACGCCAAGGAGCAGAAGCTCTGGCATGACGCCTCGCAGGAGCCCGTCTTCAGCGAGTACCTCGAGCTCGACCTCGGCACCGTGGTGCCGTCGATCGCCGGCCCGAAGCGCCCGCAGGACCGCATCCTCCTCTCCGACGCCAAGTCGCAGTTCGAGCAGGACATCCTCGCGTACGCCTCGGCGTCGACGTCGGACTCCGTCGTCGATCTCGAGTCGAAGCACTCCTTCCCGGCATCCGACCCCGGTTCGGTCCCCGGCGAGGAGGAGCCCACCACGACTCGTCCCGTGCACATCAACAGCGGAGCTCCGGCGCACGCGTCGAAGCCCGTGCCGGTCACGACTCCGTCCGGTGAGAAGTACATCCTCGACAACGGCGCGGTCACCCTCGCGGCGATCACCTCGTGCACCAACACCTCGAACCCCTCGGTGATGATCGCCGCGGGTCTGGTCGCCCGCAAGGCGCTCGAGAAGGGGCTCAAGCAGAAGCCGTGGGTCAAGACCACACTCGGCCCCGGATCCAAGGTCGTCACCGACTACTACGAGAAGTCCGGTCTCGACAAGGACCTCGAGGGCCTCGGCTTCTACACCGTCGGCTATGGCTGCACGATCTGCATCGGCAACTCGGGCCCGCTGATCGAGGAGGTCTCCGCGGCCATCAACGATCACGATCTCGCCGTGACCGCCGTGCTCTCCGGTAACCGCAACTTCGAGGGACGCATCAGCCCCGACGTGAAGATGAACTACCTCGCCAGCCCGCCGCTGGTCATCGCCTATGCGCTGGCAGGCTCGATGCACTTCGACTTCGAGAACGATGCGCTCGGCAAGGGAACCGACGGCGAAGACGTATTCCTCAGGGACATCTGGCCCAGCCCGGCCGAGGTCCAGGAGCTCGTCGACTCGTCGATCTCGCGTGAGCAGTTCATCAAGCAGTACTCCACCGTCTTCGACGGCGACGAGCGCTGGCGCAGCCTGCCCACCCCGGACGACGACATCTTCCAGTGGGACGAGAACTCGACCTACGTGCGCAAGGCGCCGTACTTCGACGGCATGACGATGGAGCTCACCCCGGTGCGCGACATCGAGGGCGCGCGCGTCATGGCGACGCTGGGTGACTCGGTCACGACCGACCACATCTCGCCTGCCGGCAACATCAAGCCCGGCACCCCTGCGGCTCAGTACCTCACCGAGCACGGCGTCGACCGCAAGGACTTCAACTCCTTCGGATCGCGCCGCGGCAACCACGAGGTCATGATCCGCGGAACGTTCGCGAACATCCGCCTGAAGAACGTCATGGTCTCGGCCGTCAACGACGGCCAGGTCGTCGAGGGTGGCTTCACCCGTGACTTCACGAAGCCCGGTGGACCGCAGTCGTACATCTACGACGCGAGCATGAACTACCAGGAGCAGGGCACGCCCCTCGTCATCTTCGGCGGCAAGGAGTACGGCTCCGGCTCGTCGCGAGACTGGGCGGCCAAGGGCACGAGCCTGCTGGGCGTCAAGGCCGTCATCACCGAGAGCTTCGAGCGCATCCACCGCTCGAACCTCATCGGAATGGGCGTCGTCCCGCTGCAGTTCCCCGCAGGCGAGAGCTGGGAGTCGCTGGGTCTCGACGGCACCGAGGTCGTCTCGATCACGGGTCTCGAGGAGCTCAACAACGGCATCACTCCGAAGACGGTCCGTGTGACCGCCACCCCGACCGAAGACTCGCCCGAGGGCAAGCAGGTCGTGGAGTTCGACGCGGTCGTCCGCATCGACACCCCCGGTGAGGCGGACTACTACCGCAACGGCGGAATCCTGCAGTACGTGCTGCGTTCGCTGGTCTGATCACAGCGACGACGAGGGCCCGGTTCTTCTGAACCGGGCCCTTTCGCGTGTGCGGGTCCGTGTCAAGGGGCGAGGCGTTCTCCGAGCTTTCACGGATGGCCGCGGTAGGATCGATCAGGCTTTCGAACCGGAATCGGATGCCGCCAACGGTGCCTATGAGGAGGTGCAGATGCCCATTCTTCCGAGCATCTCAGGACCCCGTGATCTCGACTCCCTCTCGACGGAGCAGCTCATCGAACTCGCCGGCGAGGTCCGCGAGTTCCTCGTCGAGAACGTGTCCCGTACCGGCGGACATCTGGGCCCCAACCTCGGAGTGGTGGAGCTGACGATCGCTCTGCATCGAACCTTCTCGTCGCCCGACGATCCGTTCATCTTCGACACCGGCCACCAGTCCTACGTGCACAAGCTGCTCACGGGACGCCAGGACTTCTCGTCCCTCCGCGTCCGCGGTGGACTCGCGGGCTACCCCCAGCGCGGCGAGAGCCTGCACGACGTGGTCGAGTCCTCCCACGCGTCGAGCTCTCTCAGCTGGGCCGACGGAGTCTCCCGTGCGCTGACCGCGACCGGTCGCGGCGATCGTCACGTGGTCGCGGTGGTCGGCGACGGTGCGCTCACGGGCGGCATGACGTGGGAAGCCCTCAACAACATCTCCGACGACAACGACCGCAATCTCGTGATCGTCGTCAACGACAACGGGCGCTCGTACGCTCCGACGATCGGCGGGATGTCGCGGTACCTCAACCGCGTGCGCACCGCCGCGGCCTACAAGGACCTGCACCACAAGTCGGACCGGCTCTTCCGGGCGTTCGGGCCCGTCGGTCGCGCTGTCTTCCGCGGCGTGCGTGGTGGCACCCACGGCTTCCTGTCGCGTTTCACCAACAACGAGGCGCTGTACTCCAACCTCGACATCAAATACCTCGGTCCCGTCGACGGGCACGACCTCCCGGCACTCCTCGAGACCCTCGAGCTCGCGAAGTCCTATGGTGCACCGGTCATCGTGCACGCCATCACGGAGAAGGGCCGCGGATACCAGCCCGCCCGAGACGACGAGGCCGACCAGTTCCACGCTGTCGGGCGCATCGATCCGACCACGGGCGAGACGCTCTCGTCGGGCGGCACCGGCTGGACCGACGTGTTCTCCGACGCCCTGGTCTCGGTCGGCGAGCGTCGCGACGACGTCATCGCCATGACGGCAGCCATGCTGCGCCCGACGGGGCTCGCTCCGTTCGCCGAGCGCTTCCCCGACCGTGTGTACGACGTGGGCATCGCCGAGCAGCATGCGGTGGCCTCCGCCGCTGGCCTCGCGTTCGGCGGACTGCATCCCGTCGTGGCCCTCTACGCGACCTTCATGGGACGCGCGTTCGACCAGGTGCTCATGGATGTCGCGCTGCACCGCGCGGGCGTCACCTTCGTTCTCGATCGTGCGGGTGTCACCGGACCCGACGGGCCCAGTCACCACGGCATGTGGGACCTCGCGATGCTGCAGATCGTCCCGCACATCCGCATCGCGGCACCACGAGACGCCGCGCGGCTGACGGAGGCCCTCGACGAGGCCGTCCTCGTGGACGACGCCCCGACGGTGATCCGCTTCCCCAAGGGCGACGTCGCGCCCGAGCTGCCGGCGATCGAGCGCCTGCACGACGGCGTGGACGTGCTGGCCAGGGGTGAGTCGGAGGATGTCCTGCTGGTGGCCATCGGCCCGTTCGCAGCTCTCGCGATGGATGTCGCCGAGCGGCTTCGTGCCCAGGGCATCGGCGCGACGGTCATCGACCCCCGGTGGGCGATTCCCGTGCAGCCCTCGATCGTGAGCATGGCCGCGCGGCATCGCCTCGTGATCACCATCGAAGACGGCATCCGCGTCGGCGGCATCGGCACTCGCGTTCGTCAGGTCCTTCGCGAAGCCGGCATCGACACGGCCGTCGACGAGCTGGGGCTGCCGGACGAGTTCATCGATCATGCATCGAGGGACCAGATCCTCGCGGATGCAGGCCTCACCGCGTCGAAGATCGCGCAGGACGTCGTCTCTCAGGTGCTCGGAACGCGAATCCCCGTTGCACGGGATGCCGGCGCGAACGGATCGATCGACCTGCCGCTGCACGAGCGGAGCTGATCGACGTCGCATTGCGGTCCCGGCCGAGGAGTCAGCGAACCCGACGATCAGTTCAATGCGTGGAGGGCGGCGACCGCCTGGGCCCCGCGATCGGAGTCGCGGAGAGCGGTCGAGAGCAGGTAGCCGTCGGTCAGGGCATCGCCGGTGACCATGACGCGCACGAGCTCGACTCCGCACGCCCGGCGCACCTCTTCGGCGCTGGCAGCGATCACGCGGGTGTTGATCTCGTCGTTGTGCGGCAGCTCGGCGCCGTCGAGTCCTCGGATGACGTCTCGCAGCGCCGCACCGACGATGTTCGAGGCGCGTTCCTTGACGTTGACGACATCGAGTTCGAAGACCCGGAGATCTCGCCCGGTCGGGATCGGACGCCACTCGAACGAGGCATGCACGCGGTGCTGATGTCCGTTCGCCCCGGTCATCTCGCGCGCGGGCAGATCGGTGGCACGGCACCGCACGTCGATGAGGCGGTACCAGTAGAAGAGTGGGAATGCGCCGTGGGATCCCGGGTCGAGCACGACGACCTCTCCGACCGCTCCGCCTCGGGATGACGGTCGACGCTGCGGTCGGTTGCGGATGATCGGCTTGCCGTTCCGCGTGCGGATCGCAGCCCACCCCTCATCGACCGTGACGATGAAGATCTTCAACAGCGCCGGCACGACCAGCAGGATCGTGAGGATCGCAGTGCCGGTCTTGAAGAGGCCCGACATTCCCTTGCCGCCCAGCATCGAGAGGAGCATGTCCATGCCACCACTGTGCCCCCTCGAGCGCGGGCGGATCGCCATCTTCGAGGCGCATGCGAAGGTGTTCATGCGCTGTTCCGCGCTCGTTACCCGGCCTGCCGCGAGGCGGATAGGGGGCGGGTCGGTCGCGGTGGTGCGGCCCTGTCAGGAGAGAGTGGCGAGTATTTCGGCGACGGCGGATTCGACGGCTGTACGCTGCCGCTCGCGGTCCGCGTCCACGAGGCCGACGCGCGTGCGCCGGTCGAGCACATCATCTGCGGTCATCGCGCCCTCGGCGCGGACGGCGAACTCGATGGTGGCGCGCGACACAGGTCCGCGGCCCACGCTGTCGCCGGCGGGAACGGCGACGACGGTGTCGGTGAGCCGCAGCGTCGCCGTGCTGCTCGGGCCCGCTCCGAGTCCTGCCGTCTCCACGGCCAGGTCGACCGCGTCCTCGGCCATCCGTCGGTAGGTGGTCAGCTTGCCGCCGAGCACGTTGACGAAGCCCTTCTCCGAGACCGCGACGAGATGACGACGGGAGATATCCGCCGTCGAGGTCGCGCCGGTGTCGACGAGTGGGCGCAGCCCGGCGAATGATCCGCGTACCTGGTCCCGAGTGATCGGCACGGACAGCACTCGGTTGAGGTTCGTGAGCAGGAACGCGATGTCGCCCTCGGTCGCCACAGGAACGCGCGGCACCGGCCCCGGCGCGTCCTCGTCGGTGAGTCCGACGATCACGCTTCCGTGCTGCTGCGGCAGCGCGAACACGTAGCGGCTGATCGAACCCTCGTGGGGAATCGTCAGCGCGGCCGACGGGTCGCCGAGATCGGCGGCATCGAGCACGATATGCGTCCCGCGACTGGGCCGCACCGTGATCGACTCATCGAGACTCCCGGCCCAGACACCGGTGGCGTTGACGACCGCTCGCGCCCGGATATCCAGGCGCTCGTCCGTCAGCACGTCCTGCGCGATGGCGCCGTCGCGGCGCAGCTCGAGCGCCCGCACCCGTGTGAGGATGCGAGCGCCGTGACTGGCCGCAGTTCTGGCGACCGTGACGACCAGGCGCGCATCGTCGACGAGCTGACCGTCGTACGAGAGCATCCCTCCTCGCAAGCCCGCTCGGGAGAGCGAAGGGACGAGGCGCTGAGCCGTTCGAGCCGAGACGAGGCGCGGCGGCGGCAGGAACCGGCTCGGCGTGCGGGCTCGTATGCGCAGCAGGTCTCCCATCRCCATCCCGACAGTCCCGGCCGCACGCTGGCGCGCGGTCACCCCGGTCGTGAAGGGCAGGAGCTGGCCGAGCGGACGGATGAGGTGCGGTGCGATCCGCGTCATCAGGAGGTGTCGCTCGACAGCGCTCTCCTTGGCGGTGGCGACATCGCCGGTGGCGAGATAGCGAAGTCCGCCATGCACGAGTTTCGAGCTGAAACGGCTGGTGCCGAACGCGAGGTCCTCGGCCTCGAGAAGAGTGACGCTCAGACCCCGTGCTGCGGCATCGAGCGCGACGCCGACACCTGTGATGCCCCCGCCGATCACGAGGACATCGACCGTCTCGTCGCCCGTCCGGCGGAGTTCTGCGGCCCGACGCGCGACGTTGAGGTCGGGGGAGTGAGAGGTCATGGCCGGAGCAGCCCGTCGAGTGCGGCGCGCAACTCGCGCTCCCACGAGTCCTCGGAGAGGAGCTCTGAGACCGTTCCGTGGGAGAGCACCGCAGACTGGGCGATGAGCAGCAGCATGACGGCGATCTCATTCGGATCACCCCAGCGGACTGATCCGCCCCGCTGCGCCGATCCGATGGCCGTGGCCAGCCAGCCCAGGATCAGTCGCTGGCTCGATCCCACCCGCTGCAGCGTGTATCGGGTGAATGCTTCGGGCTCTTCAGCGAGAAGCCGCCCGTACACGGCGTCTGCCCGGAAGAGCGCGGTGAAGCGCAGGACGTCGTCGACCAGCTCGCTTCGGGTGGCTGCATGAGCCGGGAACCGGTCGAGGATCACTGCGACTCTGCGCAGCAGCGCTGCGCGGACGACATCGTCGGCATCGCTCCAACTGCGATAGACGGTGGGCCGACTGTGACCGGCACGGCGAGCGAGCTCTGCGATCGTCAGGCCGTGCACTCCTCGGCGAACGATCAGCTCATCTGCGGCGTCGAGGATGCGCGATTGCGTGGCATCCCATTCGGGCGCTGAGGTGCCGACGTCGGCCAGTACTTGACGTTCTTCCATGATCTGTCACACTGTAACGCATGAGCGGAGAGAACGGCAGGGTCGCCGTGCGGTCGGAGATGCGCTGGAACGGCTGGGGCGATCCCGCTCGGGCATCAGATCTGCCGCGTGCCGTGCGCATGCTTCTGCCCTTGCTGCTCGGACGCCCGCAGAAGCCCGTGACGGCGGTGAACCTCGCCGAGGTGCGGGTCGAGCCGTCCGCACTGCTCGACGGCGATCTTGAGGCGCTGAGGGCGGTGGTCGGGGCAGAGCACATCGACACGGCGGATGAGTCGCGGATCCGCCATGCAGGGGGCCGCTCGACACCGGATCTGCTCAGACGGCGGCAGCGGGAACAGGCGTCTCCGGATGCCGTCGTGCTGCCAGGAAGCCACGATGAGGTCGCGGCGCTGCTCCGCGTGTGCGCCGACCTGGGGATCGCCGTGATTCCGTTCGGGGGCGGAACGAGCGTGGTCGGCGCTCTCGACCCCGATCGAGGCGCGCACCGCGCGGTCATCAGTCTGGACCTGCGGCGGCTCTCGGGCCTCATCCGTCTCGATGAGGTGAGCGGCGAGGCCTGTCTCGCCGCAGGGACCGCCGGTCCGGAGGCTGAGGCGCTGCTCGCTGCTCAGGGCTTCGAACTCGGCCACTATCCGCAGAGCTTTCGCTACGCCACGATCGGCGGGTTCGCGGCTGCGCGCTCGTCGGGGCAGAACTCGGCAGGGCATGGGCGATTCGACTCCATGGTCACCGGCCTCAGAGTCGCGACCCCGACCGGGGACATCGATCTCGGTCGATCACCGGGCTCCGCAGCCGGTCCCGATCTCATCCGAGTCTTCCTGGGGTCGGAGGGCATCTTCGGGGTGATCACCGAGGTTCGTGTTCGAGTCCACCCTGTGCCACGAGAACGCGTCCTCGAGTCGTGGAGCTTCGCGGACTTCTCGCATGGTGTCGACGGGCTGCGACAGGTGGCCCAGAACGGTGGCGGCCCCACGGTCATTCGTCTCTCAGATGAGGCCGAGACCGCCGTCAGCCTCGCCCAGGTGGGCCGGATCGGGAAGGCGCTCGCGAAGGGCGCGAGCATCGTCACCGTGTACGAGGGGGACGGCATCGCCGAGCGTCGGGCGCGGGCCTCCGAGATCCTGACGGCGGCAGGTGGCGTGTCATCCGGAGCGGGCGGCGCGGAGGGATGGCTCGACGGCCGATTCGACGGCCCCTATCTGCGAGATTCGCTGCTGGACGCGGGGGTGTTCTGCGAGACGCTGGAGACGGCGACCACGTGGTCGAACCTGCACCACCTCCGAGCGGAGATCACGGCCGCTCTTCGCGGCGGCTTCGCGGCGGCCGGAGCCAAGTCCTATGTGATGTGCCACGTCTCACACGTCTATCCGACCGGAGCCTCCCTGTACTTCACGGTGCTCGCGAACCTTCGGTCCGACCCCCTGGAGGCGTGGGCGGAGATCAAGCGACGGGTGAACGACTCGATCATCGCGGCGGGTGGCACGATCAGCCATCACCACGCCGTCGGTCGCGATCATGCCCCATGGCTCGAGAAGGAGATCGGCGAGACGGGCGTGCGGATCCTCGCGGCCATCAAGCGCGAGCTCGACCCGACGTGGATACTCAACCCGGGGGCGGTCATCATGTCGGATCGGTCGGCCTGACATGGCTGAGCACATCGCCGTGCTGTCGAACCCGTTCGCCGGCAAGGGGCGCGGAGCGCATCAGGCCGAAGCCGCGCTCGCCCACCTCCGCGCCCGAGGTCTGGACGTGCGCGTCTACACGGGAGAGTCGGCCGCGTCCAGCCGGATCCTGGTGGCACAGGCGCTCCGTGAGAGTCCTCGCGTGCTCGTCGTCGTCGGAGGAGACGGCACGCTCTCCGCCATCCTCGACGCGGTGTGCGCAGCCGGGGTGCCGGTCGTCCTGGTGCCGGCCGGCACCGGCAACGACCTCGCTCGAGCTCTGGGTCTGCCCCGCCGCGACCCGGTCGCCGCGGCGGAGCTCGTGCTGACCGGCGTTCCCCGAGCGATCGACATCGGTGAGATACGCGCGGCGGGGCGCGTCGATCCATTCCTGACGATCGCCGCGCTCGGGTTCGATGCGAAGGTCAGTGATCGCACCAACCGGCTGCGCTGGCCGCACGGTGTGCTGCGCTACTACCTCGCCCTGATCGTGGAGCTCGTGCGCCTCCGGCCGATGGAGTTCACGGTCTCCGTCGACGGCGCCGCGCCCATCCACGCGCCCGGCACGCTCGTCGCGGTGGGCAACACCGAGAGCTACGGCGGGGGCATGCCGTTGTGCGTCGGCGCCGCCGCCGACGACGGGCTGCTCGACATCGTGCAGGTCGCGCCGCTGACTCGGCTTCGGCTGCTGCACCTGTTCCCGCTGCTGTTGCGCGGAGCGCATCTGACCAGACCCGAGGTGACCCATCGCCAGGCTCGTTCCGTGACGGTGAGCGCCCCGGGGCTCGTCGTCTACGCCGACGGAGAGCGCATCGCCGACAGCGAGTGCACCATCGGAATCCGCCGGTCGGCTCTGACGATCCTGGTGCCCACGACTGCGCAGGAGCAACGATGAACGATACCTCGCGCGATGCGCAGGACAGCGGGGCCTTCGACGACGAGGTCGTCGTCATCGGCTCGGGGTTCGGCGGCTCGGTGGCCGCATTGCGGCTGGTGGAGAAGGGCTATCGCGTGCGCGTGTACGAGGCGGGTCGTCGCTTCGAGGACGAGGACTTCCCGAAGACCAACTGGAACGTCCGCCGCTATCTGTGGGCGCCGAAGCTCGGATGCTTCGGCATCCAACGCATCCATCGTCTGCCTCATGTGATGATCCTCGCGGGAGCAGGGGTGGGCGGGGGCTCCCTCAACTACGCCAACACGCTGTATCAGCCCGGCGGCGCGTTCTTCGATGACCCGCAATGGAGTGCTCTCGCGGATTGGGAGACCGACCTCGCGCCGCACTATGTGACAGCGAAGCGGATGCTCGGAGTGGTGGAACGCTATCCGCACACGGGCCCCGTCGAGCGCATCATGGCGGGCGCAGCCGACGACCTCGGAGTGGGTGGCACGTTCCGCAACGCACCTGTCGGGGTCTGGTTCGCCAAGCCCGGCGAGCGCACAGCGGACCCCTTCTTCGGAGGGGAGGGTCCGGACCGCACAGGCTGCACGCTCTGCGGCAACTGCATGGTCGGATGCCGCGTCGGCGCCAAGAACACACTGATGAAGAACTATCTCGCCCTCGCAGAGAAGCGCGGTGTCGTCATCGAGGCGTTGCGCACCGTCACCGAGGTGCGCGAACTCCCCGGCGGTGGCTTCTCGGTGACGACGGAGCGAAGCGGGGCATGGTTCCGGAGCGAGCGCCGCACCGTCCGTGCACGCCAGGTGGTGCTGGCAGCGGGGACCTGGGGCACGCAGCAGCTGCTGCATCGGATGAAACGCGCCGGAGCCCTCCCACGGGTGTCGGACGCGGTCGGCCGCCTCACCAGGACCAACTCGGAGGCTCTCGACGGCGCCGTCGCCGTTGCTGTCCCGGCCTCCCTCGAGCTCGCGCGCGGCGTCGCGATCACGACCTCGTTCCACATCGATGCGAGTACGCACGTCGAGAATGTGCGGTACGGGCCGGGATCGAACCTCATGGGGGCGCTCGCGTCGATCATGGTGCCCGGTGATCGCGGTCTCGGACGACGACTGGCGAGTCTGATCGGTCAGTTCGTGCGTGCGCCGATCCGTCAGCTGCGTCTGGGCTCACTTCGACGCTGGAGTGAACGCGGCATCATCGCGCTCGTGATGCAGACGGTCGACAACTCCCTCTCGCTGTCACTCCGGCGACGGTTCGGGCGGCTGGTCATGACCAGTGCACAGGGACACGGCGAACCGAACCCCAGTCATCTGCCGCAGGCGCACCGCGCGGCCGCGGCGATCGCAGCGCGGGTCGAGGAGGAAGGCGGCGTTCCGGCTGCGGCCCGAGGCTCGTGGCCCGAGGTCTTCGGCATCCCGCTGACTGCTCACTTCCTCGGAGGCGCCGTGATCTCGTCCACCCCCGAGACCGGCGTGGTCGATCTCTACCATCGGGTATGGGGTCACCCGGGGTTGCACGTCGTGGATGGCGCCGCCGTCCCGGCGAACCCCGGGGTGAACCCGTCGCTGACGATCACCGCGCTCGCCGAGCGCGCTCTGTCGCACTGGCCCCGCCGCGGCGAGGCCGATCAGCGCCCGCCGCTGTAGACACGACGGAGGGGGCCGCCTGATGGCGGCCCCCTCCGATGTTCAGATCAGCGGTTCTCGATGCCGCGGATCTGCGGCGTGTGGAACTCGCCGCCGAACGCCCGCTGCGAGGCGCCCTCACGGTCGAGGTACGGCGATGCGCCGCCGTCGATGAACGGCCAGCCGGCTCCGAGGATGAGGCACAGATCGATGTCCTCGACCTCGGGCACGACGCCCTCGTCGAGCATCAGCTTGATCTCGCTCGCAAGGCCGTCCTGCACGCGCTGCAGAATCGTCTCTGCCGACGCCGGCGTCTTGCCGACGGCGGGCCTCAGCAGCTTCTCTGCCTGCTTCGTCCAGCCGGTGACGCGACCGCCCTTGTCCTTCTCGACGACCGCATCGAGCTCTGCGAGCGCATGGAAGTTCTCGTTCGCATAGAAGCGGTCGGGGAACGCGTGCGCCATCGTGTCCTGCACATGAGCGGCGACCTTCCATCCGACCAGGTCGATCAGCTGGAACGGACCCATCGGAAGGCCGAGCGGCGCGAAGGCCTTCTCGACGTCCGTGATCGGGGTGCCCTCGTAGACCGCGCGAGCTGCTTCGCCCATGACCTTCGCCAGCAGACGGTTCACCACGAAGCCCGGGGCGTCGGCGGTGAGCACCGCGTTCTTGCCCAGGTTCTTGGCGACGACGAATGCCGTCGACAGCGCGGCCTCGGAGGTGCCCGGTGTCTTCACGATCTCGATCAGCGGCATCACCGCGACCGGGTTGAAGAAGTGGAACCCGACGAGGCGCTCGGGGTGAGCGAGCTTCGCGCCGATCTCTTCCACAGACAGCGACGAGGTGTTCGTCGCGAGGATGGCGTCTTCGGCGATGACCTTCTCGATCTCGCCGAACACCTGCTGCTTGACGCCGACCTCTTCGAAGACGGCCTCGATGACGAAGTCGCAGTCGGCGTAGAGACTCTTGTCGGTGGTGCCGGTCACGAGCGCCCGGAGCTTGTTGGCGGAGTCCGCGTCGAGGCGACCCTTCGCCTCGAGCTTGCCGATCTCCTCGTGGATGTAGGCGACTCCCTTGTCGACGCGCGCCTGGTCGAGGTCGGTGATCAGCACGGGCACCTGCAGCTTGCGCACGAACAGCAGCGCGAACTGGCTGGCCATCAGGCCGGCGCCGATGATGCCGACCTTGCTCACCTTCTTGGCCAGGGCCTTGTCGGGAGCGCCGACCGGGCGCTTCGCGCGCTTCTGCACCAGATCGAAGGCATACATCGAGGCGGCGAACTGGTCACCCGTCACGAGATCGGCGAGGGCCTCGTCTTCTCGGGCGAAGCCCTCGGCCTTCGTTCCGCTCTTCGCCTTGTCGAGCAGGTCGAGTGCGGCATACGGAGACTTCGGAACCGTGCCGATCTTCGACTCGAGCATGCCTCGGGCCATCTTGATCGCGATCGGCCACTTGGTGAGTCGTTCGATCTTGCCCGGCTCGTTCTTGCGCTCGACCTTCTTGCCCCCGAGGACCGCATCCGCCCAGGCGAGAGAGTTCTCGAGGTAGTTGGCCGCGGGGAAGATCGCATCGACGATGCCGAGATCGAAGGCCTGCTGCGGCTTCAGCATCCGGTTCTGCTTGAGCGGGTTCGAGATGACGACCTCGAGAGCGTTCTCGATTCCGATCAGGTTGGGCAGAAGATACGCCCCACCCCACCCGGGGATGATCCCGAGGAAGACCTCGGGGAGCGCGATCGCCGCTGCGGAGGCGTCGACCGTGCGGTAGCTGGAGTTCAGCGCGATCTCCAGACCGCCGCCGAGCGCGAGGCCGTTCACGAACGCGAACGACGGCACTCCGAGCTCGCCGAGCTTGCCCAACACCTTGTGACCGAGCTGCGCGATCAGGCGGGCGTTGTCACGCGAGCCGACCTTGCTGATGTCGGAGAGGTCGGCGCCGGCGGCGAGGATGTACTGCTTGCCGGTGATGCCGACCGCCTGGATCTCTCCGGCAGCGGCGCGGGCGGCGAGCCCGTCGAGGGTCTCGCCGAGGGCGGTGAGCGTGGCGGGTCCCAGAGTGTTCGGGCGGTTGTGGTCGCGTCCGTTGTCGAGGGTGATCAGCGCGAGGACCTTGCCCGACGCGAGGCGGATGTCACGCACGGGGGAGTGCGTGATCACCTCGCCGTCGGTGAGAGCCTGGATGGGGGAGAAGTCGACATTCGCGTACTGCTCGGAAATCGAGTTGGCCATCGGGCTTACTTCCTCTTCTTGCCGTCGTAGTGCGGGTTCTCCCAGATGACGGAGCCGCCCTGCCCGAGACCGACGCACATGGCCGTCAGGCCGTAACGCACGTCGGGGCGCTCGGCGAACTGCGCCGCGAGCTGGATCATCAGACGCACACCGGATGCCGCGAGGGGGTGACCGAGTGCGATGGCGCCGCCCCACTGGTTGACACGGGGGTCGTCATCGGCGATGCCGAAGTGATCGAGCAGCGAGATGACCTGAATCGCGAAGGCCTCATTGAGCTCGAACAGGCCGATGTCGGCGATCGTCAGTCCGGCCTTCTTCAGGGCCTTCTCCGTCGAGGGGATCGGTCCGATTCCCATGATCTCGGGCTGAACGCCGGCGAAGGCGAACGAGACCATGCGCATCTTCGGCGCCAGGCCGAACTCCTTCACGGCTCCACCGCCGGCGAGCAGCGACATCGTCGCGCCGTCGGTGAGCGGCGACGAGGTTCCCGCCGTCACCCGACCGTGCGGGCGGAAGGGCGTCTTCAGGGCGGCGAGGTCGTCCATCGTGGTCTGCGGACGACGACCCTCGTCCTCGGTGGCGAGACCCCAGGCGCCGTCGGCGCCCTTGGTCGCGACCGACACAAGATCGGGCTGGATCTTTCCGGCGTCGTAGGCCGCCTGCACCTTGTGCTGGCTGAGCATGCCGAACCGGTCGGAGCGCTCCTTCGTCAGGTGCGGGAAGCGGTCGAAGATACGCTCGGCCGTGACGCCCATGTTCAGGGCACCGGGGTCGACCATGCGCTCGGCGACGAAACGCGGGTTGGGGTCGGCGTTGCCGCCGATCGGGTGGTGGCCCATGTGCTCGACACCGCCGGCGAGAGCGAAGTCGTACATGCCGACGCCGATCGACGCGCCCATGGTCGTGACGCTGGTCATCGCGCCGGCGCACATGCGCTCGACGGCAAGTCCTGGCACAGTCTGCGGAAGCCCCGCGAGAATCGCCACGGAACGGCCGAGGGTCAGACCCTGGTCTCCGGTCTGACTGGTCGCGGCGATGGCGACATCGTCGATGCGGTCGGCCGGGACGGCTGCGTTCCGCTCCATGAGGCCGATGGTCGCCTTGACAGCGAGGTCATCAGCGCGGGTGTTCCAGTACATGCCTTTTTCGCCGGCGCGCCCGAAGGGGGTGCGCACTCCATCGACGAAGAAGACGTCCGATATTTCGGCCACTCTGCCTCCAAGTTTGTGCGGTGGCCTCAGTCTATGGAGGGCCGGAAACGGGGAGGAATCGGTTGGATCGAACCTACGAAGCGTCCGACGGGGGCTCGTCGGGTGTTTGCGCGGCTTCTACAAAGGCGTCGGCGATCTTCTGTGCAGTCTGTGCAATCTGCCAGGGGCGGGCACCGAGCTCCGCGAGCGCGTCGCCGATGGCTTCCGGCGTCGTTCCCGGCACGTCCCAGGCCACCCGGCGGAGGTGATCGGGGGTGAGCAGGTTCTCCGTCGGCATTCCGAGCTCCTCAGCCGTGGCCTCGACGACGGGGCGCGCGGCCTTGAGGCGCGCATCGGCCTCCGGATTGCGGTCCGACCATGCCCGAGGTGGCGGCAGCGTGTCGCTCGGAACCCGCTCACGGGGCAGCTCCTCCGTGGTGCGTCCATCGACCATCGCCTGCCACCAGCGATCGAGTTGCGTACGGCTCGCTCGACCTTGGAAGTCCTTGATGCCTGCCAGCGCCTGCTTGCTCTGCGGGTTCGCGAGCACCGCAGCGATCAGTGAGCGATCCGGCACCAGACGTCCCGGAGAGACATCCTGATCCTGCGCGAAGGCCTCGCGAGCCTGCCACAGCGAGCGCGCGACGGCCAGGTTGCGCGCACCGCGCACCTGGTGGAGCCCGCTCAGGCGACGCCAGGGGTCTTCGCGCGGAGGCTTCGGGAGTCGGGTGAGCGTGGCGGCGAACTCCTCGGCGGCATACGCGGTCTTGCCCTGCTCTTCGAGCTCCGCCTTCAGCGCCTCATAGACGTCGATCAGGTACAGCACATCGAGCGCCGCATACTCGAGCCAGGCAGGGGGGAGCGGTCTGGTCGACCAGTCCGCCGCAGAGTGCTCCTTCTTGAGGGTGATGCCGAGCGTGTTCTCCACGACGGCAGCGAGACCGACTCGTTCGTGACCCAGCAGACGCGATGCGAGCTCGGTGTCGAAGATCTCCTGCGGCAGCAGATCGAGTTCGCGAAGCGAAGGGAGATCCTGGCTGGCTGCATGGAAGACCCAGAGCACATCGCCGATCGCCTCCTGCAGCGGGCTGAAGTCGCCGAGCGCCGGGGGGTCGAAGAGGAAGACCCCCGCGTCTCGGCGGAAGACCTGCACGAGATACGCCCGCTGGGAATAGCGGAATCCGGATGCCCTCTCGACGTCGACGGCGACAGGGCCTGTGCCTGCGGCCAGTGCAGCGCACGCTGCACGGAACTCCGAGACGTCGGAGATCACGGAGTATTCAGTCACGTGCTGCCTTTCGCGCGCCGATAACGGCGATGCCCTCGGAACCCGGCGGAAGACCCGCCAGCATCCCGACCAGTTCGACCCAGGCCTCGACATGGGGTGCGAAGGGGCCCTCGGGTGTCCAGGACGCCCTCAACTCTATCTGTGCGCCGTCTCCTTCGACGGCGAGGCCACCGAAGCCCTTCGAGAGGGTCTTGGTCGACGTGCCGGACTCGGAGTGATAGCCGGCGCCCCTGGAGTCGAGCGCGTCGACGAGCCACGACCAGGTGACATCGGCGAGCAGGGGATCGGTGCCGATCTCCGTCTCCAGCGGAGCCTGGGCGAAGATCACGATTCGCCAGTCGCCGTCCCATGCTGCCGGGTTGTCGGGATCATGCAGCAGCACGAAGCGTCCGGTGCCGTAGGCGGACTCCCCGCTGTCGTCCGGGCGGACGTCTGCGGCGAGCGCGAGGGCGTGCGGAGCCAGGCCCTGTGGTGTGGGTATCTCGCGGATGGTGATGTCTGCGCGGAAGGCGATATCGCGCAGTTCGGCCACGGCGGCGTCGAAGATCGTCCCGGCATCGGGGTGAGCGGTCACGGCAACAGGCTAGAGTCAGGAAGCGATGAAGAGTCTCAGGCACGCCGTTGCGCTCCTTGTCCCTGCACTGCTCGCTCTCGGGACGGCACTGGCCCTGCTCGTCTTCAGCGTGGCCCGCCGGGTCGTTATTCCGAAGAAACGACCGGCCGACGTCGAGATCCTCGCGGTCGACACCGGCGCGCAGACGATCGAGCTCACTCGAACACGAGACACCGAGCTGCCGGGGCGTTACGGTCTCTTCACCTCGGGCACGTACGGGTACGTCAAGCTCGGTGCGGTGCTCAGCGCCGACGCGACGACCGTGCGGCGCAAGCTGCTCACGCAGATCGAGCCCGGCGCCCGCGTCGACAGGAGTGCGGGATTCAGCGGCTGGTACTACTCGACGCCCAGCGAGCTGCACCTGCCATGGCAGAACGTGCTCATCGGGTCACCGGCGGGTCCGTGCCCCGCGTGGCTCTTCCCCGGCGAATCGTCGACGTGGGTGGTCCAGGTGCACGGCCGCGGAGTCACCCGTGCCGAGTGCCTTCGCGCAGTCCCCGTGCTGCACGCGGCGGGCTTCCCGAACCTCGTCGTGTCGTACCGGAACGACGGCGAGGCTCCACGCAGCCGAAGCGGCTCCTACGCGCTGGGGGCCGCCGAGTGGCGCGATGTGGACGCCGCTGTCTCGTACGCGCTGCGCCACGGCGCTGAGCGCGTGATCCTGATGGGATGGTCGATGGGGGGTGCGGTCGCTCTGCAGACCGCACTGAACTCGGGCAACCGCGACCGCATCGCCGGACTGATCCTCGAGTCGCCCGTGATCGACTGGCGCAGCGTGCTGCGCTTCCAGGCGCGAGCGGCGGGAATGCGCGCGCCGCTGCCGGATCTGGCTATGAGCGCGCTGTCCGTTCCGCTGACCGCGCGGCTCAGCGGCGCTGAGAACGCGATCTCGTTCGACAGCCTTGACATAGTGGCGCGCGCGGATGAGCTGAAAGTGCCCATTCTCATCCTGCACAGCGATGACGACGGATTCGTGCCGGCCGACGCGTCGCACGCGCTGCAGCAGGCCCGCCCGGATCTCGTCACCATGCCGGCATTCTCGGGCGCTCGGCACACCAAGATCTGGAACTACGACCAGACCGGGTGGAGCGACGCCATCACCGGATGGCTCGCCGCTCAGGGCTTCAGCGCTTCTGCCTGACCTGCTTCTTCGCGCGCATGAGCATTCCCGTCATGCCGCCGATGCGCAGGGGCGACACGGCTCTGGTGAGCCCGATCGACTGCGGGTAGTCGTCGGGGATCGCCAGGACCTCGTCAGCAGTGAGGCCGGTGATGCCCTGCACGAGGATGCTCGCGAACCCGCGCGTGGTCGGTGCCTCGGGCGGAGCCGTCGCGTGCATCGTGACCACGCCGTCATTCACCTCGACGTAGATGTAGACGGGGGATTGGCACTCCGCGACGCGCTCGCACATCTCCGGGTGGTTCGCGACCTCCTCGGAGACCTCGGGCAGCTCGTCCGAGTACTCCAGCAGGAGCAGCAGACGATCCGCTTCGGGGGTCTCGAGGAATCCGTCGCGGATCTCGGCGAGGGTGTCAGGAAGTTCGCTCTTGCTCATCCCCGCCATCCTCCCACGGTCAGAGGGATCCGGGCTCCGATCCGGTGACGATCGGGACGCGCACCGCGCTGCCCCACTCGGTCCACGAGCCGTCGTAGTTGCGGACGTTCTCGAAGCCGAGCAGGTGCCTGAGCACGAACCAGGTGTGGCTGGAGCGCTCACCGATGCGGCAGTACGCGACGACGTCGTCGCCGTCCGCAAGCCCGGCGCCGTCGCGGTAGATCGCATCGAGTTCGGCACGCGACTTGAAGCCGCYGTCCTCTGCGACCGCCTTGGCCCACGGCACGCTCTGAGCAGTCGGGATGTGGCCTGCGCGCAGAGCGCCCTCGTCGGGGTACGCCGGTGCGGTGGTGCGCTCACCGCTGTACTCCTCGGGGGAGCGGACGTCGATCAGGGGGCTGCCGATGTGTGCGAGAACGTCTTCCTTGTAGGCGCGGATCACAGAGTCATCGCGCTCGACGACGGGGTACTCCGTCGGTGTGATCTGCGGTGCGTCGCGGGTGATCTCTCGACCCTCCGCGATCCAGCGATCGCGACCGCCGTCGAGCAGTCGCACGTCCTCGTGGCCGAAGAGCGAGAAGACCCAGAGTGCGTAGGCGGCCCACCAGTTGTTCTTGTCGCCGTATATCACGACCGTGTCGTCGCGGGAGATGCCCTTGCTGCTGAGCAGCTTCGCGAACCCCTCGCCATCGACGTAGTCGCGGACGACCGGGTCGTTGAGCTCGGTGTGCCAGTCGACCTTCACGGCGCCCGGGATGTGACCGGTCTCGTAGAGGAGCACATCCTCGTCGGATTCGACGACGACCAGGCCGGGCGTGCCGAGGCGCTCGGCCAGCCACTCGGTGGTCACGAGCCGGCCGGGCTCGGCATACTCGGCGAACTTGGACGAAGTGGTGTCGAACTCGATGGCCACAGGGATCTCCTCAGACGGTGAGCGGCGATGATGCAGGGGTGACGGCGTAATGTGGAGCCGATACTTCGACGATAGATCCACGCCGCGCGCCCTGCACCGGATTCGTAAGACTTCGACACAGGTGCGCCCCGATACAGGACCGTGATGACCGACACGCCCACCCGCACGGGCATCGTGCACCTGACAGATCGACAGCCGACCGTCACCGGTCCCGAGATGCTGGCCAGCCTCGTGCCGCCGCCGCAGTTCGACGGCGCCACGTTCGAGAGCTATCGCGCCGACGAGGCGTACCCGTCTCAGGAAGAGGCGAAGGAGACACTGATCCGCTTCGCCGGACGAGGCGCTCCTGTGAAGCGCGGTGGATTCTTCGGCCGAGCCAAGAAGGAGCCCGAGACGAAGCCGGGCGTCTATCTCGACGGCGGCTTCGGCGTCGGAAAGACCCACCTGCTGGCCTCGATCTATCACGCGATGCCCGCGCGCAGGAAGTACTTCGGCTCGTTCATCGAGTACACGGCTCTGGTCGGCGCGCTGGGATACAAGAACACCGTCGACCTGCTCAAGGGCGCCGATCTGCTGTGCATCGACGAGTTCGAGCTCGACGACCCGGGCGACACCATGGTGATGACGCGCCTGATCGGCGAACTCGTGCCGACCGGCACCAAGCTCGCCGCAACCTCGAACACGCCGCCGAACGCGCTGGGAGAGGGACGCTTCGCCGCGCAGGACTTCCTGCGTGAGATCCACGCGATGTCGGACAGCTTCCAGACGATCCGCATCGACGGCGTGGACTTCCGCCAGCGCGCTCTCGACGGGCACGCCGTCGTCAGCGATGACGATGCGTACGACCGCGCGATCGAGGATGGGGCCGGCCGGGGCATCGCATCAGACGACTCGTTCGCCGATGTGATCCGTCACCTGGCTCGCGTGCACCCCTCGCGCTACCTCCGGATCATCGCAGGACTCGACCTCGTGGGCCTGAAGGACGTGCGAGTTCTGACGGACCAGTCCGAGGCTCTGCGCTTCGTCGCGTTCGTCGACCGTGTGTACGACGCGCAGATCCCGATCGTCGCCACCGGTGTGAGCCTCGATCAGGTGTTCGCGGAGGAGATGCTGAGCGGCGGATACCGCAAGAAATACCTGCGTGCTATCTCCAGACTCAATGCACTTACACACGCGGATCGCAGTGTCGCGTAACGCGATGTTCACACACGCGGCGTCTCTGTAACGCCGCCGCAACAAACCTCACGCATTCCGGAAATCGGGCGGCCTCACACTGAAGCTCTCAGTTTCCCGAATGTGAGGTTTGACTATGGATGCTCCAGGCAACATCTCCTGGGCGATCACCGCGACCGCCCTCGTACTGCTCATGACGCCCGGCGTCGCCTTCTTCTACGGCGGTCTCGTCAAGGCCAAGAGCGTCGTCAGCATGATGATGATGAGCTTCGGCTCGATCGGCCTCGTCGCCGTTCTGTGGATCCTCTTCGGGTTCTCGATGAGCGCCGTCGACAGCCCCACCGCCTTCGCAGGCAACCCCTTCGCCGACATCGGCCTCTCCAGCCTCGCGGCCGGTGAGGGGTCGAACGTCGCACTTCTCGGAGTCGCATACGGTGCGACCTTCGCGATCATCACCGTCGCACTCATCTCGGGTGCCATCGCCGACCGTGCGAAGTTCGGCAGCTGGCTGATCTTCGCCGGCGTCTTCGCCACGGTCGGATACTTCCCCGTCGCCGCATGGGTCTGGGGCGGCGGTTGGATCATGAACCTCGGCACCACGCTCTTCGGTGAGGACAGCGGCATCGGAGTGATCGACTACGCCGGCGGTACCGCTGTGCACATCAACGCGGGTGCTGCCGCGCTCGCGCTCGCAATCGTCCTCGGCAAGCGCATCGGCTTCCAGAAGGGCATCCTCAAGCCGCACAACGTTCCGCTGACCCTCCTCGGTGCTGCTCTGCTGTGGTTCGGCTGGTTCGGCTTCAACGCCGGTGCCGAGTGGCTCGCAGAGGACATGGGCGGCGTCGGACTCATCGGTCTGAACACCCTCGGCGCTACGGCGGCCGCGATCCTCGGCTGGATCCTGATCGAGAAGATCAAGGACGGAAAGCCCACGTCGGTGGGTGCAGCGTCGGGTGCCGTCGCCGGTCTGGTCGCCATCACCCCCGCCTGCGCCAACCTGACCCCCGGGTGGTCGCTGCTGCTCGGTGCCGTCGCCGGCATCGTGTGCGCACTCGCGGTGGAGATGAAGTTCCGCCTCGGTTTCGATGACTCGCTCGACGTCGTCGGCATCCACCTCGTCGGTGGCCTGATCGGAACGCTCTACCTCGGCTTCTTCGCCTCCGGAACCGGTCTCTTCGTCGGTGGCGACGCACGCCAGCTCGCCGTCCAGGCGATCGCAGCTCTCGGTGTGCTGGTCTACTCCTTCGTCGTCGCCTTCATCATCGGCTTCGCGATCGAGAAGACGATCGGCTTCCGCGTCACCAGCGAAGACGAGATCGCCGGTGTCGACCAGGTCGTGCACGGCGAGGAGGGATACGCACTGGCCGACGCCTGAACTCCCGTTAGGGTGACCGTGTGAGCAACTCGAACGGCATCCTGGCAAGACTCGCGGAGATCCTCTTCACAGCACTGGGATCTGACCGGGCGTCTCGGACGAACACTCGTCCGGGACGCCCGGTCTCGCGTGTACGGACCTCCGAGGAGGTGCGCTCCGCAGCATCCGCCACGAGAAGCGCGCCGCGGGGAAAGGAGACGGTGCGCGTCGACCCCGACCGGATCGAGCAGTTCCGCATCGGCTACGCGCCCGACCGCGACGGCGCACCGGACGCGGGAGAGATCATCTGGACCTGGGTGCCGTACGAGGAGAACGACGGCAGGGGCAAGGACCGTCCGGTGCTCGTGATCGGGCGCGAATCGGCGGATCGGGTCTACGCGGTGCGAATGACGAGCAAGGCCCACGACGGCGACCGCGACTATCTGTCGATCGGTTCCGGAGACTGGGACTCGCAAGGACGCGAGTCGTGGGTCGATATCGAGCAGCTCTACAGCGTGCACGAGAGCGGTCTGCGCCGCGAGGCGGCCGTGCTCGACCGTTCTCGTTACGGTCGGGTGGCATCGGCGCTGGCACGTCGGTACGGCTGGGCGAGCGCGTGAGCATCTGACTCTTTCGAGCGTCTCGGGGTCCCGAAGCTGCGCACTCTGCTGAGCGTCCACACCAGCGAGCCGGATGCGACGAGAGCCGCCACGAGTCCCGCGACGTGCAGTGTCAGAGACATGCCGCCCCGCTCGGGCAGCAGGAATCCGTATGGCACCCAGCCGTCCGTGATGCCCCTGAGCAAGACGACGCCCAGCCATGCGACCGGGTACGGGAGCACGAGCCAGAGGCGTCGCCACGGCATCGGAGCACGATCGCCGATGAGCACCCAGTCGAATACCAGCAGCACGGGGAACAGGGTGTGGAGTGCGAGGCTCACCCAGGCCGGCGCGCTTCCGGTTCCCGGTACCAGCACGTTGTACACGACGCCCACGACGATCATGCACGCAACGGCCACGGCACGAGCGCTGGTGAGCGGTACAGGTATCGAGCGACGGCGAATCGTCAGCAGCCCCGTCGCTATCAGGACACCAGCGGTCAGCAGACTCGTCAGATTCGTGAAGTAGCCGAAGTAGTCGACCAGACTCGCTCCCTGACGGGGAATTCCGATCACATACGTGAACACCAGGATCTCGACCACCACTCCGCCCACGAGCACACGGAGGATTCCGATCCCAGGAGAGGCAGGCGGCAATGACGTCATCCGTTCAGGGTACGAGCGGGACTCCTGCAATCCGTTCGGCGAAGCGCTGCGAACCATCTGTGAGTCGCAGCACGCGACGACATCACAGGAGGCATCATGCGTTTCATCCCCACCAAGGTCCATGGCATCCTCGACTACGTCGTCGGAGTGGCGCTGATCGCTGCTCCGTGGCTGTTCGGCTTCGCAAACGTCGGCGGTCCCGCCGTGATCATCCCGATCGTGCTCGGCGTCGGCCTCATCGTCTACAGCCTGTTCACGAAGTACGAATGGGGCCCCTTCGGCTTCATCCCGATGCCCGTCCACCTCGTCTTCGACATCGTCGCGAGCCTGTTCCTGGCGCTCTCGCCCTGGATCTTCGGCTTCTCGACCGAGGCGCCCAACGTGTGGCTCCCGCACGTGGTCGTCGGTGTCGCCGTGATCCTGGTCGTCCTGTTCTCACAGCCCCAGCCTGCGAGCGTCAAGGCCACAGCACGCGCCTGATCCATCTGCACTCTGAAGCCCCGCACGGAACGTCGGCCCCGTGCGGGGCTTCAGTTCTGCAACGCCGAGCTCACCCAGCGTGCGTACTGCTGCCAGGGTTCGCCCTCAGTGCGCAGCCCCGCAATGTGCGCCGACAGGATCGGGGTGAGCGTGAACCACTCGCCCCCCTCGCGGGCTTCCGCGAACTCCCGATGTCTCGCCTGTTCGACTTCCCGACCGCCACGCTCGAAGGCCAGGAGCTCTTCGTGCCGGATGCTGGCGAGGCGTTGCCGAGGGCGACGGCTGGTTCCGATCTTGACTCGGCGGTCATAGCGGATGTAGTAGACCACCTCGATCACGGGCCTGGGCAGACCGGGATCCGGCGAGTCCCCGTATCGCCATCCGCACCAGGCGCACATCAGCGCCGCTGCCTCGCGCACTGCCTCCGCGTGGCCGCACAGCGAGCAGGGGCTGGGTAGCTGGATGGCCGACACGGTCGGCACGCTACCGGCAGCCACCGACGTCGAACCTCGCCTAGCTGCGCCGCAGCGAGCCGGAGTCTTGGAAGCGCTGCGACGAGCGGGTCGAGATCCCGGGAGTGGATGGTCTCCCACACCGCCGGCATCCCGCGGCTGCGGTCGCCCGAGAGGAAGTCGTCGAGCAGAGTGGTCATCCTGTGCCGGGCGACGATCCGCTCATGGGTGCGAAAAAACCCCGCGACACCTGAGTGTGCGGGGTTGTGGTGGGCGATACCGGACTCGAACCGATGACCTCTTCCGTGTGAAGGAAGCGCGCTACCAACTGCGCCAATCGCCCATACCTGTGGGGTACGTCAACCGATACTACCCGACGGTCGGAGGCGAAGTTGACCATGCTGGGAGACACGCGCGAGATTCGGTTTGAGTTTTGACAGTCGCCGATCATCGGCTAATGTTTCATAAGTGCCCGGGACAACAACCGGGAACAACGCGGATGTAGCGCAGTTGGTAGCGCACAACCTTGCCAAGGTTGGGGTCGCGAGTTCGAGTCTCGTCATCCGCTCAAGTGCAGGGGCCTTCTTCGGAAGGCCTTCCGCACGTGGGGTCAATCCACACGGTGGCGTGGCCGAGCGGCTAGGCACCGGCCTGCAAAGCCGTTTACACGGGTTCGAATCCCGTCGCCACCTCAGTAACTGAATAGCCCGAACGGGCGCGATTGGCGCAGCGGTAGCGCGCTTCCCTGACACGGAAGAGGTCACTGGTTCGATCCCAGTATCGCGCACAGAGAAACCCCCGGTTTTCCGGGGGTTTTTTGTTTCTCCGGGGTGATCTTTCGCCGAACGAGCCGACGAGGAGATCGTTCACTCGGCGGTGATGAGCGTCGGAGCAGGGTCCTCCAGCCCGCTTCGTAGCTCGACCCGTGTTCACGCGACGGGAGCGGGGCAACTGCCCGCTCACACTGCGATCAGGTCGGCTGTGACGACCGCTTGACCACGTCGTAGGCGGCGAGCGCAGCCTTGCGTGTCGCAGCGAGATCGACGATCGGCTCCGACGGAGCATCCGATGCCCACTGCGAGATGTAGAGACCGTTCGGGTCGAACTTCTTCGCCTGCAGTTCGGGGTTGAAGACACGGAAGTACGGTGCGGCGTCAGCGCCGGACCCTGCCACCCACTGCCAGTTGAACGGGTTGYTCGCGCCGTCAGCATCGACCAGCGTGTCCCAGAACCACTCCTCGCCGCGACGCCAGTCGATCAGCAGGTTCTTCACGAGGAACGATGCCGTGACCATGCGCACCCGATTGTGCATGAAGCCGGTGTGCCAGAGTTCCCGCATGCCCGCATCCACCAGCGGGATGCCGGTGTCGCCATGCTGCCACGCCTCGAGCTGCGCCGGATCGAGCGGCGGCCACGGGAACGCGTCGTACTGACGGCGCAGATTGACGGTCGCCAGGTCGGGGGAGTGGAACGTCGTGTGCCAGGCGAACTCGCGCCAGCCGAGCTCCGAGAGAAAACCTGCGGCGCCGTCGGCGTCGACCGCCTCCTGCCAGACGGTGAACGGGCTGAGCTCGCCCCAGCGGAGACGAGGCGAAAGCAGAGAGGTGGCACCGGCCGACGGCTCGTCACGGGCGCGGTCATATGACCCGATGTCCTCGTGCAGGAAGGAGCGCAGCCGGGCGCGCGCGGCGGGCTCGCCGGGCTCCCAGGTCTCGCGCAGTCCGCCGGCCCAGTCAGGGCGGGTGGGCAGCAGGTTCCAGTCGTCGAGGTCGTCTGAGGCCGGCGCGCTGGCGACCCCGTCGAGGCTTCGCGGTGCGGGGAACGGCGCTCGGGGCGTGGGAAGCGCGAGGCAGGCGCGCCAGAAAGGGGTGAACACCGAGAAGTGGGTGCCGCTGCCGGTCTTCACCGTCCACGGCTCGTGCAGCAGCGATGCCTGGAAGGACGTCACCTCGAGTCCGTCGTCGCGCAATGACGTCTTCAGGGTCGTGTCGATGTCACGTTCGGCACCGCCGTAGCGCCGGTTCCAGAACACGGCTGTGGCTCCGGTGTCGGTGACCGTCTCGCGCACGACGCGCTCGGCCGGACCACGCCGGAGGATGAGCGATGCGCCGAGGTCCTGCACCCGTTCGCTCAGCGACGCGAGGGAATGGTGCAGCCACCAGCGAGCAGCACCGCCCAGCGGTCGTATGCCGGGGGACTCCTCGTCGAGGACGTACAGCATGACCAGGGGTTCGTCGCGATCGATCGCTGCCCTCAGTGCCGGATTGTCGGCGAGCCGAAGGTCGTCGCGGAGCCAGACGAGTGAGGGAGAGACCATGGCACCATTCTCACCCGAGCGTCCGAACCGGTGGGCGGGGTTGCGCGCCTGGGACCTCAGCGGCTACGGCGCGCCGGTCGCCTGCGCGCGGGAGCGGGCTCGGCGGTCGACCACACAGCCCACAGCACCAGGAGCGGCTGGAGGAAGAGGCGTCCGAAACGACGAGCCTCGGTGTCGAGACCCGGCGTCGACCGTCGGGTTCGCCACTGGTGCACGTTCCCGGGGAAGACGGCGACGAAGAACGCGGCAGTCGCGAAGCCCATGCGGCGTCTCTCCTTCGGGAGGGCGAGCAGCCCGACGGCGAGAGCGACCTCAGCGGCTCCCGAGGCGATCACGATCGCGTCCTTGTCGAGGCGCGTGGCCTTCGTGGCCCAGTCCGGCACGACGACCCGGAAGCCACGGGTGCTCACGAAATGGACGATGCCGATCGCCCCGAGTGCGAGTGCGAGGATCCAACGCGCCAGTGCTCTGATCATCTGCTCACGCTACCCCGACGGCTCCGGAGGGCATACGGTTCGTCGGAGCGCCGCCACGCCCGGTCATCCGGAACCGAGCATTCGGGCGCCCTCCCATTCGCGAAACCCGTCGGCGATCTCGGGTGCGTGCGTGTGATGCAGATAGTGCTCGCCGTCGACGGGGATGACGGTTCCGTCGTCCACGGCCGCGGCCTGGCGCTCGTGCAGGTCGAGCCAGTTCGGAGTGACCGCGTTGTCGGCGACCACGAACAGCAGGAGCGGGAGTCGGTCGGGAAAGCCGGTGCCCGCGGCATCCGCGAAGTTGGTCCTGATGTGCGTCATCTCATCGAGATAGGTCGGGGAGAGCGAGTTCCGATTGCTGAGGAGCGCCATCTGCTCGCGCGCGTCGTCGTAGTCGAGGCCGCCCAGGTCATCGCCCGTCAGGCTCGTGATGACTCGGACCAGGCCCAGACTCTTCGCCGCGCCCAACAGTCCGACGGGGAACTCCGTGTCCATGTTCGGCTGCCCCGGCACGCTCGTGTCGATGCCGACGAAGGCCGTCACCTCATCCGGGTATCGCTCGGCGTACTCGATCGCATAGATCCCGGCGATCGAGTGCCCCATGAGCACGTACTCGTCGACCTGCAGCACCCGGAGTGCCTCGTGGATCTCGCCGACGATGTTCTCGGTCGTCCGCTCGGTGTCGGTGCCGTCGCTCAGACCATAGCCGAACGGTTCGACGACGATCACCCGGTGATCTTGCGCCAGATCGGATACCAGCGGCGCGAAGTCGAGCACAGGCGAGGCCGTGCCGAAGCCCGGGAGAAGCACGATGTCGGTCGCGCCCTCTCCTGCGACGAGGACGTTCATCTCGCGACCGTCGACCACCACCGTCTGACCGTAGGGTTCGATACGGTCGCGCTCGGTGGCTGTGGCTACCGCATTCACGATCGTCGTGGTCGTGAGACCGACCGCGAGAACGCCGCCGATCGCGGTCAGGACGAGGAGGGTTCTCTTGATGGATCTGCGCACGGTGGCCTTCCCGGCGCACGCGGAGATCGGGAGGAGCGCGCGCCTGCTCTCCAGCCTGACGAACGCGAGACGCCCGCGCGTCAGCCCTCGACAGACATCCGCATACCGCGTTCGCGGTATGCGGATGTCATCCGGCGGGAGGATCCGAGCGTCGCGGAGACGCGAAATACTGGATGCATGCCGTCGACCCGTGAACCCCGTGTCGGGATTCGACTGAACGATGTCGTCGTCGTCGCACTGATCGTGATCTTCGCGCTGCTGCCGTTCCCCGACGACACCTTCCGCGCGCGAGGACTCCTCTTCGTGCCGGCGCTCGTCGCCGCTGCGGTCATGCCCTTCCGTCGTCGTTGGCCGCTCGTGGTGCTGGCGATCAGTCTGCTGTGCGCCGTCGCGTCTGCGGCCGCAGGCACCATCTCACCGAGCGCGCTGCTCGCCGCAGCGATCGGCTGCTACTCCGCCATCGATCGACGCGGACGCGGCATCGGACTGATCGCGGTCGCAGTCTCAGCCGCGGTGGTCTTCCTCTCGAACGGCTGGGCCCTTGCGGGGGATCTTCTCGACTCGACCGCGCTGCAGTTCGTCCTGCTCGTCGTCCTCGGCGGTGCACTCGGAGACGCGGCCAGATCTCGGCGGGAATTCGCCGCCGCGATGATCGAGCGCGCGGAGCGCGCCGAGCGGAACCGCGATGACGAGGCGCGCAGACGCGTCGCTGAGGAGCGGGTGCGCATCGCCCGAGACCTCCACGATGTCGTAGCGCATCAGATCGCGGTGATCAGCCTGAACGCCGGTGTCGCCTCGTCGGCGCTCGACAGCAGGCCGGAGCGCGCCAGGGAGGCTCTCACCACGGTGCGCAGTGCATCTCGCACGGTGCTCAGCGACATCGGCGGCCTCATGTCGCTGCTTCGCTCCGATGCTCTCGACGACCCCGAAGACCGCCGGCCGCAGAGCGGGCTGGCCCAGCTGGACACCCTGATCGACGGTTATCGACGAGGTGGGCTCCGAGTCGATCTGCGGCGCCAGGACGACGGGTTCGTGCTGTCGCCCGCGAGTGACCACGCGGCGTATCTCGTGCTGCAGGAGGCACTCACGAACGCCCACAAGCACGGCCTCGGAGGCACAGCCACCGTGGCGCTGCGCATCGAGAGCGCGGCCCTGCACCTGACGATTGTGAACCCGACCAGAAACGTCGCACCTGCGTCGCCGGCCCCCGGCAACGGACTCCGTGGCATCCAGGAGCGGCTCGCAGCGGTGCGTGGAGCGGCACACTTCGGCAGCGATCGAGGTGTCTTCTCGCTGGAGGCGTGGATCCCGGTCGAGGGCGTCGATACGCCATGACCGTCTCGGTGCTCGTGGTCGACGACCAGCCTCTCGTGCGACATGCGGTGCGGGACATCCTCATCGACGGTGGCCTCGTGGTCGCGGGGGAGGCATCGAACGGACACGACGCCGTGCGTCTGGCGAAGACGGCCGCACCGGACGTCGTGCTGATGGACATCAGGATGCCGGAGCTCGACGGAATCGCCGCCACCGCTCTCATCTGCGCTCAGAACGACTCAGCCGTCCAGAACGACTCGGCGGCTCAGCCGCGAGTGCTGATCCTGACGACGTTCGAAGAGGACGAGAACGTCGTCGCCGCACTTCGCGCGGGGGCGAGCGGCTTCATCGGCAAAGGCGCGGAACCCGACGAGATCGTCCGGGCTGTGCGCACCGTCCACGACGGGGAAGCCCTGCTGTCGTCGATGGCCACGCGTGCACTGATCGAGCGCTCCATCCGACGCGGCGGATCAGACCCCGCCGCACGATGGACCACCGCCCTCGCTCTCCTGACTCCGCGCGAGCGCGAGGTGCTCGTGCTCGTCGCCGAAGGCCTCGCCAATGACGACATCGCCGCGGGGCTCACGATCTCGCCGCACACCGCGAAGACCCACGTGAACCGGATCATGTCGAAGGCGGGAGCACGCGACAGGGCGCAGCTCGTCATCCTCGCCTAGGAGACCGGACTCGTCGTGACCGGCGCCTGATCCGCATCCTCAGGCGTGACAAGCCCTGCGCCACACTGGGATCATGACCGTCCTGCGCATCAGCATCCTGTTCGTGCTCGCCGCCGTCGCCGAGATCGGGGGTGCCTGGCTGATCTGGCAGGCTGTGAAGGAGAACAGAGGCTGGGTGTTCGCGGTTCTCGGGGTTATGGCCCTCGGCGCATACGGGTTCATCGCGGCGCTCCAGCCCGACGCGAACTTCGGGCGTGTGCTGGCGTCTTACGGCGGCGTGTTCATCGCCGGATCCCTGGCGTGGGGGATCATCGTCGACGGCTTCAAGCCGACGCTCTGGGACTGGGTCGGATCCGCGATCGCGCTGGTCGGCGCGGCGATCATCATCCTCGCGCCGACGGCGGCGGACACCTCGTCGGAGACGGGACTGTAGCGGTCAATCGGCCCCGGGCATGCGAGTAGCCTAGATCCAGACCCAGATGGAGTGTGCAGTGCCTGAAAATGCTCAGCCGAAAGACGGCTTCGCCCTGTTCTCTGACCGTTCAGTCGTCGCGATGCGCGTCAACGGAACCCTCAAGGACCTCGCCGCGACAGTGACGGATGCCGACGAGGTCGAGCCGGTCACGATCGACAGCCCTGACGGACTCAACATCCTCCGACACTCGGCGGCGCATGTGCTCGCGCAGGCGGTGCAGCGGATCAACCCGCAGGCGAACCTCGGCATCGGTCCGCCCATCACCGACGGCTTCTACTACGACTTCGGCGTCGAGACGCCGTTCACGCCCGAGGACATCAAGGCGATCACGAAAGAGATGCAGCGCATCGTGCGTGAGGGCCAGCGTTTCGTGCGCCGTGTCGTCACCGACGACGAGGCGCGAGTCGAGCTCGCCGACGAGCCCTTCAAGCTGGAGCTCATCGGTCTCAAGGGCGGCAAGGAGGCGGCAGAGGGCGCGTCCGTCGAAGTCGGCGAGGGCGAACTCACGATCTACGACAACACGACCCGCGACGGCGAGGTCGTCTGGAAGGACCTGTGCCGCGGGCCGCACCTGCCCAACACCCGCATGATCGGGAACGGCTGGGACCTCACCCGCATCGCTGCCGCCTACTGGCGCGGCAGTGAGAAGAACCCGCAGCTGCAGCGCATCTACGGCACGGCGTGGCCGTCGAAGGACGAGCTGCGCGAGTACCAGCACCGTCTCGAGGAGGCCGCGAAGCGCGACCACCGTCGACTGGGCAAGGAGCTCGACCTGTTCTCGTTCCCCGAGGAGATCGGCTCGGGCCTCTCGGTCTGGCACCCTCGCGGTGGCATCGTCCGCGGCGAGATGGAGCAGCACGCGCGCAGGCGGCACATCGAGGGCGGCTACACGTACGTGTACACCCCGCACATCTCGAAGGAAGACCTCTTCCTCACCTCGAACCACCTCGTCACGTACAAGGAGGGCATGTACCCGCCGATCGTGATGGACGAGGAGCGCGACGACGAGGGAAACATCACCAAGCAGGGCCAGGACTACTACCTGAAGCCCATGAACTGCCCGATGCACATCCTCATCTACAAGGAGCGGGCGCGCAGCTACCGCGACCTGCCGCTGCGCTTCGCCGAGAACGGCACCGTGTACCGCAACGAGCTGTCCGGTGCACTGCACGGCCTCACTCGCGTGCGCGGCTTCACCCAGGACGATTCGCACCTCTTCGTGACGCCGGACCAGCTCGAGGGCGAGGTCTCCAAGGTCCTCGAGTTCATCCTGTCGATGCTCCGCGACTTCGGCCTGACCGACTTCGAGCTCGAGCTGTCGATGAAGGACGACGAGAAGTCCAAGTGGATCGGCTCGGACGAGTTCTGGGAGTCGTCGACCGATGCTCTGCGTCGCGTCGCTGTGGCATCCGGTCTGAAGCTCACCGAGGTTCCGGGCGAGGCCGCCTTCTATGGCCCCAAGATCGACCTCAAGACCCGCGATGCGATCGGCCGCACCTGGCAGCTGTCGACCGTGCAGGTCGACCCCAACCTGCCCGAGCGCTTCGAGCTCGAGTACATGGACAAGGACGGCCAGAAGAAGCGGCCGATCATGATCCACCGTGCGCTGTTCGGGTCGATCGAGCGGTTCTTCGCGATCCTTCTCGAGCACTACGCCGGTGACTTCCCGGTGTGGCTGTCGCCGGTGCAGGTCGTCGGCATCCCCGTCGCAGACGAGTTCGCCGACTACCTCGGCGAGGTCGTCGACACCCTCCGGACGCAGGGAGTGCGGGCTGAGCTCGACACCTCCGACGACCGGATGCAGAAGAAGATCCGCACGCACACGACCGGCAAGGTTCCGCTGCTGCTGATCGCGGGGGAGAAGGACCGCGAGGCGGGCACCGTCTCGTTCCGCTATCGCGACGGCACGCAGGAGAACGGCGTGCCGATCGCCGACGCCGTCTCTCGCATCCGTGCCGCGATCGACGCGCACGCTCTCGTGCAGACAGCAGGGGACCTGGCGTGACGACGCCCTCCGAGCCGTGGGAGGACGCCGGCGAATTCGCCGGCGTCCCCGACGAGTTCCAGCGGCTGTGGACCCCGCACCGGATGGCGTACATCCAGGCGGGCCCGGAGCCGCTGCGCGAGGAGTGCCCGTTCTGCGAGGCTCCGAAGTTCCCGGATGCCGAGCGGCTCATCGTGGCACGGGGCGAGACGGCCTACGTGCTTCTCAACCTGTTCCCCTACAACTCGGGGCACCTTCTGGTCTGCCCGTATCGCCACATCGCGACCTACGACCAGGCGACGCCCGAAGAGGTCGCCGAGATCGGTGCGCTGACCCAGATGGGCATGCGCGTACTCCGAGAGGTGTCACGCTGCGACGGCTTCAACCTCGGGATGAACCAGGGCGCCGTCGCGGGCGCCGGCGTCGACGGACACCTGCACCAGCACATCGTGCCGCGATGGACGTCGGACGCCAACTTCTTCCCGATCATCGCGAAGACCAAGGCGCTGCCACAGCTGCTCGGCGAGGTACGCGAGGCCGTGGCAGACGCCTGGCCGAAGGCCTAGCGCGGGTCAGCGCACCTGACGCGCGGTGAACTGCATGCGCGGGTTCGCGTAGAACTCCTGCGCCTCGACGAGCTGCAGTTCGCGCGCACCGGACTCGAGGGTCGCCGCGAGCAGGTCGAACACACTCGATGCCGTGCGCTCGAGCGCCGTCTTGGCATCGCCCGTCGCGACGTAGTGCGCCGTGAACAGGGCCGCGGTCACGTCACCCGAGCCGTTGGCCTTCATCGGCAGGCGTGGCGTCTGCACGATCCAGGCGCCGGTCGGGTCGGCGACGAGCATCTCGATGGTGCCCTCTTCGCGGTCGGGGCGCTCGACGCTCGTGACGAGCACCGTGCGCGGTCCCATCGCCATCGCCAGGTCGACCGACGTCAGAGTGGACTCCAGCGTGTCGGGCTCGGTGTCAGTGAGGAAGCCGAGCTCGAACTGGTTCGGCGTGATGATGTCGGCAGCCGGCACGACCTTCTCGCGCAGGAGGATCGGGATGGCCGGCGCGACGAAGCATCCGGACTTCGCGTTGCCCATGACCGGGTCGCAYGCGTACACGGCGTCGGGGTTGGCGGCCTTGACCCGCGCGACGGCGTCGATGATCACGTCTCCGATGCCCTCGCCGCCCTGATACCCGCTGAGCACCGCATCGATCTCCCCGAAGACCCCGCGTTCCTCGATGCCTGTGATGACCTCACGCACGTCGTTCGGATCGATCAACGGGCCGCGCCAGGCGCCGTAGCCGGTGTGGTTCGAGAAGTTCACCGTGTAGACCGGGAGCACCTCGACGCCGATCCGCTGCAGAGGGAAGACTGCGGCGGAGTTTCCGACATGGCCGTACGCGACGGCGGACTGGATGGAGAGGATCTTCATTCTCCGATCCTTTCAGTGAGGGCGGGAGGGGTCCCGCGGCGGGTGTTCATCGCACGGCTGCGACGAGGTCGGCGACGAGCGTCTCCGCGTCGTCTTCTGACAGGTCATGAACGGTGAGGCGCAGGTGGTGTGAGGGCTCGGCCCGCTCGTCGAGGGCGAAGTCGTCTCCCGTGCGCGCCAGCCAGCCACGTCGCATCAGTCGCTCGGCGACGACCCTCGCCGGTTTCGGCAGCCGCACCCACAGGCTCAGTCCGTCGGTGGCGGGGGAGTCGAGTCCCTGTTCCCGCAGACGATCCGCGAAGGCCGCGTTCCTCGCGGCGTAATGCTCTCGGGCCTCGGCGATCCGTGAGACGACAGCGTCATCGGTGAGCTGGGTCAGAGTGAGGCGCTGCAGCAGGTGGCTGACCCACGTGGTGCCCGGGCTGAGCCGCATGGCGAGGCGCTCGGCCGTCGTCGCGTCCGTCGCGGCGATCGCGAGGCACATGTCGGGTCCGAGGAATTTCGAGACCGAGCGCACGAGGGCGAACCGGCGGTGCTCGGGTCCGATGAGGGACTCGTACGGCCGATGGGACAGCATCGAGAAATGGTCGTCTTCGATGATCAGCACATACGGGTGGTCAGCGAGCACGGCGCGCAACTCGGCGGCCCGGGCGGCAGTGAGGCTCGCACCGGTCGGGTTCTGTGCACGAGGAGTGCAGATCACTGCGCGGACGCCGGCATCCAGCGCCTCACGCAGCCCCTGGACCGTCATGCCCTGGTCATCGACGGGCACGGGGATCGCACGGTACCCCCCGAGGCGCACCGTGTGGATGCTGGCGAGGAAGCAGGGGTCCTCGAGCGCGACGGCGTCGTCGCGCATCAGCGCTTGAGCGAGAAGGCGCTCCACGGCGTCGACAGCCCCGCTGGTCACGGTGATGCCGAAGTCGAGGTGGCCGATGTCGCCGGCGATCCACTCGCGCGCCCATTCGTCGAGACCGCGGTCGATGACGGGTTCTCCATAGAGCACGGGTCGCCCGGCGACCGTGGCGAGCGCCTGCGACGGATCGGGGATCAGCCGGGGATCGGGGTTGCCGGTGCCGACGTCGCGCAGCACCGTGTCGGACGCGTATCCCTCCTGGGCGACGGCCTCGAGACCCGTGATGACCGTGCCGGCGCGACCGCGCGAGATGACGATCCCCGCCTGGGCGAGCTGTCGGTAGGCGGCGACGGCGGTGTTGCGGTTGACGCCGAGAGTCGCCGCCAGCTCGCGGACAGGCGGAAGAGGGCTGCCTGCACGCAGGACTCCGCGGTCGCGCAGCCCGCGCACGCTGTCGGCGATGTCCGCTGCGGTGGTTCCCGTGATCTGGTCGCTCATGTGTCCTCACCTCCGATTCTAGGTCGTTCCGGACAGTGCTACTGTTTGGCCTAGATCAAACGAGACATCGTTCGACACCCATGCACATCGTGCTTCCCCGACAGGAGCTCTCATGACCGAACAGCCCACCACCGGATCCTCGCGCGTCAAGCGCGGTCTCGCCGAGATGCTCAAGGGCGGGGTGATCATGGACGTCGTCACCGCAGATCAGGCGAAGATCGCCGAGGACGCCGGCGCCGTCGCCGTGATGGCCCTCGAACGGGTTCCCGCCGACATCCGCGCCCAGGGCGGAGTGTCGCGGATGAGCGACCCCGACATGATCGACAGCATCATCGCCTCGGTCTCGATCCCCGTGATGGCCAAGGCCCGGATCGGTCACTTCGTCGAGGCGCAGGTGCTGCAGGAGCTCGGCGTCGACTACATCGACGAGTCCGAGGTGCTGTCGCCCGCCGACTACGTGAACCACATCGACAAGCACGGCTTCGACGTGCCGTTCGTCTGCGGTGCCACGAACCTCGGTGAGGCACTCCGCCGGATCAACGAGGGTGCGGCCATGATCCGTTCCAAGGGCGAGGCCGGCACCGGCGATGTCTCCGAGGCGATGAAGCACATCCGCAAGATCCGCGGCGAGATCGCCGCGCTCACCGCGCTGCCCAAGGACGAGCTGTTCGTCGCCGCCAAGGAGCTGCAGGCGCCGTACGAGCTCGTCGCCGAGATCGCCGAGACGGGCAAGCTCCCCGTCGTGCTCTTCGTCGCCGGCGGCGTGGCCACGCCTGCGGATGCCGCCATGATGATGCAGCTGGGCGCGGACGGCGTGTTCGTCGGCTCCGGGATCTTCAAGTCGGGCAACCCCGTCGAGCGCGCGAAGGCGATCGTCAAGGCGACCACGTTCTTCGATGACGCGAAGGTCATCGCCGAGGCCTCGCGCGGCCTCGGAGAGGCGATGGTCGGCATCAACGTCTCCGACCTCCCCGCACCGCACCGCCTGGCCGAGCGTGGCTGGTAGACCCGCAGTCGGCGTGCTGGCCCTGCAGGGCGACGTGCGTGAGCACGCCGCCCTGCTGGCCGGGCTCGGTGCCGACGTCGTCCTCGTGCGGCGCCCCGAGGAGCTCGCCGCCGTGAGCGGCCTCGTGATCCCCGGTGGCGAGTCCAGCGTGATCGACAAGCTCTCGCGCACCTTCGGGATGCAGGAGCCGATCCGTGCCGCGATCAGCGCCGGGCTTCCCGCGTATGGAACGTGTGCGGGGCTGATCCTCCTCGCAGACGAGGTGCTCGACGGCATCGACGGACAGCAGTCGTTCGGCGGTATGGACATCGCCGTCCGCCGCAATGCCTTCGGGCGTCAGACGGAGTCGTTCGAGATGTCGCTCGAGGTTCCGGTGCTCGGCGAGCCCCCTGTGCACGCGACCTTCATCCGCGCTCCGATCGTGGAGCGGGTCGGTCCTGATGTGGAAGTGCTCGCCACGCTGCCCGACGGCGGGATCGTCGCGGTGCAGCATGGGTCGCTGCTCGGCACCAGTTTTCATCCCGAGGTCGACGGTGAGACGCGCTTCCACGAGATGTTCCTCGAGCGGGTCCGAGATCGCAGCGGTCGATGACATCGATCCATGGCGACCCGCCATGCACCAGAGCATGACAGGCCGTGGTCCCAGGTCGGACTAGTCTCTTTCGAGTGACTGGATCCAGGGCTGAGACCGCGTACGCGCGTGCCATCACCGCATTCAGCACCCCGACACTCGATCTTCTCCACGGCCGATTCGCTCCGTTCGTCGTCGCGTCGCTCACCCTTCTGTTCAACGCCGACCGGGCATCGGTCGCGGTGGCGGATGCGCATGCCGAGCTGGCCGAGGTGCTGGATGAGCTCCGCGCGGCGGGGTACGACGAAGACGACAGAAGACTGCCGTCCGGCAGCGGACGTGACGTCTGCCGCAACTGGGTGCGCCTGGGCTGGCTGATCCAGCAGATCGACGACGACATCGAGGTCTATCGCCTGTCGGCGCACGCCGTCGCCGCGCTCGAGATATCCGGCCGCACCGGCGGCGGGCGAACGCGAGTGTCGAACTCGCGTGTGCGCACCCTGCTCGATGCCGTGGAGCATCTCTCGGTGAGCGCGGAGGTCGACCCGGTTCGTCGCCTCTCCCGGCTGCAGGCGGAGCGCGACGTCATCGATGCGGAGATCGCTCGCATCCAGGACTCCGGACGCGCGGAGCCTGCGGATGACGAGGAACTCCTCGAGGAGGCGGAGAACGTCCTTCATCTGGCGCGCGAGCTCCCCGCCGACTTCACGAGGGTCGCCGAGTCGCTCAGAGCGATGCAGCGCGACGTCGTCGCCCACCTCCGGAGGGACGAGCGGCCGACGAGCGAGGTGCTGCGCGAGTATCTCCAGCGCGCCCAGGACGTGATGCAGTCGACCCCGGAGGGGCGTGCCTTCGCAGGTGCCCTGCGTCTGATTGGCGACCCCGAGCGCATCGACGCCCTCACTGAGCAGCTCCGCGGACTCCTCGACCAGCCGATCGCGCGCATGCTCGACGGCACGCAGCGTGCCGAGCTCGATGCGATCGCGCGACGCGTGGAGCTGGGGGTGGAGGAGGTGCTGGCCGCACAGCGCCGCGCCTCGCATGTCATCACCGGTCAGGTGAAGACCCACGACCCGTTGCGTGACCGTCAGATCGACGACCTCCTCCGCGACGTCATCGCAGGACTCCACGGGTGGTCGGGTCCGGCCGCGGTGGTCGATCCTGTGCGCAGCATGCCGCTCGCCGACCTCGGGCATCTCCGTCAGACGACCAGCGACATCCGCCCGCCGCGAGCTCCGGCCCCGCTCACGGATGCCGACGACGTCGACTTCCTCGATCACGACACGCGTGCCTGGGGTGGTCCGAGGTATGCCGAGCTCGAGGAGTACGTCGCCGGTCTCGGCGCGCAGTTCGATCTCGCCGAGGCGTTCCGGGCGGTGCCCGACGCGGCTCGACGCCCGGTCGACCTCCTCGGCCTGCTCGAGATCGCCCACCGCAACGGCCTCGCGGACGGCGACGGGATCTCGACGGTGGAAGCGCTGAGGCCTGACGGGACGACTCGCCGCTTCGCCTTCGGCGCCGTGATCGCCCGCAGCACGAAAGAGGATGCAGATGAGTGACGACGACCTCACCACGGCGGTCGCCGACGAGGGGTTCATAGCCCCTACGGCGATGGAGGACGACCTCGAGGCGCACTTCCCGGGTGACCGCGGCACGCTCGACCCCGAGATCAGACGTGTGCTCGTGCACCTTCTGCAGCGCCGCTTCATCTCGATGGAGCGCAACCGGCGCGAATGGACGCTGCTGATCGAGCACCAGCACGTCATCGAGTCGCGGCTCAACGACATCTACCTGCGGCTGATCATCGATCACGCACGCGGATTCGCCTACAAGCAGCAGCTGCGCTCCGATGAGGTCGAGATGCCGGTCCTGCTGAAGGATTCGCCGTACTCGCGGGCCGAGACGCTGGTGCTGGTGCACCTGCGAACCGTCTACCAGCGCGAGTCGGCGTCCGGCGAGGGATCCGTGCGGATCGACATCGAGGACGTCGAGCAGACCGTCCTCAGCTACTTCGCCGACACCGACGGCGGAACCGCGAAGCAGCAGAGGGCGATCCGCAGCGCACTGGACCGGCTGGACCGAGAGGGCATCGTGCAGGAGGAGACCAGCGGGCGGTATCGGATCACCGCGCTCGTCGAGGTGGTGCTCAGCGCCGAGACGCTCAAGGAGCTGCGGGAGTGGCTGCGAGCCCAGGCGGTGGTGGCGCGATGACGATGATGGACACGCTCTTCGGGATGATCCCCGCGAGCTCCCGCGGCCAGCAGTGGGTGGCCGAGGAGCTGCAGCTCATCAACTGGGGCGGATACGACGGGGGGCCGCACCGGGTGCGGTTCTCGCCGGATGCGACCCTGCTGTGCGGTGGGTCGGGGTCTGGAAAATCCACGCTCATGGACGGCTACATCGCCCTGATGATGCCGCACACGACGCCGTTCAACGGCGCCTCGAACGGCGGTGTCACGGGGCGTCCGCGGGGCGATGAGCAGCGCAACATCCTGTCGTACGGGCGCGGCAAGATCGACGAGTCCCGAACGGACGAGGGCACGAAGCTCCGGGTGCTGCGCGGTGACGGCGAGGACACCTGGAGCGCCGTCTCGATGACCTGGTTGGATCACGACGGCTCGCGCTTCACGGCGGTCCGCGCGTGGTACATCCCTGCGGACGCGCGAACGCTCGAGGACACCACGAGAGTGCGAGCCACGGTCGACGGCGCATTCGACCTCGCGCAGCTGGAGCGCGCCGCGTCTCACCGCCTCACCGACACGTCGGTGCGAGCCGTCGGACTCGACCCCGTCGCGACCGACCGCGAGTTCTCGGCCCGGCTGCACGCCGTGCTCGGCATCGGCGCAGCCGGCTCCGGGGCGAAGGCGATCAGTCTTCTCGCCCGCATCCAGGCGGGGCAGCAGATCACCACGGTGGACGATCTGTACAAGAAGCTCGTGCTCGAGGAACCCGAGACGATGGCGACCGCGGACGCGGTGGTCGCTCACTTCGACGAGCTGGAGAGCACACGCACCCGGATGCTGGTCGCCAAGCAGCAGGTGGCGGCTCTCGAGCCGATCCGCGGGATATCCCAGCGCATCGAGGAGGCATCGGAGCGGATGCGGGTCGTGGACGAGGTCGGGGTCTTCTCCGAGTCGAACTCGCTCGCGGCTCTCTGGAGCGCAGAGCGTCGTCTCGACCTGCTGCGCGAAGTGGAGGTGGATCTCCGCGACCGAACCCACGCGCTCCAGCTGGCCGTGCGCGAGAAGAACGCCCTCATCGCCGCCGCGGACAGCGAGCGGGAGGGTCTTCTGGACGTCCTGCGGCAGTCCGGAGGCGATCGCCTCGAGACCGCCCAGCGCGAACTGCGCGGCGTCGAGCGCCGTCTCGAAGATGTCCGGCGTGAGCGGTCCCGTTTCGACGCCGTCGCCGGCGAGCTCGGCATCGAGGTGCACGACGCGGCCGCGTTCGAGAGCCTGCTGACCCGTATCGGACGGGAGCTCCCGCAGGCAGGGATCCGAGGTGCCCGCGCCGCATTCGCCGACGCCGAGTCCGCTCGCAGAGCCGTGGAGACCGAACTCGCGCAGGTGCGCGCCGAGCGAGACCGCTCCCGAGACCTGCGGGGGAGCATCCCGGCACATCTGCATGAATCGAGAGTCCTGCTCGCTCAGGCCGCCGGGCTCGCCCCGACGGATCTGCCGTTCGTCGGCGAGCTGATCGAGGTGCGCACCGAGTTCGAGCCGTGGCGGGAAGCATTCAACCTGGCGCTCGGCGGGTTCGCACGGACACTGCTCATCGACGTCTCGAACCTCGGACGATTCCGCGCGGCCATCGACTCGGTGCGCACCACGGAGCGGATCAGCTACGAGGGAATGCACACCGGTCTCGCCGAGTCGCGGCCGGCCGACCCGAGAACGCTTCCGGGTCGACTCGAGCATCGGTCGACGCCTTTCACCGGGTGGCTCCAGCAGCGACTCCGCGAGCGGTTCGACTACGTCTGCGTCGATTCCTCGGCCGAGCTCGCCGAGCATCCTCGCGCGTTGACGATCACGGGACAGGTGTCGCAGGGCGACCGGGGGTCCCACGGCGGGCATGGCCGCGCGAACCTGCTCGGATTCTCGAACGCACGCCGTCTGCGTGAACTCGACGAGCAGGTCAGCGAGCTCGAGATCCGACGGGATGCCGCGTCCTCGGCGGCTGCCGAAGCGGAGGCGGACCTGGACCGGATCGAGGCCACCGCGAAGGCGCACGCGAAGATCGAGGATCTCACCTGGGAGCAGATCGACGTCGAGGCCGTCGAGGCGGAGCGTGCGCGCTGGCTCGCGGTCGAGGCGGAGGTCACCGTCGAGAACCCGAAGATTGCCGAGCTGCGTTCGCAGGCCGAGGAACTCAGGAAGCGGGCGGGTCGTCTGCGTGACGAGAGCGCCCGTCTCGGGGGCGACCTGACGCTCGCCCAGGACCGTTGGGTCGAAGTGACGGACCAGGTCGACGCCTCTCAGCGGATCGTCGATGCGGCGGAGGCCGCGGAGATCGCGCTCGACGAGCGGCACCGTTCCTTCCTCGACGCGCGCTTCCTCGGTGCGGAGGCTTCCGTCAGCGTCACGGCGTCAGAGCGACTCGCCCATCTCGACTCCGCGTTGCGCACCGCCGCGACCAGGCTGCTCGAGGACCGCACGTCGGCGGCCACGGCGCACGCCGAGCAGCGCGAGCAGATGCGACGCCTGATGACCGGGTTCCTCGAGCGCTGGGACACCCTCACGATCCTGCCCGACCCCGACGAGTCGGTCGCGGAGTTCGAGGGGATCCTCGATGCGCTGGAGACCAACGGCCTGCACGAGCTGGAGTCCGAGTGGCGGGACAGCCTTCTCAAGCTCTCCGGAAACGATCTGACGAGTCTGGACTCGACGCTCGGGCGCGCGCTGCGTGAGATCAAGAATCGCATCGACCCGATCAACCGGATCATGGAGGAGCTGCCGTTCTACGACGACGAGCACCGCCTCCAGATCACGCCGCGCGAGAATCAATCGGAAGCGCGCAGACGATTCCGCAAGGAGCTGCGCGAGGTGCGCGGCCTCATCGACACGGCGGGGACGGACGCCGATCGCGAGAGCGTCTACCGGAGGATGAGTCGTCTCATCGCTCGGATGCGGCGGACGGCACCGGACTTCGCCGAGCTCATCGACGTGCGCAACCACGTGCGGGTGAGTGCGGAGCGGATCCATGCCACGACCCGGGAGCACGTCGCGCTCTACGACCACATCGGTGAGAAATCAGGTGGAGAGTCGCAGGAGCTCGTCGCGTTCATCGTGGGCGCCGCGCTGCGATACCAACTCGGCGACGCGGGAGCCGAGCGTCCCCGCTACGCGCCGGTGTTCATGGACGAGGCCCTGATCAAGGCGGATGCGCACTTCACGAAACGTGCGATCGGCGCGTGGCGGGGTCTCGGCTTCCAGCTCGTGATCGGAGCGCCGAACGACAAGTACAGCGCGATCGAACCGCACGTCGACGTGGAGTACGACATCCTGAAGGACACCCGCGGTCGCTCCTGGGCTCGTCCGAAGGTGGGCCTGCCGGCCGGGGGCGAGTGATCGCGGGCGAGTGATCGAGGCGAGTCGGATCAGCCCGACACGAGTGTTCGGATCGCGCCGACTGTGCGATCGATGTCGTCTCGGGTCGTCGCCCAGGACGACATCGAGCATCGCAGCGCCGCGCGACCACGCCACGCGGCGCCTGTCAGGGCAGCTGTGCCCTCGGCGAGCACGGCCTCGCCGAGGGCTCGCGTCGCGTCGTCGGAGTCGAGTCGGAACATCACCTGGGTGTAGTCGACGTCGTTGAGGATGCGGATGCCGTCGATCGAGGCGAGTCCGGATGCCATCGCGATGGCGTTCTCATGCAGTGCGTCGATGAGACGCGCGATTCCCTGGCGCCCGAGGCTGCGCATCGCCGCCCAGGCGGGCACGCCTCTGGCCCGCCTGGAGAGCTCCGGAGTGACATCCCAGGGATCGAGGCTCGTGAAGACGAGATAGTCACCGCCGGTGCGGAACGCGGCGATCGAGTCTGCAGGATCGCGGACGATCGCCATTCCGCAGTCGTACGGAGCATTGAGGGTCTTGTGCGCATCCGTCGCCCAGGAATCAGCCAGACCCATCCCCTCGGTCAGGCGGCGAAGCGAGGGCGACGCCGCGGCCCACAGCCCGAACGCGCCGTCGACATGCACCCACGCACCGTGCTCGTGCGCGATCGGGATGAGCGCGGCGAAGTCGTCGAACGCGCCGGTGTGCACCTCGCCCGCCTGAAGGCAGACGATGAGCGGCCCCGTGGCCTGATCGAGGGCGTGCTCCAGGGCCTCCGGTCTCATGCGGCCCTGGTCATCCGATTCGATCACGACCAGCTCGTCGGTTCCTATCCCGAGGAATCGAGCCGCCCGATCGATCGAGCCATGGCGATCGGCGCCGACGACGAATCTCACGGCGGGTGCGAGCCGAAGCCCCCTCTCCGAGAGATTCCAGCCGCTTCGTGCGAGAACGGCGTTGCGCGCTGTCGCCAAGCACGTGAAGTTCGCCATCTGGCCGCCCGTGACGAAACCGACGCTCGCGCTCTCAGGCAGTCCGAACAGGTCGAGCATCCACTGTCCGGCGATGCGCTCCATCGCGACCGTCGTCGGGGTGAGGGTCGCCGACCCCGAGTTCTGGTCCCAGGTCGACACCAGCCAGTCTGCGGCGAGAGCGGCGGGGTGGGTGCCTCCGATCACGAACCCGAAGAAGCGGCCTCCCGGAATCGCGACGAGGCCCGGATCACCCCGTCGTGCCATCTCCTCGATCACGCTCGCGGCATCCGTGCCCTCCTCGGGCAACGGACCCCCGAACGCCGACATCATCTCGTCGAGGCTCGCCCGCGGCCACACGGGTCTCTCGTCGAGCGACCCGAGAAAGTCGATTGCTGCGCGGTGTGCGGCTTCGAGGCCGCGGGTTCTGTCATCGACGGCTCTTTCGTCCATGAGTCAGGACTACACCTGCGCTGCCCGTGATGCCAGAGGGTGCTGACCGCCCTCCCTGCGAAACGGGTGGGACGTCCGCCACAGCTCACGGGCGTGGTTCGATAGAATGGACGACGCCCTGGGCAGTGCCCACGGCGGATACGACGAGCGGAGAATAATGTCCGGGCATTCCAAGTGGGCCACCACGAAGCACAAGAAGGCCATCATCGACTCCAGGCGCGCGAAGTCCTGGGCCAAGCTCATCAAGAACATCGAGGTCGCCGCCAAGCTGGGCGGAGCTGACCTGCAGGGCAACCCGACCCTTTTCGACGCCGTGCAGAAGGCGAAGAAGACCTCGGTCCCGAAGGACAACATCGACCGCGCGGTGAAGCGCGGAGCGGGCATCGGTGGCGAGGCTGTCGAATACACCTCGATCATGTACGAGGGCTACGGCCCCAACGGCGTCGCCATGATGATCGAGTGTCTGACCGACAACAAGAACCGCGCGGCGGCCGAGGTGCGCACCGCGCTCAGCCGCAACGGCGGAACGCTCGCGGACCCCGGCAGCGTCGCCTACAACTTCAGCCGCAAGGGCGTCATCGTGGTCGGATCCGAGGGGACCACCGAAGATGACGTGATGATGGCCGCTCTCGAGGCCGGCGCCGAAGAGATCGAGCCGCACGCCGAAGGCTTCGAGATCATCACCGAGGCCACCGATCTCGTCACCGTGCGCAGCGCCCTTCAGGAGGCGGGAATCGACTACGAGTCCGCCGACGTCGAGTTCGTTCCGAACCTCAAGGTGGAGATCGACGCAGACACGGCCCGCAAGATCTTCCGCCTCATCGATGCGCTCGAAGACAGCGAGGACGTGCAGAACGTCTTCACGAACTTCGACCTCACGCCCGAGGTGCAGGCCGAGCTCGAGAACGACGACGCGTAGGCGCGGCGTCGCCCCGGGATCCGGGGCGACGCATAGCCTGGGGGAGTGACCTCCTCCTCGCTTCGCGTGCTCGGCATCGACCCCGGTCTCACCCGGTGCGGTGTCGGTGTGGTCGACGTTGATCGGGCTCGTCGGGGCACGCTCGTGCACGTCGGGGTCATCCGCTCCGAGCCCGATCTGCCGATCGGTGAGAGGCTCGCGCTGGTCGCGGCCGGCATCCGCGAGGTGATCGAGACCCATCGGCCCGACGCCGTCGCCGTCGAGCGGGTCTTCGCACAGCAGAACACCCACACAGTGATGGGCACGGCGCAGGCGAGCGGCGTGGCGCTGCTGCTCGCGGCCGAGGCCGGTCTTCCCGCAGCGACGCACACTCCGAGCGAGGTGAAGGCGGCGGTGACCGGCTATGGTTCGGCCGACAAGCGCCAGGTGCAGGCGATGATCGCGCGCATCCTCCGCCTGGATGCTCCTCCGCAACCGCCGGATGCCGCCGACGCGCTGGCGATCGCCCTCTGCCACGCATGGCGACGCGGCGCTGCCGGCGCACCAGGGCAGGAGTCGCTGACACCGGCGCAGAAGGCGTGGGCTGATGCGGAGCGTGTCGCTCGAACATATCTACGATCCGGTGCGTAGGCTGGTCGGATGATCTCCTCGCTGCACGGCGCTGTTCTCCACTCGACCGCCGATCAGGTCATCATCGACGTCGGTGGCGTCGGATTCTCGGTCGCCGTTCCCGCCGATGTCGCGCACACCGCGACGGTCGGCGAGAAGCTGCTGCTGCACACGAGCCTGATCGTCCGCGAGGACTCCCTGTCTCTGTTCGGATTCGCCGATCGCAGCGAGCTGGAGATCTTCGGACTGCTCATCAGCGTCACGGGCGTCGGACCGAAGTCGGCGCTCGGGGTGCTCTCGCACCTCACCGTCGACCAGATCGCCGAGGCCGTGACCGGCGAGGACGACGCGCCGTTCCGGCGTGTCTCCGGTATCGGACCGAAGACGGCCAAACTCATCGTCCTCCAGCTCGCAGGCAAGGTGCACCCCGTCGGCGCCGGGTCGAAGCCGGTGAAGACCGGCCCAGTCGACGTCGTCGATCAGGTCACCGCCGCGCTGGTCGGCCTCGGGTGGTCCGAGAAGGTCGCCGCCGAGGCCGCCGCGCAGACGGCCGCCGAGGCATCCGAGGCAGAGCGAGCGTCTGTCGCGCCGCTCCTGCGCCGCACTCTGGCTCTCCTGGGGCCGGCGCGTGTCTGACGTCCGCGACGCCGCCGAGCCGGCGGACGACACCGAGCTCGCCATCGAGGGTGCTCTGCGCCCCACGAGCCTGGGCGAGTTCGTCGGTCAGCAGAAGGTCCGTGGGCAGCTCCAGCTCCTGCTCGATGCGGCGCGGATCCAGAACCGTCCGCCGGATCACATCCTGCTCGCGGGTCCTCCTGGACTCGGCAAGACCACGCTGGCGATGATCGTCGCGCATGAGAGCGAGCGCCCGCTGCGACTCTCGAGCGGACCCGCGATCCAGCACGCCGGCGACCTCGCCGCCCTGCTCTCGAGTCTCGTGCCCGGTGAGGTGCTCTTCATCGACGAGATCCATCGAATGGCACGCTCTGCGGAGGAGATGCTGTACCTCGCGATGGAGGACTTCCGCATCGACATCATGGTCGGCAAAGGCGCGGGAGCGACCAGCATCCCGCTCGACCTCGCCCCGTTCACGCTCGTCGGCGCCACCACTCGCTCGGGCCTGCTCCCGAACCCGCTGCGCGACCGCTTCGGATTCACCGGCCACCTCGAGTTCTACGACGAACCGGAACTCGAGCGCGTCATCGATCGCTCCGCTCTCATGCTGCGCGTCGATCTGCCGCGGGATTCGCTCTCTGAGATCGCCCGCCGGTCGCGGGGTACACCGCGAATCGCGAACCGCCTGCTCCGACGGGTGCGCGACTATGCGCTCGTCCACGGCGGCGGGGAGGCCTCGCTGCACGGGGTCCGGGCCGCGCTCGAGCTCTACGACGTCGACCCGATCGGCCTCGACCGTCTCGACCGCGCCGTGCTCGAGGCTCTCGTGCGTCGCTTCCGCGGCGGGCCGGTCGGCCTCAGCACGCTCGCGGTGGCTGTCGGCGAGGAGGCGGAGACCGTCGAGAGCGTGGTCGAGCCGTACCTCGTGCGCATCGGATTCCTCGGTCGGACCCCGCGTGGTCGAGTGGCCATGCCGGAGGCCTACGCCCACCTGGGGATCGCGCACCCCGATGGGGCGCTTCGACTTGATGACCTATAATCACTGAAGACTTCCCCCGATAGAACTGCGCGCCCGTCTGTGGTGCGCGCACCTGAGAAAGGCCCTTCGCCACCATGCCCATGGAAATCCTCCTCTTCGGCCTTCTCGCCGTGCTCGTCGTGTTCATGTTCGTCAACGGACGCAAGCGCCAGAAGCAGATGAAGGCGGAGCAGGAGGAGAAGGCCACCAAGACGGTTCCCGGTGTCAAGGTGCTCCTGCAGGGCGGTCTCTACGGAACGATCGTGGCGTACGACCACGATGACCTCGACTCGCCCGCGCTCGTCGAGATCGCGCCCGGCACGGTCATCGAGGTGCACAGCCAGGCGATCCTCCGCATCGTCGAGCCCAAGGACGCCGTCGTCGAGGATGCTGACGACTCGGTCGTCGTGGTCGATGAGGCGCCCATCGTCGATGACGCTCCTGCGATCGAGACCACCGAAGAGACCCGTCGTCGTCTCGAGCGCGACGCCGACGACAAGTAGTCTTCGCGCTGCACGACTTCGGCACTCCGGCATCTTAGAAAGCTGATCACACGTGGCCACTTCTTCCCCGGTCCGTCATGCCTGGCGGGTCCTCATGGGCCTGCTCCTGGTGACGGGCGTCCTCTTCGGCATCAACGCTCTCGGCGTCCACGTGTTCGAGAAGAGCTCCTGGTCTCCTGAGCTCGCGCTCGACCTCCAGGGCGGCACGCAGATCGTGCTGAGCGCGGAGACCGAAGACGGAGCTGCGCCCTCGCCGGAGCAGCTCGATCAGGCCGCGGCGATCATCCGACAGCGCGTCGACGCGTCTGGCGTGGCCGAGGCAGACATCACCACTGAGGGCGGCCGCAACATCGTGGTCCAGATCCCGGGTGTCGCCGACGAGCAGACGCGTGCCCGGATCCAGTCCAGCGCGCAGCTCGAGTTCCGCCCGGTGCTCGCCACGACCGCAGGCACCAACCAGTACGTGGGTGAAGACGGCAACGAGACGGCCTATCCGACTCCGGACGACTCGCTGAACGCGACGCCGACGGCCGAGCCGACGGATGCGAGCGACCTCGCATGGGTGACAGACCGGCTGGCCGCAGAGTTCCAGGCCTACGACTGCGCCAACCCCGACAACGACCCCTCGAACGCGCCCAAGGATCAGCCGCTCATCGCGTGCGATCCCTCCGGGCAGGCGAAGTACCTGCTGGGACCGACCGAGCTCACGGGCGATGCGATCACGGACGCCTCGGCAGGCCGTGACCCGAGGACGGGCGCATGGCTCGTCCAGCTCACCATGAACGGAGACGGCGCCGAGGCATTCGGCGAGGTCAGCACCCGCCTCAACCAGAACCGCCTGGCTGAGCTCTCGCCGCGTGACCAGTTCGCCTTCGTCCTCGACGGGTCCGTCATCAGCGCACCGCGCATGAACGGGCAGATCCTCGACGGCCGCCCCAGCATCTCGGGCGACTTCACCCAGGAATCCGCGACCGCCCTGGCTGACCAGCTCAAGTTCGGCGCGCTGCCGCTCAGCTTCGAGGTGCAGAGCTCCGACACGATCTCGGCGACCCTGGGCACACAGCAGCTCCAGATCGGCCTCATCGCCGGACTCATCGGTCTCGCTCTCGTGGCGATCTACTCGCTGATCGTGTATCGCGCGCTCGGAACCGTGATCATCGCCTCGATCGCCGTGATGGCGGTGCTGACCTACGTCATCATCTGCATCCTCGCGTGGCGACTCGGGTTCCGCCTGTCGCTCGCCGGCGTCGCGGGTCTCATCGTCTCGATCGGCTTCACCGCCGACTCCTTCATCGTCTACTTCGAGAGGATCCGAGACGAGCTGCGCGACGGCAAGTCGATCACTTCGGCGGTCGAAGACGGCTGGGGCAGAGCCAAGCGGACCATCTACATCTCGAAGTCGATCAACATCCTCGCGGCCGTCGTGCTATACATCCTCGCTGACTCCACGGTGAAGGGCTTCGCCTTCACACTGGGCCTGACGACCCTCATCGACGTGTTCATCTTCGTGATCTTCACCCACCCGGTGATGCAGCTGCTCGCTCGCACGAAGTTCTTCGGCGGCGGACACAAGCTCTCCGGCCTCGACCCCGAATCGCTGGGCGCGGTGTACCGCAGCCGGTCGCAGTTCCGTCAGGTGCCGACCGCCACGGCGGGGCGCGGTGCGAAGAACGCCAGGGCCAAGGGTGAAGCCGAGCGCCGTCAGACCATCGCAGAGCGCAAGCGCGCGGAAGCACTAGCCGGTGACAGATCCAGCCGCACCGGAAGCGAGGGGGACGCCTGATGGCTTCCATGAATGAGTTCGGCAACAACCTGTACTCGGGAAAGACCTCTTTCCCGTTCGTCGCCAAGCGCCGCCTGTGGTTCATCATCGCGATCGCCCTGGTCGTCGGTTCGGCGCTGGTGCCCCTCCTGCGCCCGATCCAGTTCTCGATCGAGTTCACCGGCGGGTCGCAGTTCACGGTTCAGGCGCCCGACAGCACCAACCAGCGGACCGCGACCGACGCGGTGCAGTCCGTCGTGCCGGGTGCAGCGACCAAGGTCGTCGTCATCAACGGCAGTGACATCCGCGTGCAGACCGATCAGATGGGCGCGGATGAGACCCAGCAGGTCTCCAACGCTCTGGCCGATGCCTTCGGAGTCGAACCCGACAGCGTGACGTCGTCGTTCATCGGCCCAGCATGGGGCGAGAACGTCACCAGGCAGTCGTTGTGGGGACTTGCGATCTTCCTCGCACTGACCTTCCTGATCCTCGCCATCTACTTCCGCACCTGGAAGATGTCCGCGGCTGCGATCGTCGGCCTTCTGGATGTGCTCGTGATCACCGTCGGCGTCTACGCCCTCGCCGGTTTCGAGATCTCGCCCCCGGCGGTGATCGGTTTCCTCACGATCCTCGCCTATTCGCTGTACGACACGACGGTGGTGTTCGACAAGATCAGGGAGAACACGACGGAGGACGGCGAGAACTCGTCTCGGACGTTCGGCGAGTCGGTCAACCTCGCGGTGAACCAGACGCTGGTCCGATCGATCAACACCTCGGTCGTGGCCGCTCTGCCGGTGGGAGCGGTGCTCTTCATCGGCGCCTTCTGGCTCGGTGCCGAGTCGCTCACGGACATCTCGCTCTCGATCTTCGTCGGCATCCTGGTCGCGACCTACTCGACGCTGTTCGTGGCTGCTCCGCTCTACTCGCTGTTCCGCGAGAACGAGCCGCAGATCGCGGCGCGCGACGCGAAGATCCGCGAGGCGCGAAGCCTCGCAGCCGCAGAAGCCTGATCGTCCCCGCTCCTCGGGGCCGCACCCCGCAGGGCACGCGTAAACTGTTGTGATTCGGAGGTGAGCGGATGGCGGAACCGCAGACGGCGTCGCAGGGCTCCAGCCTGAGACGACTGGTTCCCCGCATCTTCTCCCGCGCGCCCAGGATCAACGACCTCGACAATCTGATCCGCACGGTGCGTGCGAATCACCCCAAGGGCGATCTGGCCGTCATCGAACGCGCCTACGCCGTCGCGAAGGAGAAGCACGCAGGGCAGCAGCGGCAGAGCGGTGAGCCGTACATCACGCACCCGCTCGCTGTCGCACAGATCCTCGCCGAGATGGGCCTCGGCCCTCGAGCGATCGCCGCAGCGCTGCTGCACGACACCGTCGAGGACACCGGCTACGCCCTCACCGACCTCACCGCGGAGTTCGGCGACGAGGTCGCGATGCTCGTCGACGGCGTCACCAAGCTCGACAAGGTCAAGTACGGCGAGAGCGCGCAGGCCGAGACCGTCCGCAAGATGATCGTCGCGATGTCGAAGGACATCCGCGTTCTGCTGATCAAGCTCGCCGACCGGCTGCACAACGCCCGCACCTGGGGCTTCGTCCCTCCTGAGAAGGCCGCGAAGAAGGCGAAGGAGACGCTCGAGATCTACGCGCCTCTCGCCAACCGCCTCGGCATCCAGGCGATCAAGTCGGAGCTCGAAGACCTCTCGTTCGCCGTGCTGCATCCGAAGATCTACAACGAGATCCACAACCTCATCGCGCAGCGCACGCCGCAGCGCGAGAAGTATCTCGCTCAGGTCGTCGAGGAGATCGACGAGGATCTGCGCGATCTGCGCATCCGCGGCAAGGTCGTCGGACGCCCGAAGCAGCTGTACTCCGTCTACCAGAAGATGGTGGTGCGAGGCCGCGAGTTCGACGACATCTACGACCTCATCGGCATCCGGGTGCTCGTCGCCTCCGTTCGCGACTGCTACGCCGTGCTCGGGGCGATCCACGCGCGGTGGACCCCTCTTCCCGGGCGCTTCAAGGACTACATCGCGACCCCGAAGTTCAACCTGTACCAGTCGCTGCACACCACGGTGATCGGTCCGTCCGGACGCACGGTCGAGATCCAGATCCGCACGCATGAGATGCACCAGCAGGCGGAGTACGGTGTCGCCGCACACTGGATGTACAAGGAGCGGATGAACGGCGGGAAGGCCGAGGTCCGCGCGTCGGACAGCGACATGGCCTGGCTCGCCCACATCTCCGACTGGCAGGCCGAGACGGCCGACCCGGGGGAGTTCCTCGACTCCCTGCGGTTCGAGATCGGCGCCAAAGAGGTCTACGTCTTCACTCCCAAGGGTCGCGTGGTCGGTCTCCCGGCCGGTGCGACACCCGTCGACTTCGCCTATGCCGTGCACACCGAGATCGGTCACCGCACGATGGGCTCGAAGGTCAACGGTCGTCTCGTGCCGCTGGAGTCGGAGCTCAAGAGCGGCGATGTGGTCGAGGTCTTCACCTCGAAGAACCCCGACGCCGGTCCGAGTCAGGATTGGCTCGGCTTCGTCAAGAGCACTCGCGCGCGTAACAAGATCCGCGGATGGTTCACGAAGGAACGTCGTGAAGAGGCCATCGAGCAGGGCAAGGAGGCCATCGCTCGCGCGATGCGCCGCCAGAACATGCCGCTGCAGCGGTTGATGAGCCAGGACTCGTTCGCCGAGGTAGCCCACCAGCTCCGCTACGAGGACGTCTCGGCCCTGTATGCCGCTGTGGGCGAGGGGCATGTCTCGACGCAGTCGGTGCTCGAGAAGGTCACCGCGCTGGTCGCGGCGACCGACCCCGCCACAGGTCCGATCGACCTCCCTGGCAGCATGCCCTCGCGCGAGCCCCGCTCCGGCGATTCCGGAGTGCTCGTGCGTGGTGCATCCGACATCCTGGTCAAGGTCGCGAAGTGCTGCACCCCGGTGCCCGGCGACGCGATCGTCGGGTTCGTCACCCGTGGCAGTGGCGTGTCGGTGCACCGCACGGATTGCCCGAACGTCAAGGCGCTCGAGAGCGACGAGGACCGATTCGTCGAGGTGTCCTGGGCGCCGACGACCAAGAGCGTGTTCCGCGTGCAGATCCAGGTCGAGGCTCTCGACCGTTCGGGTCTTCTCTCGGATGTGACCCGTGTGCTCAGTGAGCACCACGTCAACATCCTGTCGGCGACGGTCAGCACCACGGACGAGCGCCTCGCGATCAGCCGCTTCGTGTTCGAGATGGGCGATGCCGTGCACCTCGACCGCGTGCTGAACGCCGTGCGTCGCATCGATGCGGTGTACGACGTCTACCGCGTCACCTCGTCCTGACGAGGAGCCTTTCGAGTGCACCGCGACCGGCCCGCTTTCCCGGCACGCGGATCATGGTGTCGATCTCGCTGAGTGCGACCGAGACGAGGGCCGGCTCGGTGTCGGCCAGCAGCAGCATCCATCGCCGCAGCGACTCGTCGCGGTGCAGGCCGAGGGCGAGATCGACCATCGTGCGCTGGGGCGTCATGACGGGCACCCCGCCGATCAGCTCGATGTGCGTGCGAGACAGCGCGGTGTCGTGCAGAATCACCCGAGGGGGCAGCGCTGCGCGGATGCGGTGGCCGACCGCACGTCGGACATGGTGGCGAGCGGGCGGAGCATCACCGGCCCCGTGAATCCATGCGGCCGATGGACCGGAGGCAGCTGTGTCGGCGGGGACGAGGGCCGCGATCGCAGCCGCCCTCGCGCTCGGGCTCTCGATGAGATCGGCGGGAATGTAGCCCTCGCCGAGATCGACCAGGTGCCCGTCGATCCTCGCCGCGCTGAGCTCGGGGATCGTGAGCCGTTCACCGGGCAGATACAGGAACGCGGGGTGCATCACGCCAGTCTGGCGCGGTGCACCCCGCGTTCCGTGTCGATCGGAGGATCTGTGGAGAAGGTCAGCCGCCGAGCGCGTTCAGCCAGGCGCGGCGCGCTTCGAGAGCATCCGCTGCGGCCTTGGCGGCCTTCTTGTCTCCCGACTTCTCTGCGGCGGCGAGCTCGGCCTCGAGCTTCTCGATCGCCTCGAGGAGCTGCGAGCTCATGTCGTTGGCGCGCGCCTTGGTCTCGGGGTTGTTCTTCTTCCAGTCGACTTCTTCACGAGCCTTGAGAGCCTGCTCGATCACGCGGAGGCGATCGTCGAGCGCCCGCTCCTTGTCTCGGGGGAAGATGCGACCGATCTCGTCCCACTGGCGCTGGATGCCGGTGAGCAGCGCGCGGGCGCGCTTGATGTTGGGCTCATCGGCCACGGCCTTCGCCTCTTCGAGCAGAGCCTGGCGAGCCTCGATCTTCGGAGCGGAGTCTGCCTCTTCCGCAGCCGACTGCTCGGCCCGTGCCGAGTACAGCGCGTCTCCCGCCGCCTTGAACCGTGCCCACAGCGCGTCGTCTGCCTTGCGTCCGGCGCGGCCGGCGGCCTTCCATTCGTCGAGCAGGGTGCGGTACGCAGGGATGCCGTCGACGCCGCGCGGTGCGAGTGCCTCTGCGCGCTCGACCAGACGAGTCTTCGCGTCGCGGGCGGTCTTGTGCGTGTCGTCGAGCTCGGAGTAGAACGCGCGGCGTGCCTTGTCGACCGTGCCGCGTGCATCGCGGAACCGCTTCCAGAGCTGCTGCGAGACGCCCTTCGACAGGCGCGGACCGTTCTGCTGCTGTGCCTGCCAGGCGTCGAAGAGCTCGCCGAGCTCAGCGGTGACCTGCTTCCACTGCACCTTCGACAGGTCGCGGGCGGCGATCTCCTCGGCACGCTCGACGAGGGCCGTGCGATCGGCGATGGCCTTGTCGACCAGTTCCTTCGCCTGCTGGGCCTCCTGAGCCGTCGCCTCGGAGAGCGAGGAGGTCAGGGCGTTCAGTCGCTCGCGGAGTCCGGCGAGGTCGCCGACGGCGGCCGCATCCGTCGCCTCGGCGAGAAGGTGGCCCGCCTGCTTGACGAGGTCGGCGGCGGAGGCGCCCCCGGCCTGATGGCGCTGCTCGAGCGTGTGCACCTTGAAAGCGATGTCCTCGTACTTGCGCACGAAGTAGGCGAGCGCCTCGTCGGGGGTGCCGTCAGGGTACTGTCCGACGACGCGCCAGTCCGCGCCTTCGCGGACCTCGACGGTGCCGTCGTCTGTGAYGCGACCCCACTTGGCGGCGTCGGACGACGACGCGGCGCTGGCGGCGGCCGCGGCCGGCGCGACGGCAGCCGGCGTCGGCACCTTTCGCGGCAGGGGCGCAGCCGGGGGAGCGGGAACGGGGGGAGTCGGCTTCGACGGCTCTGTGGCAGACACGGTGATTCTCCTTGCGCGGTAGGGCCCGCGGGAGGCGGAAAGGACGAGCTTCAGCCTAGTACGAGAGCGAGGTTGCAATGTGGTGGTCGGATCTCACAATGGCCGTTACCGATCTGTGAGCGAATCGTTCGACGCACGAAACACCGGGCGTCACATGCGGGAAACACCAGGCTCCTATCGTCGCCTTCACGACGTCCCCCGGCGATTGGAGCAGTATGAACGAGGTCTTCCTCACCCCCAAGGAGATCGTCGTCGTGGGTGCCGGTATGGTCGCCCACCGGTTCGTCGAGAGCCTGATCAGCCGGGCTGACACGCCGATGCATGTGACGGTCATCGGCGACGAGGCGCGCCGGCCCTACGACCGGGTCGGTCTCACCGGATTCTTCTCTGGGGCGACGCCGGAGGATCTCGAGCTCGATCCCTCGGTCTTCGACGACTTCCGCGTGCGGTTCATGGCCGATGACAGGGTGCTGCGGATCGACCGTTCGGCTCGCACCGTCACGACCAGATCGCGCAGGAGCATCCCGTACGACACGCTCGTGCTCGCCACAGGCTCCTACGCCGCCAAGGTCGCCGTCGACGGGGCCGACCTGCCAGGGTGCTTCGTCTACCGCACCCTCGAAGATGTGCACTCGCTCAAGGAGTTCGTCTCGGCGCGGAGCCGGATGCTCGGCCGTCCGCTGCGCGGCGCCGTCATCGGCGGAGGTCTCCTCGGTCTCGAGGCCGCAGGCGCACTGCAGGGGATGGACGTGGAGGCGACCGTCGTGCAGTACTCGGATCGCCTGATGTCGGCGCAGCTGGACTCCGCAGGTGGAGGAATGCTCAAGCGACTGCTCGAGGCGCGAGGGATCTCGGTGCGCACTCAGTCGCGCACGACGCGTCTCGATCCTGACGAGTCGGGTGCGGTCACCGCACTCGAGTTCCAGGACGGTTCGGTCGAGAGAGCCGACGTCGTCGTCTTCACGGTGGGTGTCCGCCCGCGCGACGAGCTCGCACGCAACGCGGAGATGCTCGTGGATCCGCGGGGTGGCATCATCATCGACGACCGGTGCTCGACCTCCGACCCGCACATCCTGGCGATCGGCGAGGTCGCCAGCTTCGAGGGTCGCTGCGTCGGTCTCGTGGCACCCGGCTATGCGATGGCGGAGGTCGCAGCCACCCGACTCCTCGGCGGTGACGCGGCGTTCCCCGGATACGACGACTCCTCGAAGCTCAAGCTCTCGGGCGTCGACGTCGCGAGCTTCGGCGATGCGATGGCGACCACTCCGAACGCTCTCGACGTCGTCTATGCCGATCCGGTGGCCGGGGTCTACAAGAAGCTCGTGCTGTCGGACGACGCGCAGACGCTGCTCGGTGGGATCCTCGTCGGAGACGCGGCAGCCTACGGCGCGCTGCGCCCCCTGGTGGGGGCGAAGCTCGGGGCGGACCCTGCCGCGTACCTGCTGCCGGAAGGTGGCAACGAGGCGCCCGGCGGCGAGCTGCCGGACGAGGCCGTCGTCTGCTCGTGCTCCAACGTGACGGCTGGGCGCATCCGCCAGGCGGTGCACGAGGAGGGCTGCACCGATGCCGCCGCAGTGAAGGGGTGCACGAAGGCAGGCGCCACCTGTGGGTCCTGCGTCCTGATGGTCAAGAAGGTCGTCGGTCAGGAGCTGACGAAGCTCGGTCAGACCGTGTCGCACGCGCTGTGCGAGCACTTCGATCTCTCGCGCCGCCAGCTGTTCGACGCGGTGCGGGTCGCGCAGCTCACGACGTTCAGTGCGATCGTCGACCGGTTCGGGCGCGGGCGCGGGTGCGACATCTGCAAGCCGGCGATCGCCAGCATCCTGTCCGTCCTCGTCGGAGCCCATGTGCTCGACGGAGAGAACGCCACGCTGCAGGACACCAACGACCATGTGATGGCCAACATGCAGAAGGACGGCACCTACTCCGTCGTGCCGAGGATGGCCGGCGGAGAGGTCACTCCGGAGGGACTGATCGCGATCGGGCAGATCGCCAAGGACTTCGCGCTGTACACGAAGATCACCGGCGGTCAGCGCATCGACATGTTCGGGGCGCGGCTGGAGCAGCTGCCACTGATCTGGCAGCGTCTGGTCGACGCCGGCTTCGAATCGGGCCAGGCGTACGGCAAATCGCTGCGCACGGTGAAGTCGTGCGTCGGCTCGACGTGGTGTCGATACGGAGTGCTCGACGCCGTCGGCATGGCGGTCAAGCTCGAGCTCCGCTATCGAGGGCTTCGTGCGCCGCACAAGCTCAAGCTCGGCGTGTCCGGGTGCGCTCGCGAGTGCGCCGAGGCGCGGGGCAAGGACGTCGGCGTGATCGCCACCGAGACCGGATGGAACATGTACGTGGGCGGGAACGGCGGATTCACTCCGCGGCACGCCCAGCTGCTGGCCTCCGATCTCGACGACGAGGGGTTGATCACGGCCATCGATCGGTTCTTCATGTACTACATCCGCACGGCCGATCGTCTGCAGCGGACGGCTCCGTGGTGCGAGGATCTCGAAGGGGGTCTCGACGGCCTCCGGAGCGTGATCTTCGACGACAGCCTCGGTATCTGCGCCGATCTCGACGAGGCGATGGCGCAGCACGTCGATCGCTACGAGGACGAGTGGGCGGCGACCCTCGCCGACCCCCTCAAGCTCGAGAGGTTCCGGTCATTCGTGAATGCCGCCGACACACCTGATCCTTCGCTCGCCTATGTCTCGGAGCGCGGCCAGATCCGTCCGGCCACCGCGGAAGAGCGCCGCACCGGCGGGGTCCTCATCGCCGGGACCGCGCTGGAGGTGCGTCGATGAGCCTCGCGATCGACGCCGCGACGCACGTGCGGGTCTGCACGATCGGCGACCTCGAGGTCGAGAGGGGTCGCGCGGCTCTCATCGACGGACAGCAGGTGGCGCTGTTCCTCCTTCCCGACGGGACGGTGCTCGGCGTCGACAACCTCGACCCCTTCTCGGGTGCGCACGTCATCTCACGCGGGATCGTGGGCAGCCGGGGGGACACTCCCACCGTCGCCTCTCCACTGCACAAGCAGGTCTTCGATCTGCGCACAGGCGAGTGCCTCGAGACCCACGGCAAGCCGCCTGCGGCGCTGCGGGTGTGGCCGGTCGCGATCGACGACGGCACCGTGTACGTCGGGCCACCGGAGAGCACGGGCCCATGAGACGCGCACGAGTGGGCAGGGTCGACCTGATCGGCGGAGGGCCGGGCCCGGCCGATCTCATGACGGTGCGCGCGTACCGACTGCTCATGGCGGCGGATGTCGTGATCGCCGATCGCCTCGGTCCGTTCGAGGAGCTCAGACACGAGCTGCCACCGCATGTCGAGATCATCGATGTCGGCAAACGCCCGGGACATCATCCGGTGCCGCAGCACGAGATCGACGCTCTCCTGGTGGACCGCGCTCTCGCAGGGCATCGGGTGGTTCGCCTCAAGGGCGGGGACCCGTTCGTTCTCGGGCGCGGGGGCGAAGAGGTGCTCGCGTGTGAGGCCGCCGGCGTGCCGGTCAGTGTCACACCTGGCGTCAGCAGTGCGATCTCCGTGCCTCAGTCCGCGGGCATCCCCGTGACCCACCGCGGCGTCGCGTCGGCCGTGCACATCCTCAACGGCCACGGCGACCTCACCGCGAGCGCGATCGCGTCCATGTCCGATCCGTCCGTCACCACCGTGATCCTGATGGGGGTGGCGTCGCTGCCTCGCCTGGTCGCTTCAGCCGTCTCGCACGGCGTGCCGGGGGACATCCCCGTGGCGATCGTCGAGAACGGACACACCGAGAGGCAGCGGACGATCCGCAGCACCCTCGCGCAGGCGGCCGCGGATGCGGACTCGGCCCAGGTGGTGAATCCGGCCGTGATCGTGATCGGCGAAGTCGCCCGGGCAGGGCTGCTGCTGCCGACACCGGCGTTGATCGCGGAGAGCATGACATGACCACTGCGCGCGCACTCGACTCCGCGCTGGCCGGGTGCACGATCATCGTCGCCGCCGACCGTCGCTCGGTCGATCTGGCGACCGCTCTCGAGCGGCGGGGCGCGGTCGTCCATCGAGCACCCGCGCTGAGCATCGTCACCAACTCCGACGACGCCGAACTGCTTGCTCGCACCGAGCGAGTGATCGCTTCTCCACCGGACATCGTGATCGTCACCACCGGGGTCGGGTTCCGCGGATGGATAGATGCCGCGCACGAGAACGGCCTCGACGGGCAGCTCGACCGAGCCCTGCAGGGTGCGCACTTCGTCGCTCGGGGCCCGAAGGCGCACGGTGCGATCCAGCAGGCGGGCTTCACGGCCGACTGGGTCGCCGAGTCCGAGACATCGGCCGAGGTCGGCGAGTACCTCCTCGCCTCCGGAGTGGCGGGGAAGCGGATCCTCGTGCAGCATCACGGCGCCGGCGCGGACGGACTCGACGAGTTGCTGACGGATGCCGGCGCAGAGGTGCTGAGCATCACCGTCTACCGCTGGGGTCCTCCTCCGGACCCGGACGTGGTGCGACGCTCGGCGCTTCAGGCGGCCGGCGGGGAGGCAGACGCCGTGCTGTTCACGTCGGCCCCGGGAGCGGCATCGTGGATCGCGTTCGCCGAGGAATCCGGCGCGCTGGAGCGCGTCAGGAGGCGCGCCGAGTCGGGGCGCCTCCTGCTCGCCTGCGTGGGGCCGATCACCGCCGCGCCTCTGCACACCGCGAACCTTCGCACCACGATCGCCGACCGGGGGCGTCTCGGATCGCTCGCCCGGACCGTCATCGCGCACTTCGGAGGAGGGAAGGCGCCGTCTCTGCCGACCGATGCCGGACTCGTCGAGGTGCGCAGCGGCGGAGTCCTCGTGGACGGTGCGTTCATCCCGCTCTCCCGGTCGGCGGCCGCGCTGATCGAGGCACTGGCCTCGGCGGGGGGCCGCGTGCTCTCGCGAGCCGAACTCGGCGGGGTGCTCCCGGGGGCGGAGCGCAACGGACACGCGGTCGAGGTCGCCGTCGCACGGCTGCGGGAGGCGCTCGGCGGTAACGAGCTCGTGCACACCGTGGTGAAGCGGGGCTATCGTCTCGCGGTCACCGAGTACTGAGCGGCGCCGCAGCGGCGACCGGAGCACCGGGCGCTCCGGATCGCACGACGCGCGGGAGAGTGGCCGGGTGGCCGCTCAGCGGGTCACTCGGCAGGGGCGTCCGTGGGCGCGGGCTCAGGGGTCGCCTGGTCCGACGGCAGCGGAGCGTCGGTCGGTTCGACGGTCGGCGTAGGGGAGGGCGCTGGCGGGTTCACCTGAGCATGCACGACCTGACTCACGATGGCGCCGGCGATGATCAGCACGCCGACGACGACGGCGATCGCGTTGTCGCGGGTACGGCGGCGGATCTGCCCCTCGTGCCACGTCTTGCGGGCTGTGTGCAGGCGCGCGCGCTCCGCTTCGGTGCGCGACTGCTGCGTGCTCTTCCCGCGTCCGGCCATTGCGTGCTCCCTTACTCGACGTGAATGTGCAACGTCGCCTGAGAGCCTACCGTCGAGATCGCGCCGCCCTGTTCTGCCCGAAGTGTCGGTGCCCCGCGTTAGCCTGGACGGATGACCTCCGCAGCCGCACTGCTCTCCGGGCAGACGCCCCTCGCCGTGCGCATGCGCCCCGTGTCGCTCGATGAGGTGGCGGGCCAGAAGCACCTGCTGCGCGCCGGTTCTCCCATCGTCGCGCTGGCCGATCCCGCTGCCACCTCGCCGGGCGCCGTCTCGATCATCCTGTGGGGGCCGCCCGGCACCGGCAAGACCACCCTCGCTCAGGCGATCGCGCGCTCATCCGGGCGCAGGTTCGTCGAGCTCTCGGCGATCACCGCCGGCGTCAAAGACGTGCGCGAGGTCATGCAGGAGGCGATCACCCAGCGGGACCTCTACGGCCAGACCACGATCCTGTTCCTCGACGAGATCCATCGATTCACCAAGGCGCAGCAGGACGCGCTGCTGCCCGGCGTCGAGAACGGGTGGGTCCTGCTGATCGCCGCGACCACCGAGAACCCCTCGTTCTCGGTGATCTCGCCGCTGATGTCGCGGTCGCTGCTCCTGACCCTGCAGCCGCTGACAGACGACGACGTCGGACTGCTCGTCGATCGGGCGGTGAGCGATGCGCGCGGACTCAACGGCGCGGTCACTCTCGCCGATGACGCGCGTGCCGCCCTCATCCGACTGGCGTCCGGCGATGCGCGACGCGCGCTCACGGGGCTCGAGGCGGCTGCGGCCGTCGCTCTGTCGAAGGGCAAGGAAGGCGCGGTGCCGGCCGCGACCGCCGACGATGTCGCTCAGGCCGTCGACAAGGCCCTGCTGCGGTACGACCGTCAGGGTGACGAGCATTACGACGTCATCAGCGCGTTCATCAAGTCGATCCGCGGCTCCGACCCCGACGCCGCACTTCACTACCTCGCCAGGATGATCGAGGCGGGGGAGGACCCCCGTTTCATCGCGCGGCGTCTGGTGATCTCGGCGTCCGAAGACGTCGGTCTCGCCGATCCTCAGGCGCTCTCGATCGCGGTCGCCGCCGCCGATGCGGTCGCCTTCATCGGCATGCCCGAGGGGCGGATCCCGCTCGCCGAGGCGACCGTCTACCTCGCCACGACCGCCAAGTCGAACGCGGCGTACGTGGGAATCGACGCGGCGATCGCCGACATCCGCTCCGGCGGGTTCGGTCGGGTGCCGCTGCACCTGCGCGACGCCCACTATCCCGGTGCCAAGCGGCTCGGCCACGGACGCGGCTACGTCTACCCGCACGACGGCGAGTTCGGCATCCTTCCGCAGCAGTATCTGCCCGACGAGCTCCGCGGGAAGCGGTACTACGAGCCCAAGAACCTGGGCGCTGAGCGAGACATCTCGGCGCGCCTGGAGCGCATCCGTCGCATCCTCGACGGCCGGTGACACGAATCTGTTAGACTGGATCGGCTCGAAACCAAGTTTTCGGGCATCTCCTCGTTCACACCCCACCTTGCTGGCGCCCCGGCGTGCGCTCCAAGGCAGAACGCGGACGATACGTCCGTGAGTCGTGAAAGACGCGACCACGTCATCGGAAGGATAACTTCGTGACCACGAAGTCCCAGGACCGCCGCAAGGTGCGTCTGAGCCGTGCACTCGGCATCCCGCTCACCCCGAAGGCCGCCCGCTACCTCGAGAAGCGTCCCTACGCTCCGGGCGAGCACGGCCGCACCAAGCGCAAGGCTGACAGCGACTACGCCGTCCGTCTTCGTGAGAAGCAGCGTCTGCGCGAGCAGTACGGCATCCGCGAGAAGCAGATGCGCAACACGTTCAACGAGGCTCGCCGTCAGGAGGGCCTGACCGGTGAGAACCTGGTCGAGCTGCTCGAGATGCGTCTCGACGCCCTCGTCGTGCGTTCGGGCTTCGCCCGCACCACTGCGCAGGCTCGTCAGCTCGTCGTGCACCGTCACATCCTCATCGACGGCCAGCTCGTCGACCGCCCGTCCTTCCGCGTGAAGCCGGGTCAGCTCATCCACGTCAAGGCCAAGAGCGAGGGCACCGAGCCCTTCCAGGTCGCAGCAGCCGGCGGTCACGCCGAGGTCCTGCCTCCCGTTCCCGGCTACCTCGAGGTAGAGCTCGACAAGCTCCAGGCTCGCCTGGTTCGTCGCCCGAAGCGCGCCGAGGTCCCCGTGACCTGTGAAGTGCAGCTCGTCGTCGAGTACTACGCAGCTCGCTGAGTTCAGCTTTTCCGCAGAAGGCGTCGGGGTCACCCGACGCCTTCTGTCGTTTCCGCATACGATGGAAGCACCGCGCCCACGCGGGCCAAAGGCAAGGATGGCGACATGAAGAACGTGCAGTGGTTCCTGATCGGTGTGATCGGCGGCTTCGTCGCGGCGCATCTCATGAACAACGACCCGCGCGGTCATGAGATCCTCGCCGAGGTCGACGCCCGCTTCAACGAGTTCACGGGGATCGTCGGCGATGCCTTCCGCGCGGAGCAGGCTCGTCTGACCGACCCCTCTGACGACTGACCGTCGCGGCGCCCTCGCCGCGACATCACGTCAGTCGTCACGCCCTTCCACACCCTGTACGCAAGGACACCTGGCACCCCTATGAAAACTGCGGAGATCGCGGAGCGGTATCTCGACTTCTTCGAGAAGAACGACCACCTCATCGTCCCCTCGGCCTCGCTGGTCAGCGACGACCCGTCGCTCCTGTTCACGGTCGCCGGAATGGTGCCGATGATCCCGTACCTCACCGGAGTCGTGCCCGCACCGCATCCGCGCATCGCCGATCTGCAGAAGTGCATCCGCACCAACGACATCGAAGAGGTCGGCAAGACCGCGCGTCACGGCACCTTCTTCCAGATGATGGGCAACTGGTCGTTCGGCGACTACTTCAAAGAGGGTGCGATCCGCTACGCGTGGGAGCTCCTGACGAGCTCCGAGGCCGACGGCGGCCTCGGCTTCGACGAGAAGGACCTCTGGGTCACCGTCTATGAGACGGATGACGAGGCCGAGGCGATCTGGCGTGACATCATCGGCCTCAAGCCCGAGCGCATCCAGCGTCTGGGGCGCGCCGACAACTACTGGAACACCGGCCAGCCCGGCCCCGGTGGACCGGACTCCGAGATCTTCTTCGATCGCGGCCCCGCATACGGCAAGGACGGCGGCCCGGCCGCCGACGACTCGAGGTTCCTCGAGATCTGGAACCTCGTGTTCATGCAGGACTTCATCGAGAACATCCGGGGCAAGACCGAGTTCGACATCGTGGGGGAGCTGCCCCAGAAGAACATCGACACCGGCATGGGACTCGAGCGCGTCGCCTTCCTCAAGCAGGGCGTCGAGAACATGTACGAGACCGATCAGGTGCGCCCGGTGCTCGACCGCGCTGTCGAGCTCTCGGGTCGACGCTACGGAGCCGTGCACGAAGACGACGTCCGCTTCCGGGTGGTCGCCGACCACGTGCGCTCGTCGCTCATGCTGCTGTCGGACGGCGTTCGCCCGTCCAACGAGGGCCGCGGCTACATCCTCCGACGCCTGATGCGTCGCACTGTGCGCTCGATGCGTCTGCTCGGTGTCGACGAGCCGGTGTTCCCCGAGCTCTTCGCCACCTCGCGCGACGCGATGAAGTCCGCCTACCCCGTGCTCGAGAAGGAGTGGTCGACTCTCTCCGCTTCGGCGATCGCCGAGGAGGAGACCTTCCGCCGCACGCTGGCATCGGGATCCACGATCCTCGACCTCGCGCTCGATGAGACGAAGAAGAGCGGCGGAGCCTCGCTGAGCGGCTCCGAGGCGTTCCTGCTGCACGACACCTACGGCTTCCCTATCGATCTCACGCTCGAGGTCGCCGAGGAAGCGGGTCTGGCGGTGGACCGCGAGGCGTTCGACACCCTCATGCAGGAGCAGCGCTCGCGCGCCAAGGCCGATGCACGCAATCGCAAGCGTCAGCTCGCGGACGTCTCCGTGTACCGCGATCTCCGGGCTCTGGGCGAGACGGGCTTCGACGGATACTCCGAGCTCGAGGTCGACTCGCGCATCCTCGGAATCCTCGTCGACGGCCACACCGTTCGCAGCGCCGCAGAGGGGCAGATCGCCGAGGTCGTGCTCGCCGAGACCACGCTCTACGCCGAATCCGGTGGGCAGGTCGCCGACAAGGGCGTGATCGTCGGCCCCGGGTACGAGCTCGAGGTGCTCGACGTGCAGCGCCCGGTGCCCGGACTCATCAGTCACACCGTCGAGGTCACCCGCGGTGTCGTCGCCGTCGACGATGCGGCCACCACCGTCGTCGATGCGGCGAATCGACGCGCGGCTCGCCAGGCTCACTCCGCGACGCACCTCGTGCACGCCGCGCTCCGCGACACCCTCGGTCCGACGGCGACGCAGGCCGGGTCGCTCAACCGTGCGGGCTACATGCGGTTCGACTTCTCGTGGTCGCAGGCGCTCTCGGCTGACACGCGCACCGAGATCGAGGAGATCACCAACCGCGCCGTCAACGACGCCCTCGAGGTCACGACACGCATCGTGACGCTCGATGAGGCGAAGGATGCCGGAGCCATGGCTCTCTTCGGCGAGAAGTACGGCGATGTCGTGCGCATGGTCGACATCGGAGGGCCGTGGTCTCGCGAGCTGTGCGCGGGAACCCACGTCAGCACGAGCGCGGAGATCGGTCTCGTCAGCGTCGTCGGCGAATCGTCCGTCGGTGCGTCGAACCGACGCATCGAAGCGCTCGTCGGTCAGGATGCGTTCCGCGAGCTCGCGGCAGAGCGTGCGCTCGTGTCGCAGCTGACGACCTCGCTCAAGACCCCTCGCGATCAGCTCGCCGAGCGCATCGCCGATCTCTCCGCGAGCCTCAAAGCGGCGGAGAAGCGCATCGCGCAGTTCGAGTCCAAGGAGCGCGCGGGTCGTGTTCCCGCCATCGCCGATGCGGCGAGCCGCGTCGGCGCCTTCCGGGTCGCTGCGCAGTCGCTCGGCGAGGTGGCTTCGGCCGATGACGTGCGCGAGCTCGTCCTCGCTGTCCGGGACCGCCTCGGTTCCGACGCCGCGGTCGTCGCGCTCGGGGCCTCGGTCAACGGTCGCCCTGTGGTGGTCGTCGCGACGAACGACGCCGCCCGTGCGGCCGGTGCCAAGGCCGGAGCGCTCGCGAAGCGCGCCGCTTCGGTGCTCGGTGGAGGCGGCGGCGGTCGTGATGACGTCGCTCAGGGCGGTGGCACCGATGTCGCAGCTCTGCAGTCGGCGCTGGAGGCCGTGTCGCAGGAGCTGCAGTCAGCGTGAGCGGATTCCGCCGCGGGGTGCGCATCGGCATCGATGTCGGGCGGGCGCGCGTCGGGGTCGCTCGCTGCGATCCGGACGGCATGCTCGCGGTGCCCGTCGAGACGGTGCAGCGGAACGAGCAGGCGATCGACCGGATCGCCATGATCGCCGAGGACTACGACGTGCTCGAGTTCGTCGTCGGACTGCCCGTCAACCTAATGGGTGCCGACACGGCATCGACGACGGATTCCCGTGAGTTCGCGGTCGCCCTGCAGGCTCGCACAGGCACTCCTGTGCGGCTCGTGGACGAGCGGCTCAGCACGGTCACTGCACACGCCGCGTTGCGTTCTTCGGGCAGAACACAGAAGAACTCTCGTAGCATTGTGGATCAGATCGCCGCGGTGGTCCTGCTGCAGCAGGCGATCGACACGGAGAAGAGCACCGGAAACCCGACCGGTGCCACGATTCCGCTCGACGAGGAGTCCCCCCGATAATGCCCGAACGTGAGAGTGCTTCGCCCCAGCACGATCCGGACGCCCGCCTGGGTGACCTGTTCGAGAACCTTCCCGACCCGGCGCAGCAGATCCCGACGGTGGACAACACGCCACCCGCACCCGGGTCTCGTCGAGCGGCACGCGAAGCCGCCGCCGCGCAGTCGTCCACTGACCCCGCACGCCCGTCCGCGGACACGCCGACGGGTGAGGACGTGTCGACCCGAGCGATGCCGACGGCCGCTGCCGAAGACCCCGCCGTGTCGAAGCCTTCGGCGGATCCGACGGGTTCCGCGGAGCGAGCCTCCGACGCCCCGTCGGGCGGGCCTACCGGCGACGGGGCTCCGGCCCGGGCCGGCGACGGCTCCGCGGCAGGCGGCCGTCTGGAGGACCTCTTCCACGGACATCCCGAGGACCACACCGGCAACCGACCGCCGGCGAAGAAGAAGCGTCGCACAGGGTGCCTCGTCGCCCTCGTCATCGTCCTCGCGGTGATCGGCGGCATCGTCGGCGCGGGCGTCTGGGCGTGGAACGCGTACGGCGACAAGATCAGCGATGCCCTCGGCTGGGGCGATCCGAAGGACTGGGAGCCGGGGATGGCCACCGGCGAGGTGCTCGTCACGATCCATGAGGGCGACACCGGCGCACCCGTGTCGGCGGCGCTGTACGAAGCCGGCGTCACGCGCACGGAGGATGTCTTCTACGACTACCTCGTCACCGAGAACATCGCGGTCACCTTCTATCCGGGCATCTATTCCCTGAAGGAGAAGATGACGGCCGAAGCGGCGCTCGAGGCGCTGCAGAACCCCGAGAACAAGCGCGAGAACTCCGCCAGCGTCGGCGAGGGCGCGACCATCGAATCCTCGCTGCCCGACATGGCCGAGTCTCTGGGCATGCCCGTCGAAGAGCTTCAGGCTGCGGTCGACGCGGATCCGGCGACCTACGGTGTCAGCGCGCAGAGCCTCGAGGGGTGGCTCTTCCCGGCCGTCTACACGTTCGATCCGGAGGTGACCGCCACGCAGGTGATCCAGCGCATGGTCGATCGCACGAAGGAAGCGCTGACGGAGGCCGGGGTGCCCGCCGAGGATGCGCAGCGCGTGCTGACGATCGCGTCGATCATCCAGCGCGAGGGCCTCACCGCAGACTTCCCGAAGGTGTCTCGCGTGATCGAGAACCGTCTCGACATCGACATGAAGCTGCAGATGGACTCGACGGCGCAATACGGATACGGCTCGCTCCACGAGGGTGTCGTCTCGAGCTCCGCCGAGGCGCTCGAGGACGACAACCTGTGGAACACCTACGTGCACACCGGCCTGCCGGTCACACCGATCGCCAGCCCGAGCTTTGCGGCGATCGATGCAGCGATGCACCCGGCCGACGGTCCGTGGCTGTACTTCGTGACGACGAACCTCGCCACCGGCGAGACCCAGTTCTCGGTCACCTATGAGGAGCACCTCCAGGGCGTCGAGAAGTGGGAGCAGTGGTGCCAGGAGAATCCTGACGGGGGATGCTCGGCCGGATGACCCAGCGGCGCCTCGCGGTGTGGGGAGACCCGATCGCGCATTCCAAGTCACCCCAGCTGCACGCCGCGGCATACGCCGCACTCGGTCTCGACTGGGAGTACACGCGTCGCCGAGTCGACGAGGCGGCGTTCATCGAGGCGCTGGAGACTCTGGACGATTCGTGGCGCGGGCTCTCGCTCACGATGCCCCTCAAAGAGAAGGCGCATCGAGCCGCGCGAACGCACGATCGCTACGCGGACCTCACCGGAGCGGTCAACACGCTCCTGCTGACCGGTGGGATCAGCGGGTTCAACACCGATGTCGGCGGGATCGTCGATGCCCTGGGTGAGCAGGGTCTGCTCGACATCGACCGGGTCCGCATCCTCGGCGCCGGTGCCACGGCCTCATCCGCTCTGGTCGCGTGCGTCGAGGCGGGAGCCCGCTCGATCGATGTGCGGGCACGCCGACCTGAACGCGCCGCCGCGCTCGTGGCCCTCGGGCATCGGCTCGGTGTCACGATCTCGGCGTCTCCCTTCGATGCCGACCTGCCCGACGTCGGGCTCACCGTGGCGACGCTGCCCGGTGGCACGACGCTCGACCCCTCGACCTCTGCGCGGCTGTCTGCGAGCGGGGGAGTGCTGTTCGACGTCGCCTATTCGCCGTGGCCGTCGGCTCTCGCATCGGCATGGAGAGACGGCCGCGCCCTCTCCGGTGAGGGGATGCTGCTGCGCCAGGCCGTGCGGCAGGTCCGGATCTTCCTGCACGGCGACCAGAGCGTTCCGCTGCCCTCCGAGGAGGCCGTGGTCGCCGCAATGAAGGCCGTTCTGTAGTCACCGGTCGTCACGCGGCACGATCCGAGTCGAAAGGCGTGGGAGACTAGAGCAATGCTCCGCGTGCTCACGGCCGGCGAATCGCACGGCCCAGAACTCATTGCCGTCATGGAGGGTCTGCCTTCAGGCGTCCCTGTGTCCTCCGAGGTGATCCAGGCCGATCTCGCACGTCGCAAGCTCGGCTATGGGCGCGGCTCGCGCATGAAGTTCGAGCAGGACGAGCTGACGATCTCGGGCGGCGTCCGCCACGGCAAGACCCTCGGCAGCCCGATCGCTCTTCGCATCGGCAACACGGAGTGGCCGAAGTGGATCGAGGTCATGAACCCCGAACCCGTCGAGCTGACAGACAAGTCCCGTGGCCGGAGCGCACCGCTGACCCGCCCGCGGCCAGGACACGCCGATCTCGTGGGCATGCAGAAGTACGACTTCGACGAAGCACGGCCCATCCTCGAGCGTGCCAGCGCACGAGAGACGGCTGCCAGGGTCGCCCTCGGCGCCATTGCCCGCTCGTTCCTCGGCGAGCTGGGCATCCGCCTCGTCAGCCACACGCTGTCGATCGGGCCGGTACGCGTGCCGGACGGCGCTCCGCTTCCGACCCCCGAAGACGTCGACACGCTCGATGCCGATCCGCTGCGCTGCTTCGACGCGACGACCTCCGCCCTCATGGTGGAGGAAGTCGATGACGCGAAGAAGGACGGCGACACCCTCGGTGGGATCGTCGAGGTGCTCGCATACGGTCTTCCGCCCGGGCTGGGCTCGCACGTTCACTGGGACCGCCGTCTGGACGCACGTCTCGCACAGGCCCTCATGAGCATCCAGGCGATCAAGGGCGTCGAGGTCGGCGACGGCTTCGAGACCACGCGCCGACGCGGCTCCGCCGCTCACGACGAGCTGTTCGCGACCGCAGACGGCATCTCGCGCGGCTCGGACCGCGCGGGAGGCACCGAGGGCGGGATGTCGACCGGAACGGTGCTGCGCGTGCGCGCGGGAATGAAGCCGATCGCCACCGTGCCGCATGCTCTTCGCACGATCGACGTCGCCTCGGGCGAGGACGCAACCGCACACCATCAGCGCTCTGACGTGTGCGCCGTGCCTGCGGCCGGAGTGGTGGCCGAAGCCATGGTGGCCGTCGAACTCGCCAATGCCGTGCTCGAGAAGTTCGGGGGCGACAGCATCGGCGAGACCCGCCGCAACCTCGAGGGTTACCTCGCGGCGATCCCGGCCGAGCTGCGCACGACGCCCGCGTCCGAGGCGGCGCTCATCGCGCATGACGAGCGAGGCTGATCCGCTGACGCTGGTGCTCGTCGGTCCGATGGCCGCCGGCAAGACCAGCGTCGGGCGTCGCGTCGCGCGCAAGCTCGGCGTGCCGTTCGTCGACACCGACAAGCGCGTGGTCGCAGCACACGGCCCGATACCGGCGATCTTCGAGCAGCACGGTGAGGCGCACTTCCGCGCGCTCGAGCGCGCCGCGGTCGCAGAGGCTCTGGGGACGGGCGGTGTGATCTCCCTCGGCGGTGGGGCCGTGACAGACGTGGCCACCCGCACGCTGCTGATCGAGCACCCGGTCGTGTTCCTGACCGTGACCCCTGCGGCGGTCGCCGATCGGATCCACAGCGGCGGACGCCCCCTGCTCGCGGGCGATGACCCCGTCGGGCGTTGGACACAGATCTTCGAAGAACGTCGAGACTGGTATGACGAGGTGGCATCCGTGACGTTCGACACGTCACGGCGCCCCATGCAGCGCATAGCCGACGACATCGTGGCATGGAGGAGAGAACTGGGATGAGTACGACAACCATCAGCGTGACGGGGGAGAACCCCTACGACATCGCCATCGGACGCGGCATCCTCGATCGGGTGTCGGAGGCGCTCGATCCCGGAGTGCGCAAGGTCCTCGTCGTCCACCCGCCCACGCTCGCCGCCCGCGCGGCGGAGCTGCGGGATCGGCTGCTCGCCGACGTCGAGAACGGTCAGCGAGAGGTTCTGCTCGCAGAGGTGCCTGATGCCGAGCAGGGCAAGCGCGTCGAGGTGGCCGCCTTCTGCTGGCAGGTGATGGGACAGGCCGACTTCACCCGTTCGGACGCCGTCGTCGGATACGGCGGCGGCGCCGTGACGGATCTCGCCGGCTTCGTCGCGGCGACCTGGCTGCGGGGGGTGCAGCTCGTCCAGGTGCCCACCACCGTGCTCGGCCTCGTGGACGCATCGGTGGGCGGCAAGACCGGGATCAACACCGCCGAGGGCAAGAACCTCGTCGGCGCTTTCTGGGCACCTCGCGCGGTGATCGGCGACCTCGACGAGCTCGCCAGCCTCAGCCCGAACGAGGCGACCGCGGGCTTCGCCGAGGTCGTGAAGGCCGGATTCATCTGGGCCCCCGAGATCCTCGACATCATCGAAGCGGACCCCGCGCGCGCCGTCGACTCGACGACACCCGAGTTCCGTCGGGCGATCGAACTCGCCATCGACATGAAGGCGCAGGTCGTCTCCGACGACTTCCGCGAAGCGGGCCAGCGCGAGATCCTCAACTACGGCCACACCCTCGGCCACGCGATCGAGCATGCCGAGCGATACCGCTGGCGCCACGGTGCGGCCGTCTCGATCGGCATGCTGTACGCGGCTGAGCTGTCGCGACTCGCCGGCCGACTGTCGGACTCCGCCGCCGAGCGTCACCGCACGATCCTCGACTCGCTCGGGCTGCCGACCGGCTATCGTGCCGGTGCATGGCCACAGCTGCTCGCGACGATGCAGCGCGACAAGAAGAGCCGGGGTGGCATGCTGCGGTTCATCCTCCTCGACGACATCGCCAAGCCCACCGTGCTGCAGGCGCCGGACGAGTCGCTGCTCTTCGCCGCCTACCAGGAGATCGGCGAATGACCCGTCGCATCCTGCTCGTCAACGGTCCGAACCTCAACCTGCTCGGCAGCCGCGAGCCCGAGGTCTACGGCACGGCGACACTCGCCGATGTCGAGAAGCTCACCGCTGCGGCCGCCGAGGCGGAGGGCTTCGAGCTCCGGGCGCTGCAGAGCAATCACGAGGGGGTGCTGATCGATGCCATCCACGCCGCGAGGGAGGACTGCACTGCGATCATCATCAACCCGGGCGGGCTCACGCACACGAGTGTGGCGCTGCGCGACGCCCTGACCGGCGTCGCTCTGCCGTTCGCCGAGGTGCACATCTCCGACGTGTACGCGCGGGAGGAATTCCGGCACCATTCCTACCTCCACGATGTGGCAGCGGTGCGTGTGATCGGCGAGGGCGTCGACGGCTACGCGAGCGCTGTGCGGCAGCTCGCAGCGCTCATCGCGTAGAATCGACTCTCGGCCCACCCCAGTCCACCTCGGACGCGAGCGGCCCCCAGACTCTAGAAACGGAAAGTCCAGCGCATGGCATCTACCGCAGACATCAAGAACGGCGTCGTCCTCAACATCGAGCGGCAGCTCTGGAGCGTCGTCGAGTTCCAGCACGTCAAGCCCGGCAAGGGCGGCGCGTTCGTCCGCACGAAGCTCAAGAACGTGATGAGCGGCAAGGTCGTCGACAAGACGTTCAACGCCGGCGCGAAGATCGAGATCGAGAACGTCGACCGTCGCGACTACACCTACCTGTACACCGATGGTGACGGCTACGTCTTCATGGACCAGACCGACTACGACCAGATCACTGTCCCCGCGGCGACCGTCGGCGATGCGAAGAACTTCCTGCTCGAGAACCAGCAGGTCACGATCGCGCTCAACAACGGCAACCCGCTGTACATCGATCTGCCGGCGTCCGTGATCCTCGAGATCACCTACTCCGAGCCGGGCGTGCAGGGCGACCGCTCGTCGGCCGGCACCAAGCCCGCCACGCTCGAGACGGGTTACGAGATCCAGGTGCCGCTGTTCGTGGAGACCGGCACCAAGGTCAAGGTCGACACGCGCACCGGCGACTACCTCGGTCGCGAGAAGTAAGGCGTGAGCGCCCGTACGAAGGCGCGCAAGCGCGCACTCGACATCCTGTTCTCCGCCGACGTCCGTGGCGACGAGGTCGCGGTGGCTCTGGCCGCCGAAGCCAAGCGCGCCGCGAGCGAACCCGCCCGCGAGGCCTCCTGGCTGTACGTGCGCGAAGTCGTAGACGGCATCATCGACCACCGCGACGAGATCGACGAGCTCATCACGACGCACAGTCGAGACTGGAAGCTCGAGCGGATGCCCGCGGTCGACCGCGCGCTGCTGCGCATCGGCGTCTGGGAGATCCTGTTCAACGCCGAGGTGCCGACGGCCGTCGCCATCGATGAGGCGGTCGAGCTCGCCAAGGAGTTCTCCACCGACGATTCGGGCGCATTCGTGCACGGCGTGCTCGCCCGCGTCTCTCGCGCGGCCTGAGCGACGACTCAGGACGCGGTCTCCGAGATGTCGGAGGCCCTGGGAAGGATGGGGTCATGCCCGCGCCGCACGTCGATCTTCGGGATCTCATGCAGATCACCGATGCGGGTGGTTATCAACGCGGTCTCGCCTATTTCCGCGAGGGCAACGTGCTCGACGTGGTCTGGCATGAGGATCTCCTCGAACTCGAGGGGCATGTTCGCGGCAGCTCCGATGCCCAGTATGTGACCGAGATCCTCTTCCACTCGTCGAACGGGACGAGGCGTCCGAGGACGACTCGCTGCTCGTGCCCGGTGGGCAGCGGCTGCAAGCACGTCGTCGCGACGCTGCTCGCGTCCAACGTGCACGAGTACTCCCAGCAGGCGGCGGCCCTTCAGCGTCAGCCCGACGCTCAACCGGAGTCGGCCGCGCCCCGCAGCGCTGCGGCGACGTCGTGGCGCAGCCTGCTCGACCCGTCGGTCTCTCGGCACCCCCAGCGCCTCGCGCTCGGGATCGAGCTGCGGCACCGCGAGTCCCGCAGCGAGAACCACTGGGGACCACGCCCCGTTCGTGCTGCAACGGCACGCGATCTGGCACGCCCGAACGGGGAGCTGCTGCTGGCGATCCGTCCGATGATGCGCAGTGCGCAGACCGGCGCCTGGATCCAGGGAGGCGCTGGGTGGGATGCCGTCCGGCGCGACGCCTCACAGTTCGGTCGCGATCAGAACCGCTGGTTCGGTGACCTGCTCAGCATCTCGCGGGATTCGCTGCTCTCCGGCAACGCCGGCGAATGGCTCGTCCTCGACCAGGTCGAGTCCCCTCTGCTCTGGCGGCACCTCCGATCGGGCGCCGAGCTCGGCATCCCGCTCGTCGCGAGTCAGAAGAGCGCCTCGGTGCGCATCGCGGCCGGCGCGGAGGTCTCGACACGCATCACTCGAACGGACGACGGCTCTCTGGCGGTGTCCGCGGACGTGCGCATCGACGATCGAGAGGTTCCTGACCGGGAGGTGCATCCGATAGGCCGCACGGGGGTGTACTCGGTCGGCCTCGTGGGCGCGCGGATCGAGATCGTCCTCGCCGAGGTGTCGCTGAGCGAGCAGACGCGCGCACTGCTCGCGGCACCCGATCCGATCGTCGTGCCCTCCGACGACGAGAAGGCGTTCATCGCCGACGCGTATCCGCTGCTGGCGAGACGAAGCACCGTGCGCACGGTCGGCGCGGTCGCGCTCCCCGACGTTCCCGAGCCGGAGCCCGTGTTGACCGTCGGCTACGAGCGTGGCGATGTCGTGAGCTACACGTTCGAATGGTCATACGGTCAGTTCGGGCGCGTGCCGTTCGCCTGGAACGACGCAGCAGTGCGCGACGCCGCCGTCGAAACCGCCAAGAGGACGGCGATCGAGGCGGCGTGGCAGGAGTTCCGCACGACGAGCTTCAGGCCGAGCGGCTCCTTCCATGACATCGACGCGGCGGCGTTCGTCGCGGAGGGGGTTCCCGCACTCGAGGCGGTGGGAGTGCGCGTCGAATCGAGCGGAGAGCGCAAGGCGTACCGCGAGCTGACCGGTGATCCGCAGGTCAAGGTCACGACCGTCGAGTCGACGGATTCCGACTGGTTCGATCTCGGCATCCTCGTGACGATCGACGGCCGGACGATCCCCTTCGGGCCGCTGTTCACGGCACTGAGCAAGGGGCGCAAGAAGCTGCTCCTCTCCGATGGCGGGTACTTCTCACTCAACCACCCGTCGCTGGATCGTCTCCGTGACCTCATCGAGGAGGCGGGCGAGCTCGACGAGTGGGAGACGGGCCCCCGGATCAGTCGCTACCAGACCGATCTCTGGGAGGAGTTCGAGGATCTCGCAGACGAGGCCGAGCCTGCCGTCAGCTGGCGCGCCACGGCTGACGGGCTTCGTCAGGCCACAGGTGTCCCCCCGACGCCCGTGCCCGAGGGGGTTCAGGCGGAGTTGCGCCCCTATCAGAAGACCGGCTTCGACTGGCTGGTCTTCCTGTGGCGTCATCGGCTGGGCGGAATCCTCGCCGACGACATGGGTCTCGGCAAGACCCTGCAGCTCCTGACGTTCGTGCAGCACACGAGGGATGCCGGCGAGACGCGGCCGTTCCTCGTGCTCGCGCCCACGTCGGTGCTGAGCACCTGGCGGTCGGAGGCCGCGCGATTCACTCCGGGGCTTCGCGTGTCGATCGTCGACAGCACGAGCGGAAAACGCGCTGACGTGCTGAGGGCGGCGGCACGGTCGAGCGATCTCGTCGTCAGCTCGTACACGGTCGCACGACTCGACGAAGAGGAGTTCCGCGAGGTCGAGTGGGCCGGGCTGATCCTCGACGAGGCCCAGTTCGTCAAGAACCCCAAGACGAGACTCCACCGCGCCATCTCGACGTTCCGTGCCGACGTCACGTACGCCGTGACCGGCACGCCGATGGAGAACAGCCTCTCCGAGCTGTGGTCGCTTCTGAAACTCGCCGCGCCGGGGCTCTTCCCTTCGGCGCGGAAGTTCAAGGACCGGTACATCCAGCCGATCGAGAAGGGGAAGGTCCCCGAGAACGAGGAGGGCGGCGAGTATCGCGCTCGGCGCCTCGCCCAGCTCCGTCGTCGCGTCAGGCCTCTGATGCTGCGACGCACGAAGGAGCTCGTGGCACCTGATCTCCCTGCCAAGCAGGAGCAGCTTCTCGAGGTCGAGATGAGCCCGGAGCACAAGGCGCTCTACGACGTCGTGCTGCAGCGCGAGCGTCAGAAGGTCCTGGGGCTGATCGACGATCTCGATCGCAACCGCTTCATCGTGTTCCGCTCTCTCACGCTGCTGCGGATGCTGAGCCTCGCACCTGCGTTGGTCGACGAAGCCGATGCGGACATCGGCTCGAGCAAGCTCGACACGCTTCTCGAGCGAGTGGTCGAGCTGCAGGCCGAGGGGCACCGCGCGCTCGTCTTCAGCCAGTTCACCTCGTTCCTCGATCTCGCAGCTGCTCGTCTCGAGGCCGCCGGCATCCCGTATGCGCATCTCGACGGCTCGACGCGGCGCAGAGAGCAGGTGATCGACGGGTTCAAGGCGGGGGAGCAGCCGGTGTTCCTGATCAGCCTGAAGGCCGGTGGGTTCGGACTCACGCTGACCGAAGCCGACTATGTCTTCCTGCTCGATCCCTGGTGGAACCCGGCCGCCGAAGAGCAGGCGATCGACCGCACGCATCGCATCGGGCAGACGAATCAGGTGTTCGTCTATCGGATGATCTCGACCGGCACGATCGAGGAGAAGGTCCTCGAGCTTCAGCGCCGCAAGGCCAGGCTCTTCACCGCGGTGATGGACGACGACGAGCTCTTCGCGCAGTCGCTCACGGCCGACGACATCAAGGGTCTGTTCGACGAGGCCTGATTTGTTCCGGCCGGGTCACCGCATCCGTCCAGCACCCCGTCGGTAGAATCGAACGGTTCACTTCAGGAGGAATGCATGCGGATCACGGGACTCGGCCACGCCGGGATGTTCATCGAGACAGTCGGCGGGAACATCATCTGCGACCCGGTTCTCGGGCCCTCGTTCTTCGGCTCGTGGTTCCCGTTCCCCGACAACCGTGCGCTCGACTGGGAGCGGTTCGGCCGCGAGGCGGACTTCCTCTACATCTCGCACCGGCACCGCGACCACTTCGACCCGACGCTGCTCGAGCGCTACATCCGCAAGGACATCGAGGTGCTGCTGCCCGAGTACCCCATCGATGACCTCGAACAGGACATCAGGGCACTGGGATACACGAACATCACCTACGCCCCGGCTGGCAGGATCATCGAGCGCGGCGATCTCAAGATCATGATCACGCCGTTGCGAGCGCCGAGTGACGGCCCCATCGGCGACTCGTCGCTGAGCGTCGACGACGGCACCGGATCGGTGCTCAACCAGAACGACTCCCACCCCCTCGACCTCGACACGCTGCTGCACTTCGGCAAGCCCGACGCGTACTTCACACAGGTCTCGGGTGCGATCTGGTGGCCCATGGTCTACGACCTGCCGATGGACGCGAAGCAGAACTTCGCGAAGCTCAAGCGAGACGCGCAGAACAAGCGAGCGATGTACTACATCGACAAGGTGGACGCTCCGCACGTCTTCCCGATGGCAGGGCCGCCCATGTTCCTGCGCGACGATCTCTTCGACTTCAACGGGGTCGGCCGCAACGGTGAGTCCATCTTCACGGACCAGAAGCAGTTCCTCGCCCACATGAAGGAGCTCTCGCCGCAGTACGACGGGCATCTGTTCGTTCCGGGGACGGTCGTGACCGTCGACGCCGGTCACGTGTCGACCGAGCAGACGCTGTACTCCGAGGCGGAGCTCGCCCACATCTTCGATGAGAAGTGGGACTACCTCGAAGAGCAGCGGGCGTCCCGCCAGCAGGAGATCCTCGATGAGGAGGCCTCTCGCGCAGAGGTCCTTCCTGCCGCCGAGATGCTCGAGGAGCTGAAGACCTGGTGGGAGCCGCTGCTGAAGAAGTCGCGCACCATCCGTCTCGGAGTCGGTGGCTGCGTGCGATTCAGGATCGGCGACCTCGACATGGTCGTGGACTTCCCTCGGGCGAAGGTCCGCGAGTATGCGGGCGAGGAGTGCATCTACTGGTACACGATCCCCGCTGATCTCGTCTCGACGAACATCCGCGATCATGAGATCGACTGGTCGAACTCGATCTTCCTCTCCATGCAGTTCCAGGTGGGACGCAGCGGCAAGTTCAACGAGTTCCTGACGACGTTCCTCAAGTGCCTCTCGGTCGACCGCATCGAGTACGTCGAGAACTGGTACCAGGAGCAGACGGATCAGACCGAGGACGCCGAGATCGGCGACTGGGTCGTGCAGCGCCGCTGCCCGCACCTGCGTGCCGACCTGACCAAGACCGGCAAGGTCGACGAAGACGGCATCCTGACCTGCAGCATGCACGACTGGAAGTGGGACCTCAAGACCGGCCGCTGCCTGTCGACGAGCGGTCACCCGATCCGTTCCACGAAGATCGACGAGGTCAGCGACGCTGTGCTCAGCGAGGCCAGCTGACGTGTCACGAACCCCGCATCCGCAGGGATCGGGTCGTGATGCCCGAACGACGCGGCTCGAGTACAAGGGGCCGTTGCGCGGTGCGCGATGGATCGTGCGATCCGACTCCGAGCGACTCGTGCGCATCGCCGCGGACTTCTTGACCGGCGTGGGCTTCGAGCGCCGCGACGACGACTTCGACGGTAGGCTCCGCGCGCGAGGCTCGGAGTGGACGGCGACCGCGCTCGAGATCGGCGATGAGAAGGGCTCGAAGCGCAGCTGGTGGCGAGGTCTGCTGACCGACGAACTGCCCTTCCCGTTGCCCCACGCGCTGCAGCCCGTGCTGCCCCCGACGCTCGTCGTGGCCGCAGCACGCCCCGTCGCCGTCGGCGTGGCCGAGCTCGTCGTCTTCCCGCACACTTCGGCACGTGGAGATGCGACGCATGCGCGCGCAGCGGCACCACGCGTCACATCCGCCCTGGAACAGATCACCGCCGCCGCCGGGGCTGAGGGCGCGATGCTCTCGCACGAGTCGCTTTCTGGCATAGCGAACGACGGCTCGCCCGCCTCGCAGGCGGTCGTGCGTGAAGTCCTGGAGTGGCGCTGAGTCGCGCTAGACTGGGTCAATCAAGCAACCTTTAACACCGTCCTGTGAGGCGGAGAAGGGAGCGGCCGATGAGTGCACGAACTGTGCTGCACGAAGCCGATATCTCGCGGGCATTGACCCGCATCGCACATGAGATCCTCGAATCCAATCGGGGGGCTGAGAACCTCGTCCTGCTGGGAATTCCGACCCGCGGAGTCACTCTCGCCCATCGCCTGTCCGCTGTGATCGGTGAGATCGCACAGACCGCCGTTCCCGTGGGAGCGCTCGACGTCACACTCTTCCGGGATGATCTCGCGAAGCAGCCGACGCGGTCCCCTCGTCCGACCGACATCCCCGCCGGCGGCATCGACGGCAAGACGGTCGTCCTCGTCGACGACGTGCTCTTCTCCGGTCGCAGCATCCGCGCTGCGCTCGATGCGCTGCAGTCGATCGGCCGTCCCTCGATCGTGCGCCTCGCGATCCTGGTCGATCGGGGTCACCGCGAACTGCCGATCCGGCCCGACTTCGTCGGCAAGAACATCCCGTCGTCCCGTCAGGAGCGAGTCAACGTACGGCTGGCCGAACATGACGGCGCCGAGGAGGTGACGATCGAAGCATGAGACACCTCCTCGACACCCGCACCCTCGATCGCGAGACGGCTCTGCGCATCCTCGACGTCGCCGAGGACATGTCCGACACGCAGTCACGCGAGGTCAAAAAACTCCCGACCCTCCGCGGCAAGACCGTCGTGAACCTCTTCTTCGAGGACTCGACGCGAACCCGCATCTCGTTCGAGGCCGCAGCGAAGCGTCTGTCGGCCGACGTCATCAACTTCGCGGCCAAGGGCTCGAGCGTCTCCAAGGGGGAGAGCCTGAAGGACACCGCCCAGACGCTGCAGGCGATGGGCGCGGATGCGGTCGTCATCCGCCACCCCGCATCAGGTGCGCCGCAGACACTCGCCACCAGCGGCTGGATCTCGGCCGGGGTGGTCAATGCCGGCGACGGCACGCACGAGCACCCGACCCAGGCGCTCCTCGACGCGTTCACGATCCGCAAACGGCGCTTCGGCGCCGACAGCCGCGGTCGCGATCTCGCCGGCATCCGGGTCGTGATCGTGGGCGACGTGCTGCACTCGCGGGTCGCGCGATCGAACGTCTGGCTGCTCGCCACACTCGGCGCCGAGGTGACCCTGGTCGCTCCGCCCACCCTGGTGCCGCAGAACGTCTCGCTCTGGCCCGCCAGGGTCGTCTACGACCTCGACCAGGCCCTGGCCGAGGGGCCCGACGCCGTGATGATGCTCCGCATCCAGCTCGAGCGCATGAACGCCGCATATTTCCCCACTGAGCGGGAGTATTCCAGACGATGGGGTCTTGACGCACTGCGTGTGGCCGGCCTTCCGGACGGTAGCATTGTCATGCACCCCGGACCCATGAACCGAGGGTTGGAGATCTCCTCCGAAGCCGCCGATTCCCCGCGCTCGACCCTGCTGGAACAGGTGACGAACGGAGTGTCCATCCGCATGGCGGTGCTGTACCTGCTCCTTGCAGGAGAACGAGACGACGAACGAGGGGGAGACCAGTGAGCGAGACCCTCGTCATCACCGGCGCACAGCTTCTCGGTGCCGAGCGCGCCGACATCATCGTGGAGAACGGTCTGATCACCGAGATCGGCACCGGGCTGAGCCGTGGGGGTGCGCGGGTCATCGACGCCGACGGCCTGGTGGCACTTCCTGGACTCGTCGATCTGCACACCCATCTGCGCGAACCCGGCTACGAAGCATCCGAGACGATCCTCACCGGCACCAGGGCGGCCGCGGCCGGCGGGTTCACCGCCGTGTTCGCCATGCCGAACACGTCTCCGGTGGCCGACACCGCAGGCGTCGTGGAGCAGGAGCTCGCGCTCGGTGAAGCGGCCGGGTACGCGACCGTGCAGCCCATCGGCGCCGTGACCGTGGGGCAGAAGGGCGAGCGACTCGCCGAGCTCGGTGCGATGGCGACATCCCGTGCGCAGGTTCGCGTCTTCAGCGATGACGGATTCTGCGTCTTCGACCCGCTGATCATGCGTCGCGCGCTCGAGTACGTGAAGTCCTTCGGCGGCGTCATCGCGCAGCACGCGCAGGACCCCCGCCTCACCGAGGGCGCCCAGATGAACGAGGGCACCGTCTCGGCCGAGCTCGGCCTCGCCGGATGGCCAGCCGTCGCCGAGGAGTCGATCATCGCCCGCGATGTGCTCCTCGCCGAGCACGTCGGATCGCGTCTGCACGTCTGCCACCTGTCGACGGCCGGCTCCGTCGACATCATCCGCTGGGCCAAGAAGCGGGGCATCGACGTCACGGCGGAGGTCACTCCGCATCATCTGCTCCTCACCGATGAGCTCGTGCGCGGGTACGACGCGCGCTACAAGGTCAATCCGCCGCTGCGTCGTGAGGAGGACGTCCTGGCGGTGCGCGAAGGCCTCGCCGACGGCACCATCGACATCGTCGCGACCGACCACGCGCCGCACCCGAGCGAGCACAAGTCGTGCGAGTGGCAGGCCGCCGCCAACGGCATGGTCGGACTCGAGAGCGCGCTGCGCGTCGTGCACCAGTCGATGGTGCAGACCGGCCTGATCGGCTGGGAGGACGTCGCTCGGGTGATGAGCGCCGCGCCCGCGCGGATCGGCCGTCTCTCGGGCCACGGGCTGCCTCTCGAGGCGGGTGCTCCCGCGCAGATCACCCTCTACGACCCGTCCGTCGCCGGCGTCTTCACCGAATCGGACCTGCACGGTCGCAGCGTGAACTCGCCCTACCTCGGCCGCGACCTCCCCGGTCGCGTCGAATTCACGGTGCACCGCGGAGTCCTGACGGTCGACGGCGCAGACGTCGTCGAGGAGCTGAACGCATGAGCGCACGCGACATCGCCATCGCGATCACCATCGCCGTGGCGGCGCTCGTGCTCGTCGTCATGTTCACCGCGTGGCGACGACGACTCCGACGCGACTCTGGTCTCTCGGCGCCCCTCGGAGTGCCGGAGCACGCCGAGGTGATCGCCCGTCGTGAGGTGCTCTACGTCTCGACGACCAAGCACGACCAGCCGCTGGAGCGGTTGACCCTGCACCCGCTCGCCTACCGAGCCAGGGGAGAGGTCGCCGTCACTGATCGCGGCCTCGCGCTCTGCCTCGACGGGGCGCCGACGGTCTTCCTCGCCTCCGCACGGCTCGCGAGCGTCGATCGTGCGACCGTGACGATCGACCGCGTCGTGGAACCGGGCGGACTCGTCCGCGTCGCCTGGAGCGCAGACGACGACACGATCGTCGACTCGTACCTCCGCCTGACAGACGGCGACCCCCAGAACTTCATCTCAGAACTGCAGCGCCTCGTCCCGGCCACGGACGACGCCGCCGCCCCCGACACAGGAGCAACGTCATGACAGCCCTCCCCGAACCCGCCGTCCTCGTCCTCGAAGACGGGACCCGCCACACGGGCCGTGCATACGGCGCGCGGGGCACCACTTTCGGCGAGGTCGTCTTCGCCACCGGCATGTCCGGCTACCAGGAGACCCTCACCGATCCCTCGTACGCAGGCCAGATCGTCTTGCAGACGGCACCGCACATCGGCAACACCGGCATGAACGACGAAGACCGCGAGTCCCGTCGCATCTGGGTGGCCGGCTACATCGTCCGCGACCCCTCGCGCGTCGTCTCGAACTGGCGAGCCAACGCCTCGCTCGACGAGATCCTCGAGCGAGACGGCATCGTGGGCATCAGCGGCATCGACACCCGCTCGATCACCCGACACATCCGCTCGGCCGGCTCGATGCGCGGCGGCGTGTTCTCGGGCGACGCCGCGAAGATCGACCCCGAAGAGCAGCTGCGGCTCGTGCGCGAAGCCCCCGAGATGGCCGGTCAGAACCTCTCGTCGCAGGTCTCTGTCGACGTCGCCACGGTGACGACGGCGATGGGGGAGCGGGTCGGCAATCTCGCCGTCCTCGACCTCGGAGTCAAGCAGGCGACGATCGACAATCTCGCAGCCCGAGGCTTCGAGGTGCACGTGCTGCCCCAGGACGTCACGATCGACGACATCCGCTCGATCGACCCCGTCGCCGTCTTCTACTCGAACGGCCCTGGAGACCCCGCGGCGTCGGGCGACCACGTCGAGCTGCTGCGCTCGGTGCTCGACGACGGGCTGCCGTTCTTCGGGATCTGCTTCGGAAACCAGCTGCTCGGCAGGGCGCTGGGGCTCGGCACCTACAAGCTGCCCTTCGGCCACCGCGGCATCAATCAGCCGGTGCTCGACAAGTCCACCGGACGCGTCGAGATCACCGCGCACAACCACGGTTTCGCCGTGGAAGCGCCGCTGGAGGGTTCGTTCGACAGCCCCCACGGCTACGGCAAGGTCGAAGTCAGCCACGTCGGTCTGAACGACAACGTCGTGGAGGGCCTCCGCGCCCTCGACATCCCGGCGTTCTCGGTGCAGTACCACCCGGAGGCCGCCGCCGGCCCGCACGACGCCAACTATCTCTTCGACCGGTTCCGTGACATGGTCATCGCCAGCAAGAAGGACGCCAAGTAATGCCCAAGCGCGACGACATCAACTCCGTTCTCGTCATCGGCTCCGGCCCGATCGTCATCGGTCAGGCCTGCGAGTTCGACTACTCCGGCACCCAGGCGTGCCGCGTGCTCCGCGAAGAGGGCGTCAGGGTCATCCTGGTCAACTCCAACCCGGCCACGATCATGACGGACCCCGACTTCGCCGACGCGACGTACATCGAGCCGATCACGTGGCAGGTCATCGAGACGATCATCGCGAAGGAGCGCCCTGACGCGATCCTTCCGACTCTCGGCGGACAGACCGCCCTGAACGCCGCGATCGAGCTGCACAACCACGGCATCCTCGAGAAGTACGACGTCGAGCTGATCGGCGCGAGCTTCGAGGCGATCAACAAGGGCGAGGACCGCCAGATCTTCAAGCAGCTCGTGCTCGACGCCGGAGCCGACGTCGCCCGCAGCATCATCGCGCACACGATGGACGACCTGCTCGAGGGTGCGGCCGAGCTGGGCTATCCGCTCGTCGTGCGCCCCTCGTTCACGATGGGCGGTCTCGGCTCGGGCTTCGCATACGACGAAGAGGACCTGCGCCGCATCGGCGGGGCCGGTCTGCGCGATTCGCCGACCACCGAGGTGCTCCTGGAGGAGTCGATCCTCGGCTGGAAGGAGTACGAGCTCGAGCTCATGCGCGACACGGCCGACAACACGGTGGTCGTCTGCTCGATCGAGAACGTCGACCCGGTCGGCGTGCACACGGGCGACTCGATCACGGTCGCCCCGGCTCTGACGCTCACCGACCGCGAGTACCAGAAGCTCCGCGACATCGGCATCGACATCATCCGCGCCGTCGGCGTCGACACCGGTGGCTGCAACATCCAGTTCGCCGTCGACCCCAGCAACGGCCGCATCATCGTCATCGAGATGAACCCGCGCGTCTCGCGCTCGAGCGCCCTCGCCTCGAAGGCCACCGGGTTCCCGATCGCCAAGCTCGCGGCCAAGCTCGCACTCGGCTACCGTCTCGACGAGATCCCCAACGACATCACGGGTGTCACCCCGGCGAGCTTCGAGCCCACGCTCGACTACGTCGTCGTCAAGGTGCCGCGATTCGCGTTCGAGAAGTTCCCGGCCGCCGATGCGACGCTGACGACCACCATGAAGTCGGTGGGTGAGGCCATGGCGATCGGCCGCAACTACGCGACCGCGCTGCAGAAGGCGCTGCGCTCGCTCGAGAAGCGCGGCTCGAGCTTCCACTGGGGCGAGGAGAACCGCTCGGCAGACGAGCTGCTCGAGATCTCGAAGATCCCGACCGACGGTCGCATCGTCACCCTGCAGCAGGCGCTGCGCAAGGGTGCGACAGTCGAGCAGGCGTTCGAGGCGACCGCGATCGACCCGTGGTTCATCGACCAGATCGTGCTGATCAACGAGGTCGCCGAGACCGTGCGCACGGCGCCCGAGCTCGATGCGGCCACGCTCCGCTATGCCAAGGAGCACGGATTCTCCGACGCGCAGATCGCACAGCTCCGGGGTGACGACGAGGCCGAGATCCGCGGTGTGCGCCACGGCCTGGGCATCCGCCCCGTGTACAAGACGGTCGACACCTGCGCCGGCGAGTTCCCGGCTCTCACGCCGTACCACTACTCGAGCTACGACTTCGAGACCGAGGTCATGCCATCGGATCGCACCAAGGTCGTGATCATCGGATCCGGTCCCAACCGCATCGGCCAGGGCGTCGAGTTCGACTACTCCTGCGTGCACGCGTCGTTCGCGCTGTCGGATGCCGGCTTCGAGACCATCATGGTCAACTGCAACCCTGAGACCGTGTCCACCGACTACGACACGTCCGACCGGCTCTACTTCGAGCCGCTGACGCTCGAAGACGTGCTCGAGGTGCTCGACGCGGAAGCCGCCAGCGGCACCATCCTCGGCGTCGTCTGCCAGCTCGGCGGCCAGACGCCGCTGGGTCTCGCCAAGGGCATCGAGGCCGCGGGCTACACCGTGCTCGGCACGAGCCCTGAGGCCATCGACATCGCCGAAGAGCGCGAGCTGTTCTCCCAGCTGCTCGACGCGGCGGGTCTCATCGCACCGCGTCACGGCACCGCTGTGAACGCTGACGCCGCGGTGGCCGTGGCCGACGAGATCGGCTACCCCGTGCTCGTGCGTCCGAGCTTCGTGCTCGGCGGACGGGGAATGGAGATCGTCTACAGCGCGGAGTCGCTGCGCGAGTACTTCGTGCGCACGGCGGGCGAGGTCATCATCGAGGAGGGCAAGCCCCTGCTCGTCGACCGATTCCTCGACGATGCGATCGAGCTCGATGTCGACGCGCTGTACGACGGCACCGATCTGTACATCGGCGGCGTGATGGAGCACCTCGAGGAGGCCGGCATCCACTCGGGCGACTCCAGCTGCACGCTGCCGCCGGTCTCGCTCGGCCGCACCGACATCGACCGGGTGCGCGAGGCGACCCTCGCGATCGCGAAGGGTGTCGGCGTGCGCGGTCTGCTCAACGTGCAGTTCGCGATCAGCGCCGGCGTGCTCTACGTCATCGAGGCGAACCCGCGCGCGAGCCGCACGGTGCCGTTCGTCTCGAAGGCGCTGGGCATCCCGATGGCGAAGGCCGCGAGCCGCATCATGGTCGGCTCGACCATCGCCGAGCTCCGCGCCGAGGGCATGCTCCCCGAGCAGGACGGCTCTCGTGTGCCGCTCGACGCCCCCGTCTCGGTGAAGGAGGCCGTGCTTCCCTTCAAGCGGTTCCGCACGGCCGACGGCAAGACCGTCGACTCGATCCTCGGCCCGGAGATGCGCTCGACCGGCGAGGTCATGGGCATCGACCGCGACTTCCCGACCGCGTTCGCGAAGAGCCAGGCGGCCGCGTACGGCGGGATGCCGACCTCGGGCACCGTGTTCATCTCGGTGGCCGACTCCGACAAGCGCGCGGTGATCCTGCCGGCCCACCGTCTGCAGCAGCTCGGGTTCACGATCGTGGCCACCGAGGGCACGGCCGAGATCCTCTCGCGCAACGGCATCGCGGTGACCGTGGTCGAGAAGTACAGCGAGACCCAGGAGTCGGGCGCGACCAACATCGTCGACCTCATCAACGACGGGTCGATCGACATCGTCGTGAACACGCCTTCGGGTGGGGCGGCGCGTGCTGACGGCTACGAGATCCGTGCGGCTGCCGTCGCGGCCGACAAGGCGCTGTTCACCACGATGGCAGTGCTCGGCGCAGCGGTGAGCGGCATGGACGCAGCCCACGAGGGCTTCCAGGTGAAGAGCCTCCAGGAGTACGCACTCGACCGGAAGGCCGCTCTGTGAGCGCACGCTTCGGCGAACGGGTCCGTGCCGCCCTCGCGGCGCACGGCCCGCTGTGCGTGGGTATCGACCCGCATGCGGCGCTGCTCGCGGACTGGGGGCTCGGTGACGACGCCTCCGGCGTCCGCGAGTTCGGGCTGCGCACGGTCGAGGCCGCCGTTGGCCGTGCCGCGATCGTGAAACCGCAGGTGTCGTTCTTCGAGCGCTTCGGCTCTGCGGGGTTCGCGGCCCTCGAAGAGGTGCTCGCGGCCGCGCGCGCGGCCGGACTCATCGTGATCGCGGATGCCAAGCGCGGCGACATCGGCTCGACCATGGATGCGTATGCGGCGGCGTGGCTCACACCGGGGTCTCCGCTCGAGGCCGACGCCCTGACCGTCAACCCGTTCCTCGGGGTCGGTGCGCTCGACGGCGCCTTCGCCCTCGCCGGCGAGCACGACAAGGGCCTCTTCGTGCTCGCCGCGACGAGCAACCCTGAGGCGCAGACTCTGCAGCGCTCGGTCTCCGAGACCGGCCGCGCTGTGTCTGCGGACATCATCTCGGTCGTCTCGGCACGCAATGCGGAGCACTCGGAGGCAGGCGAGTGGGGGAGCTTCGGCTTCGTCATCGGAGCGACGGTGGACTGGACGGATGCCGGCATCGCCGCATTCGCGCCGGTGGCACCCGTCCTCGCCCCCGGTTTCGGCACGCAGGGCGCGACTCCGGCAGACCTGCACCGGCGGTTCGGCTCGATGAGCCCCGCGGTGATCGCGAGCGAGAGCCGCAGCATCCTCTCGGCCGGACCCGCTGGTCTCGCCGCCGCCATCGACGCTCGCGTCGCAGAGTACAGGGAGGCCGGCCGTGGCTGAGTCCCGTCCCGTCCCCGAGGTCGATCGTGCCGCCGCCGCACGCAAGGCGGTCGAGCGGCGCCGCGCCCGTGCGTCGCTCAAGCGCGATCTGACGACGCGTGTCGTCACCCCGCAGTCGGTGCTCGAGCGCGCCACCGCCGACCCCGATTCGGTCGAGGGATCGATGCGCATCACGGACTTCCTGCTCGCCCTCCCTGCCATCGGGGCGGGCAAGCGCGACCGAATTCTCGCAGAACTGCACATCTCGCCGGTCAAGCGACTGGGCGGTCTCGGCGTCAGGCAACGGCTGGCGCTCACGCAGTGGCTCGACACACGCTTCCCGCTCCTGCAGCCGCGGGGCGCACGCAGCCGTCTGCTGGTGCTCGCCGGCCCGACCGCTGTGGGCAAGGGCACGGTCGCCGCCCACATCCGCGAGCACAACCCCGAGATCCATCTGTCGGTCTCGGCGACGACCCGCGCACCGCGCCCGGGCGAGATCGACGGCGTGCACTACTACTTCGTCGACGACGCGGAGTTCGATCGGCTGATCGCCGAGGACGAGCTTCTCGAGTACGCGGTCGTGCACAACAGGTCGCGATACGGAACTCCGCGTGCCCCGATCGATGCCGCGCTGGCCGCCGGCAAGACCGTTCTGCTCGAGATCGACCTGCAGGGTGCACGCCAGGTGCGCAAGGCCGAGCCTGCGGCGACGCTCATCTTCCTGCTGCCGCCGACCTGGGACGAACTGGTTCAGAGACTGGTCGGTCGAGGCACCGAGGGTGCCGAGGAACGCGCTCGCAGACTGCGCACCGCGAAGGTGGAGCTCGCCGCGCAGAACGAGTTCGATCACCTCATCGTGAACGAGGACGTCGCCGCCGCGGCCGCAGAGGTCGTAGAATTGTCTTCAAGCTCTGCGCGCTGAGCTTCTTCGCGCGCCGCAGCACAGTCTTCGCGACGATCCCGTCGCCTGATCAGGAGGTCCCACCATGGCCGGACACCACACCAACGGAATCATCGATCCCCCCATCGACAACCTGCTCGACCGCGTCGACTCGAAGTACGAGCTCGTGATCTACGCCGCCAAGCGTGCCCGTCAGATCAACGACTACTACTCCGATCTCCACGAGGGCAACCTGTTCGACAACGTCGGTCCGCTCGTCGACTCCTCCGTCGAGGACAAGCCGCTGACCATCGCTCTGCACGAGATCAACGAGGACAAGCTCCGCCTCCGTCACGCCGAGTGACGTCCGATGACCGCACCGCCGACTGATGTCGGCGGTGCGGTCCATCATGGGAGCCACCCCCTTCCTGCTGTCCGATTCCGTCCTGGAGCCCCGATGAGCGCGCTGCGTCTGTTCACGTCCGAGTCCGTCACCGAGGGGCACCCGGACAAGATCTGCGACCAGATCTCAGACAGCATCCTCGACGGACTCATCGCGAAAGACCCCGGCTCGCGGGTCGCGGTCGAGACGCTGGTGACCACCGGTCTCGTGCACGTCGCCGGTGAGATCCGCACCGAGGCCTACGTCGACATCCCGACCATCGTCCGACAGGTCGTCAATGGGATCGGCTACACGTCGAGCGACACCGGCTTCGACGGGGACTCCTGCGGTGTGAGCATCTCGGTGGGCGAGCAGTCGACAGACATCGCCCACGGTGTCGACAACGCCCAGGAGCACCGCGACGGGTCATCCGTCGATCCGCTCGACGGACTCGGTGCCGGAGACCAGGGCATCATGTTCGGGTTCGCCACGAACGAGACGCCGCAGTTGATGCCGATGGCCGCGTGGACCGCGCACCGCATCGCGGAGCGTCTCGCCGAGGTTCGCCGCTCCGGCGCGCTGCCGTTCCTCCGCCCCGACGGCAAGACGCAGGTCACGCTCGGGTACGACGGCTTCACCCCCAAGACCGTCGATGCCGTCGTGCTGTCGACCCAGCATCACCCCGAGATCTCGCAGGACGAGCTCAAGGCACAGGTGCAGGAGCACGTGATCGACCCGGTCCTCGAGACCACAGGGCTCGACCTCGACGACATCACCTACTACATCAACCCCGCCGGTCCCTTCGTGACCGGCGGTCCCAAGGGCGACGCCGGGCTCACCGGCCGCAAGATCATCATCGACACGTACGGTGGTGCGGCGCGCCACGGTGGCGGAGCCTTCAGCGGCAAGGACCCGTCCAAGGTCGACCGCTCGGGCGCCTACGCGACGCGCTGGGTCGCCAAGAACGCTGTGGCGGCAGGTCTCGCCGACCGGCTCGAGGTCCAGGTCGCGTACGCGATCGGAGTCGCACGCCCGGTGGGGCTCTACGTCGAGACCTTCGGCACCGGCAAGGTGTCGGACGAGGCGATCATCCGCGCGATCAACGACGTCTTCGATCTCCGTCCGCAGGCGATCATCGAGGAGCTCGATCTGCTGCGCCCGATCTATGCGCAGACAGCCGCCTATGGGCATTTCGGTCGCGAGCTGCCGGAGTTCACCTGGGAGCGCACCGACCGCGCTGAGGAGCTGCGGCGCGCTGCAGGCCTCTGACGGAGCGCGAGCCAGATGGCGATCCGCTCATGACGGCCGAGAGCCGTCGTATCGCGCGCGTGCTGCTCGACTCGCCGCTTCCGCAGCTCGACCGGCTCTTCGACTACGCCCTGCCGGCAGAACTCGGAGACGTGCCGATCGGGGTACGCGTGCGTGTGCCGCTCCGCACCGCCGGTCGGGTCATCGACGGGTACGTGGTCGAGATCGACACCGAGGACGACGCCGACAGGCCCCTCTCCGAGGTCGAGAGCGTCGTCTCACAGGTTCCCGTGCTCCCCGAGCGCACCTACCGGCTGGCTCGTCGTGCAGCCGACCGTGCCGCGGGTTCGGCGTCGGATGTGCTGCGTCTCGTCATCCCCAAGCGTCAGGTGCGGGTCGAGAAGGCGTGGACCTCAGACGCGCCGACGCCCGTGCCTGCCGATGACGCCGTCACCTCCGCATCTTCGCTCATCGCCACGTACGACCACCTCGAGGAGGTGCTCGAAGGCGCAGGCAGAGCCGCAGTGGAGGCGATCCCGGTGCAGCACAGGGGCGAGCCTGGCTGGACGGCTCTGCTCGCGTCGACGGCGACGCGGATGCTCGCTGCCGGACGCTCCAGCATCCTGATCGTGCCGGACCATCGCGACCTCGATCTGCTGCTCGCAGCGCTCGGTTCGCTGGTTCCGCCCGAGGCTGTCGTGCGATACGACTCACGGCAGACGAACCCCGATCGATACCGCTCGTTCCTCAGATCGCTCGAGGATGCTCCGTGCATCGTCGTCGGCAACCGCTCCGCCGTGTACGCGCCGGTCCGCGCCGGGCTCGTCGCCGTCTGGGACGACGGCGATCCGCTGCTCGGCGAACCTCTCGCGCCCTACATCAACGCGCGCGATGCGGCCCTGCTCCGGCAGGAGCAGGAGGACTCAGCCCTGCTCTTCGTCGGCCACACCCGTACGACGGACGTGGAGCGCCTCGTCGCGCACGGCTATCTGCAGGACGTGCGAGCCGCGCGGCGGGTGATGCCGAGGGTGATCCTGAGCACCCCGCAGGAGATGGATGCGCCGACAGCCCAGCGGATGCCGTCGTCGGCGTTCCTGTCGGCCCGTAACGCCGCGTCCGAGGGGCCGGTGCTCGTGCAGGTCTCGCGCCCGGGATTCGCACCGTCCCTCGTGTGCGCGGAGTGCCGGGCCCCCGCCCGATGCGCGCACTGCGGCGGACCCCTGGGCGCCAAGCATCGCGGCGCCGTGCCGGTGTGCGCGTGGTGCGGCCGGGGCGCGCGAGCCTGGACCTGCCCGACGTGTGCGTCGACCAAGCTGCGCCTGGCGTCGTCGGGAAGCGAGCGGACCGCCGACGAGCTGGGCAAGGCGTTCCCCGGCGTCCGCGTGATCGTGGCCGACAGCGCGCACCCGGTCGAGCACGTCGCGGACAAGCCCGCACTGGTGGTCGCGACGCGCGGCGCCGAGCCGCTTGCCGAGGGCGGTTATCGCGCAGTGGTGCTGCTCGACGGTCCGCGGATGCTCCAGGCCCCGGATCTGCGGATCGGCGAGGCCTGCCTGCGGTGGTGGTCGAACGCGGCAGCGCTCGCGGCCCCTGGGGCGCCGATCCACCTCGTCGGAGTCGACGGCACGATCGCGCGAGCGCTCGCGACGTGGAACCAGTCGGGTTACGCACGCTCTGAGCTCGCAGAGCGCGCGCCGCTCCACATGCCGCCGGCCGCGCGCGTGGCCCTGGTCGAGGGGTCAGCCGCGGCCGTCGGCCGTGCGCTGGCGGCGCTGCAGGAGCTCGCCCTCCCGTCCGACGCGGTCCTGGGTCCCGTGCCCATCGAGTCCGACGACTACCCGCCGCGCGTCCGCGCCCTCGTCCGGTTCGAGTACGGCGCCGGAGTCAAGGTCGCGGCGACGCTGCGAGCGGCCGTCGTCGCCGAAGCCGTCAGCAATCGCCGAGGCAAGGGCAAGTCGACTCGGAGCACGCTCTCGGTTCGGCTCGATATCCTCGACCCAGAGCTCTGATCAGTCCGCACCGATCCGATCACCCCGATCCTCCCGGATCCTCACCCCGCATCCCTCCGGAGCACCTTCATGCGTCTCGTCTTCGCCGGCACACCATCGGCAGCCGTTCCCACCCTCCTCCGCCTCGCGGACGAACACGACATCGCGGCTGTGGTCACGCGTCCTGATGCGCCACTGGGGCGCAAGAGGGTGCTGACACCGTCACCCGTCGCTCAGGCAGCCGCCGACCTCGGTCTGCCGATCATCAAGGCTGCGCGGCTCGGTGACGAGGCGACAGAGGCGATCGCTGCCCTGCAGGTCGAGCTCGGCGTGATCGTCGCGTATGGCGGCCTCGTGCGAGAGCCGCTGCTCTCCACCCCGGCGAAGGGGTGGATCAACCTCCACTTCTCGCTTCTGCCCCAGTGGCGAGGTGCTGCTCCCGTGCAGCGCGCGCTGATCGCCGGCGACGCCCAGCTCGGAGCAAGCGTCTTCCAGCTCGTGCCGGCACTCGACGCGGGAGACATCTTCGCGACCCGCGTCGTCGATGTGGCAGCAGGGGCGACGGCCGACGCGGCGCTCGCGACCCTTGCCGTCGACGGGGCGCAGCTGACGGCCGAGGTCGTGCAGGCCATCGCCGACGGCACTGCGCGCGCCGTGCCGCAGCACGGGGAGCCGACACTGGCGCCGAAGCTGACGCTCGACGACGGCCTGCTCGATTGGAGCCAGCCCCTCGCTCAGGTGTTCGCGCGCTTCCGCGGAGTCACTCCCGAGCCCGGGGCGCACACCACCGTCGACGGGCTCCGTCTGAAGATCCTCGAGGCGGCGCCATCGAGCGACGTCGTCACCCTGGAACCGGGAGAGATCATTGCCACGAAGTCGGCCCTCCTCATCGGAACGGGCTCGACGCCCCTCTCGGTCGCTCGTGTGCAGCCGGCGGGCAAGGGAGCCATGAACGCGGTCGACTGGTGGCGGGGCCAACGCGACACCGACGGTCTGAGAGCCGGAGCATGAGCGGCCAGGGAGACGCGAGGCGTCGCGACGGCCGTCCGGGCGGTCCGCAGAACCGGCCGCAGGGGCGATCGCACGGGCAGCGTGGCAGTCAGCAGGCCGGTGGTCAGCCACGGGGCCGTCGTGGCGACGAGCCTCGCGGGCCGCAGCGCACAGTGCAGCCCGCACGTCGGGTGGCGTACGACGTGTTGCGCGCTGTCTCCGAGTCGGATGCCTACGCCAACCTCATCCTGCCCCCGGCCATCGCCGAGGCGGGCCTCGGCCCGCAGGATGCGGCCCTGGCCACTGAACTCGCATACGGAACGCTCCGTCGACGTGGCACCTACGACGCGATCATCGCCACCGCCGCCGATCGTCCGGCGGAGGAGATCGACCCGGCTGTGCTCGACGCGCTGCGCCTGGCGACGCACCAGCTGCTCGCCACACGGGTCGCCTCGCACGCGGCCGTCAACGAATCCGTGAATCTGGTCGCCTCGACGCAGGGGCGAGGCGCTTCGAGCTTCGCGAACGCCGTGCTGCGCCGGATCGCCCGAGAGACACCGGGGGAGTGGGAAGACCGCATCGAGAGCTCGGCACGGTCCGATGACGAGCGTCTCGCACTGCGCTCCGCGCATCCCGTGTGGATCATCAGGGCATTGCGACGCGCGCTGGCGGCCGAGGGCCGGGCACACGAGCTCGATGATCTCCTCGACGCCGACAACGCCTCGCCGGAGGTGACGCTCGTCGCGCTCCCCGGTCTCGCAGACCCGGGTGAGCCACGGCGTCCGTACGCGCCGACCGCCTTCGGCTCGCCCGGGGGAGACCCCCATCGCGTGATCGCCGCGACAGGCGGCACCGTCCGCGTGCAGGACGAGGGTTCGCAGCTCGTCGCGCTCGCACTGACGGCCGCCGCGCCCATCACGTCGGGCGAGCGCTGGCTCGACCTGTGCGCGGGCCCGGGCGGCAAGACCGCGCTGCTCGCCGCCATCGCCCGTGAGCACGACGTCACGCTCGAGGCGAACGAGGTCATCCCGACACGCGCACGTCTCGTGCGCAACGCCTTGCGTGCGGTGCCTGGCGAGGTCGTGGTGCACGAGGAGGACGGGCGCTCGTTCGGCGCGTCCCATCCCGGTGCCTTCGATCGCATCCTCGTCGACGCGCCGTGCACGGGCCTCGGCGCGCTCAGACGGCGGCCGGAAGCGCGCTGGCGCAAGACCCCCGCCGACGTCGCAGAGCTCGTGCCGCTGCAGGTCGAGCTCCTCAGCTCCGCGCTCGACGCACTCGCGCCGGGTGGGATCGTCGCGTACGTCACCTGCTCGCCGCATCTCGCCGAGACGACGGGCGTCGTCCAGGAGGTGCTCCGAGGCCGCACAGACATCACCGAGCTCGATGCGCGTGGCGTGCTCCAGGGCGTCTCCGCGTCACCGATCGACCTCGCCGGCGACGGCTCCGGTCGCGTGCAGCTGTGGCCGCACCGCCACGGCACCGATGCCATGTTCCTCGCGCTGCTCCAGCGCACCGCCACCGAGCAGGGCGACGCGAACTCCGAAGAGAGAGACTAGAGACGTGGAACTCCCCAGCGCACCGCGCATCAACCCCAGCATCCTCGCTGCCGACTTCGTGAACATGCAGCGCGATCTCGCCAAGATCGCGACCGCGGATTTCGCTCACGTCGATGTGATGGACAACCACTTCGTGCCGAACCTCACGTTCGGGCCGCAGATGGTCGAACGGATCCAGGCGACCAGCCCCATACCGCTCGACGTGCACCTGATGATCACCGAGCCCGAGCGCTGGGCGCCCGCCTATGCAGAGCTGGGCGCCGCCAGCGTCACGTTCCACCTCGAAGCGGCGGCGGATCCGATCTCGCTCGCTCGCACCTTGCGCAGCATCGGGGCGAGGGCCGGCGTCGCGATCAAGCCGGACACCCCCGCTGAGGGGCTCTACAGCGTGCTCGAGGAGTTCGACCAGATCCTCGTGATGACGGTCGAACCCGGGTTCGGCGGGCAGGGGTTCATGCACGAGACCATGCCCAAGCTGCGCGCTCTCGCCGACGAGGCCAAGCGTCGCGGATCGAACGTCTGGTTGCAGGTCGACGGCGGCATCTCGGACGCGACCATCGAAGCGGCAGCCGCCGCGGGCGCCGACACGTTCGTCGCCGGGTCGGCGGTCTACGGCGCCGACGACGTCGAGGCGGCCGTCACCCGGCTCAGAGACCGCGCCAGAGCCGCTAGCCTGGAATCGTGAAGACTTTCGACGAGCTGTTCGCCGAGCTCAGCGTCAAGGCCGAGACCCGTCCAGAGGGATCGGGGACGGTCGCGGAGCTCGACGGCGGCGTGCACACGATCGGCAAGAAGATCGTCGAGGAGGCCGCCGAAGTCTGGATGGCCTCCGAGTACGAATCCGACGAGGCCGCTGCGGAGGAGATCTCGCAGCTGCTCTACCACGTCCAGGTGATGATGATCGCGAAGGGCCTGAGCCTGCAGGACGTCTACCGACATCTGTGAAGCGCTCCGCCCCACTCGCTTCGATCTGAAGGCTTCCCATGCTGCGCATTGCTGTTCCCAACAAGGGCTCTCTCTCCGAGACGGCCGCCGACATGCTCGCGGAGGCCGGCTACGCCGGTCGTCGTGACCCCAAGACGCTTCACGTCGTCGATGCCGACAACGACGTCGAGTTCTTCTATCTCCGCCCGAAGGACATCGCGACCTACGTCGGGTCCGGCGCCATCGACGTCGGCATCACAGGACGCGATCTGCTCCTCGACGCCCGCATGCCGGGCGCGCGGGAGATCGAGGCGCTCGGCTTCGCCGGGTCGACGTTCCGCTTCGCCGCGCCATCGGGGCGCTACACCGACGTCTCAGAGCTCGACGGACTGCGCATCGCGACGTCGTACCCCGGCCTCGTCGACGCGTTCCTCGACGAGCGGGGCATCGCCGTCGACCTCGTGCCGCTCGACGGCGCGGTGGAGTCCGCCGTGCGCCTCGGCGTCGCCGACGCCGTCGCCGATGTCGTCGAGACGGGAACGACGCTGCGTCAGGCGGGGCTCGACGTCTTCGGCCCTGTGATCCTGCAGTCCGAGGCCGTGCTGATCGCGGGCCCGCATGATGCTGAGGGCTCCGAGACGCTGCTTCGCCGCCTGCGCGGCGTCATGGTCGCTCGGCGGTTCGTGATGATCGATTACGACCTGCCGCTGGCTCTGCTCGACGACGCCGTCAAGATCGCGGGTGGCATCGAGTCGCCCACGGTCTCACCGCTCCGCGATCCGGAGTGGGTCGCCGTCCGCGTCATGGTGGCGCGTGCGCGGGTCAACCCCGTGATGGACGCGCTGTACGCGCTCGGCGCTCGCGCGATCCTCGTCACGGCGATCCACAACGCGAGGCTCTGATGGCGCTCGCGAGTCGCGTCATCCCGTGCCTCGACGTCGCCGCGGGTCGCGTCGTCAAAGGCGTCAACTTCGAGAACCTGCGCGATATGGGCGACCCCGTCGAGCTCGCGCGCCACTACGCGGCGCAGGGCGCAGACGAGATCACGTTCCTCGACGTCACGGCGACCGTCGATGCTCGCGCGACGACGTACGACGTGGTGCAGCGCACGGCTGAGCAGGTGTTCGTGCCGCTGACGGTCGGCGGGGGAGTGCGCAGCGTCGACGACGTGGCGCGGCTCCTCTCGGTCGGCGCCGACAAGGTCGGGGTCAACTCGGCGGCCATCGCTCGCCCTGAGCTGATCGGCGAGATCGCGGACCGCTTCGGCGCACAGGTGCTGGTGCTGTCGCTCGACGTCAAGCGGGCACCCGGCACTCCCTCCGGTTTCGTCGTCACCACCCATGGCGGACGCACCCAGACGACCCTCGATGCGCTCGACTGGGCGCGTGAGGCGGCGGAGCGCGGGGCAGGCGAGTTGCTGGTCAACTCGATCGACGCCGACGGCACGCGAGACGGCTTCGACCTCGAACTGGTGAAGCTCATGCGTGAGGCCGCCTCAGTGCCGGTGATCGCCTCCGGTGGCGCGGGCAAGGCATCCGACTTCGCTCCCGCGATCAAGGCCGGAGCGGATGCGGTGCTGGCAGCCAGCGTGTTCCACACGGGCGCGCTCACGGTCGGCGACGTCAAGGACGCGCTGCGCGCGGAGGGAGTGCTCGTCCGATGAACGATATCGAGGAGCGCATCGCTCAGGTCGCCTTCAACGACGACGGCCTCGCGCCGGTGATCGTCCAGCAGTGGGACACGGCAGAGGTCCTCATGCTCGCGTGGGTCGATGCCGAGGCCCTGCGCCGCACGCTCACCACCGGTCGCGCGGTGTACTGGTCGCGCTCGCGTCAGGAGTACTGGCGCAAGGGAGACACCTCCGGACACATCCAGGTGGTGCACGAGGCGAGACTCGACTGCGACGGCGACGCCATCCTGCTGCGGGTCGACCAGACCGGCCCCGCCTGCCACACCGGCACCCGCACCTGCTTCGACACGACGGACCTGCACGCCGTCGAGGGGAGCTCGGCCGAGTGACTCTCGCGCGCAGAGGTCGCTCGATCGCCGTCTCCGGCTTCCTCCTCGCGGGAGCGGTCGGGATCATCTCGTCGACCCAGACGTGGCTCACCGTCGAACGCGCGGATGCCGGGGAGGCCATCCTCGTGCCAGGCGCGTCCGCGCTGCCGCTGCTCGCTCCTCTGAGCCTCGCGGTCCTGGCGCTAGGCATCGCCCTCTCGATCGTCGGCCCGGTGATGCGACTCGTGTTCGGCGTTCTCGCCACCGCGGCAGCGCTGTTCCTCGGCTGGACGACCCTGCAGCTGCTCCTGACCGAGCCGCTGAGCGCTGTCGGTCCCACCGTCACCGAGACGACCGGGCTCGCAGGCAGCACGGCGATCGCCGACGTCGTCGCCGGCATCGAGCTCTCGGCCTGGCCCGTGATGACGCTCATCGGCTGGGTGATCCTGCTGGCGGCATCCCTCGTCGTGCTCCTCACGTGGCGGCGATGGAAGCGCGGCGGACGCCGCTACCGCACCGATGCCGCACATGTCGGCTCGACCGCCGGGCCCGTCGACGCGATCGATTCGTGGGACGACCTCTCGCGCGGAACCGACCCGACACGATGACCCCGATAGACTTGATCCGAACCAGCACGTCGTCCCCCGGAGGAGACCATGACCAACCCGATCGCTGACCCCGGCCACGGACACTCGCCTGCCGCATGGACGGGCGTCATCATCATGCTCGCCGGCTTCACGATCGGCACGCTGGCGTTCTGCCTCGCCGAGTTCAGCCCCGTCTGGGTCGCCCTGATCTGGGTGGGCGCCGCGATCATCCCGATCGGTGCGCTCGTGGGCTGGCTGCTGTCGAGGGCCGGCTACGGCGTGAAGGGCCCCAAGTACTCGCCGAAGGCGCACTAATGGTGCTCGCCGACCTCACGGCCGGCGCAGTCGCAGACGCCGAACGTCGTGCTCTGACCCGGCCTCTGGCCGACGTCGAGCGCGACGCTCTCGCACGCCCCGCCGCCAAGGACGCGCTCGCGTTCCTCGCTCCCGCTGAGCGCGTGCAGATCATCGCCGAGGTGAAGCGCGCGAGTCCGTCGCGGGGTGCTCTCGCCGAGATCCCCGACCCGGCACTGCAGGCTTCCCTGTATGAGACGGGCGGTGCGTCTGCGATCAGCGTCCTGACCGAGGAGCGTCGATTCGGCGGCAGTCTCGCCGATCTCGAGGCCGTCACGGCCCGGGTGTCGCTGCCTGTGCTGCGCAAGGACTTCATCGCGAACCGATACCAGGTGCTCGAAGCCCGAGCAGCCGGTGCCGACCTCGTGCTGCTCATCGTCGCCGGACTCGATCCTCACGTGCTCCGTGATCTGTTCGGCTTCATCACGGAGCTCGGCATGACTCCGCTCGTCGAGACCCACTCTGCCGACGAGCTCGAGGTGGCGATCGATCTCGGCGCGCCGCTGATCGGGGTCAACGCCCGCGATCTGACGACACTCGAGCTCGACCGCGACCTCTTCGGCCGTCTCGTCGACCGCATCCCGGACTCAGCCGTCAAGATCGCCGAGTCCGCGGTCCTCACACCTGCAGACGTCACGCACTACCGCTCCGCGGGTGCTGATGTCGTCCTGATCGGGGAGGCGCTCGTCACGGGCGACCCGGTCGCCACTCTCAAGAGCTTCCTGGAGGCGTGATGAGCCTGCGAGATCAGCATGGTCCCCTGTTCGGCGAGTACGGCGGGCGATACATGCCCGAGTCGCTGATCGCCGCGATCGACGAGCTCTCAGCGGCGTACGCCGACGCGATCGTCGACCCGGCGTTCCGCGCCGAGCTGGCGTCTCTGCTCAGCTCGTACGCCGGCCGCCCGTCTCCGCTCACCGAGGTCGCGCGGTTCGCCGAGCACGCCGGTGGTGCGCGCGTCTTCCTCAAGCGCGAGGATCTCAACCACACCGGCTCGCACAAGATCAACAACGTGCTCGGTCAGGCGCTGCTGACGAAACGTCTCGGCAAGAAGCGCGTGATCGCCGAGACGGGCGCGGGTCAGCACGGCGTCGCCACGGCGACGGCTGCCGCCCTCTTCGGTCTCGAGTGCACGATCTACATGGGTGAGGTCGACACGGAGCGCCAGGCGCTGAACGTCGCTCGGATGCGACTGCTCGGCGCAGAGGTCGTCGCCGTCACCTCGGGTTCGCGCACCCTGAAGGATGCGATCAACGACGCCTACCGCGACTGGGTCGCGTCGGTCGAGACCACCAACTACATCTTCGGCACCGCTGCAGGCCCGCATCCTTTCCCCGCGATGGTCCGGGACTTCCAGAAGATCATCGGCGAGGAGGCTCGACAGCAGCTCCTCGACGAGGTCGGACGTCTGCCCGACGCGGTCATCGCCTGCGTCGGAGGCGGCTCGAACGCGATCGGCATGTTCGATGCCTTCCTCGACGACGAGGGCGTGAAGCTCTACGGCGTCGAGGCCGCCGGCGACGGCGTCGACACTCCGCGGCATGCCGCATCGATCGAGCGTGGGCGCCCCGGCATCCTGCACGGCGCCAAGACCTACGTGCTGCAGGACGAAGACGGTCAGACGGTCGAGTCCCACTCGATCTCCGCCGGCCTCGACTACCCGGGCGTCGGTCCTGAGCACTCCTGGCTCGCCGACATCGGCCGCGCCGAGTACATTCCTGCGACCGACGACGAGGCCATGCAGGCACTGCGCCTGCTCAGCCGCACCGAGGGCATCATCCCGGCGATCGAGTCGGCGCACGCCCTTGCGGGGGCTCTGCGCCTGGGCCGTGACCTGGGGCCCGACGCCGTGCTCGCCATCTGCCTCTCCGGCCGCGGCGACAAGGACATGGACACGGCGGCTCGGTACTTCGACCTCTACGACGCTGAGGCGCTCGCGCACGACGTCGAGGACGAGAGCGACGCCGAGGCAGCCGCGTCGAAGGGGGAGCCGGAACTGTGAGCCGCGTGGAACAGGCGATAGCCGCAGCACACGAGGCCGGCCGCAGCGCGTTCGTCGGGTACCTCCCGGTCGGGTTCCCCGACCTCGAGACCAGCATTCAGGCGGCCATCGCACTCGCTGAGAACGGCGTCGACATCATCGAGCTCGGCCCGCCCTACAGCGACCCGGTGATGGACGGCGCGGTGATCCAGGAGGCGACCACCGCGGCGCTCGCGAACGGGTTCAAGATGAAGGACCTCTTCACCGCTGTGCGCGCGATCACCGCCGCCACAGACGTGCCCGTGCTGGTCATGACGTACTGGAACCCGGTGTTCCAGTACGGCGTCGATCGGTACGCCGACGACCTGCTCGCAGCCGGCGGCGCCGGGCTCATCACCCCCGACATCACCCCGGAGGTCGCGGGGGAGTGGATAGCAGCGAGTGAGCGCACCGGTCTCGACCGTGTCTTCCTCGCAGCTCCCACCTCGTCGGACGAACGCCTCGGGCTGGTCGTGAAGTCATCGACCGGCTTCGTCTACACCGTCTCGACCATGGGCATCACCGGTGAGCGCACCGAGCTCGACCGTGCTGCGCGCACCCTGGTCGGCCGCCTGCGCGAGCACGGCGATGTCCGCGCCTGCGTCGGCATCGGCATCTCGACCGCCGAGCAGATCGCCGGGGTCTCCGAATACGCGGACGGCGCGATCGTCGGCACCGCGCTGGTCCGCGCTCTCCGCGACGGCGGCATCCCCGCGCTCGCAGAGGTCACCCGAAACCTGGCAGTCGGCACGTCGTCGGCACGCCCCACACACGAGAACTAGAATCGCACTCATGTCCCTCGCGCTTCACAGCACCTTCGGCGGCGTGCTCGCCAGCATCCCGAGCCCCCCGGTCTCCTACATCGACCTCGGGCCGCTACGGATCCACTTCTACGCGCTCTGCATCATCGCCGGCATCATCGCCGCGGTGCTGCTGACCAACCACCGCCTCACGAGGCGCGGGGCAGAGCCGTGGGTCGTGATCGACATCTCGATCCTCGCCGTTCCGCTGGCGATCATCGGCGCGCGCATCTTCCACGTGCTCACGCACCCGAACTTCTACTTCGGCGAGGGCAGGAACACCTGGAACCCGTTCGAGCCCGGCTCCGTCTGGGCTATCTGGGAGGGTGGCATCGCCATCTTCGGCGCCCTCATCGGTGGAGCCGTCGGTGCATACCTCGGCTGCCGCTGGACCGGCATCCGCTTCTGGACCTTCGCCGACGCGCTGGCGCCCGGACTCCTGCTCGCGCAGGCCATGGGCCGCTTCGGCAACTGGTTCAACAAGGAGCTCTACGGACTCCCCACCGACCTGCCGTGGGGTCTCGAGATCCCCGCCGACAACTCCGCATTCCCCCCGGGGCTTCCCGAGGGCACGCTCTTCCACCCGACCTTCCTCTACGAGGTGCTGTGGAACGGTCTCGGCGTCATCGTTCTGCTGTGGCTGAGCCGCAAGGCGACCGCGTTCCAGTGGGGCAGGCTCTTCGCGATCTACCTCATCTGGTACAGCACCGGCCGTGTGGTCTGGGAGTCGATCCGCATCGATCCGAGCGAGATCTTCCTCGGCCTGCGCAGCAACGTCTGGGCTGCGATCTTCGGCATCGTCGTCGGCCTTGCGATCCTCATCGTGCAGTCGCGCCGTCACCCCGGACTCGAGCCGTCGCCGTACCAGCCCGGTCGCGGCCGGACCGACCTGGACGCTGATGTAGAATCGCAGAACAATCCCTCCGACTTCGTGGACCTGAGTGAGCCTCCGTCCGAAGAAGTCGCCGCAGGAGCCAGCGCCACAAGCACCGCTCCCACGGACACGGAAGGCGCTCGATAGCCGACCGGTCCGTGCGGACCCCATCACATCCACCCGGCCAATGACGCCCCCGGGTCAGCTGCAGATCTGAGGACGGTACTGGTGTATTTTCAGCCTCCCTACGGCGCTTCCGGCGCTTACCCCCCGAAGCAGGGCATGTACAACCCGGCGTTCGAGAAGGACGCCTGCGGTCTCGCCATGGTCGCGACACTTCGTGGCGAAGCCGGCCACGACATCATCGCGTTGGCGCTCGAGGCGCTGCGCAACCTCGAGCACCGCGGCGCCATCGGCTCGGATGCCGGCACGGGTGACGGCGCAGGCATCCTGACCCAGATGCCGGACGCGTTCCTGCGCGCGGTCACAGATTTCGAACTGCCCCCGGTCGGCGAGTACGCCGCGGGTCTGGCATTCCTCCCGCGCGATTCCAGCGAGCGCCGTCAGCAGAAGGCCGGTATCGAGAAGATCGCCCGCGCCGAGGGCCTGCGCGTCCTCGGCTGGCGCGAGGTGCCGACGGTCAACGACAACCTCGGCAAGCTCGCCGACGAAGCCCGCCCCGCCTTCGAGCAGCTCTTCGTGAGCGCCGGGGGAGCGACCCACTCCGACGCGCCGCTCACCGGGATCGCGCTCGACCGCGTCGCTTACCGCCTGCGCAAGCGCGCCGGCCACGAGCTGGGGGCGTACTTCGTCTCGCTGTCCGCGCGCACGCTCGGCTACAAGGGAATGGTCACGACGCTCCAGCTCGAGCCCTTCTACCCCGACCTGCAGGACGAGCGCTTCATGTCGGAGCTCGCCGTCGTGCACTCGCGCTACTCGACCAACACGTTCCCGTCCTGGCCGCTGGCTCAACCGCTGCGCATGCTCGCGCACAACGGTGAGATCAACACGGTCGGCGGAAACCGCAACTGGATGCGTGCGCGTCAGTCGCAGCTCGAGTCCGAGCTGCTCGGGGACATGGCACCTCTGCTGCCTATCTGCACCGACGGCGCAAGCGACTCCGCATCGTTCGACGAAGTGCTCGAGCTGCTCACGCTCACGGGTCGCAGCCTGCCGCACGCCATCATGATGATGGTGCCGGAGGCCTACGAGAAGCAGTCGGACATCTCGCCAGAGCTGCGCTCGTTCTACGAGTACCACTCGAACCAGATGGAGCCGTGGGACGGCCCGGCCGCCCTCATCTTCACCGACGGCACCGTGGTCGGAGCGACCCTCGACCGCAACGGTCTGCGCCCAGGGCGCTGGACCGAGACGACCGACGGCCTGATCGTCATCGGTTCGGAGACCGGCGTGCTCACCTTCGAGCCCGAGCGGATCAAGCGTCGAGGACGCCTGCAGCCGGGCAAGATGTTCCTCGTCGACACCTCGCAGCAGCGCATCATCGAGGACGAGGAGATCAAGCGCGATCTCGCGACCCTGCACCCGTGGCAGGAATGGCTGGATGCCGGATCCGTCCGTCTCGCCGACCTTCCCGAGCGTGAGCACATCGTGCACCCGCCGGCGTCCATCACCCGGCGTCAGCGCACCTTCGGCTACACCGAAGAAGAGGTGCGTCTGCTGCTGACCCCGATGGGTCAGACCGGCGTCGAGCCCCTCGGTGCCATGGGATCGGACACTCCGATCGCGGTGCTCAGCAAGCGCCCGCGTCTGCTCTTCGACTACTTCACGCAGCAGTTCGCGCAGGTCACCAACCCGCCGCTCGACTCGATCCGCGAAGAGGTCGTCACGAGCCTCAAGCTGGGTCTCGGCCCCGAGAGCAACCTGCTCACGTGGGGCCCGGACCACACGCGCACCGTGTCGCTCGACTTCCCCGTCATCGACAACGACGAGCTCGCGAAGATCCGCCACATCGACAAGGCGCTTCCGGATCGCTCGAGCGTGACGATCAAGGGTCTCTACCACTTCGACGCCGGGTCGAACACGCTCGAGAAGCGTCTCACCGAGATGTGCGACGAGGTCGACGAGGCCATCGAACAGGGTGCCGAGTTCGTCATCCTGTCGGACCGCGACTCGAACAAGGATCTGACCCCGATCCCGTCGCTGCTCATGGTCTCGGCGATCCATCACCACCTGATCCGCCGCGAGAACCGCATGAAGGTCGGACTGATCGTCGAAGCCGGCGATGTGCGCGAGGTGCACCACGTCGCGACCCTGATCGGATACGGCGCCTCGGCGGTCAACCCGTATCTCGCGATGGAGACGGTCGAGCATCTCGTGCGCACCGGATACATCACGGGCATCAGCCCCGAGAAGGCCGTCCGCAACCTGATCTACGCGCTCGGCAAGGGCGTCCTGAAGATCATGTCGAAGATGGGCATCTCGACCGTGTCGTCGTACGCCGGGGCCCAGGTCTTCGAGGCCGTCGGCCTGAGCGAGGAGTTCATCGACAAGTACTTCACGCGCACCGAGTCGAAGCTCGGCGGAATCGGCATCCAAGAGATCTTCATCGAGAACCAGGCTCGCCACGACTACGCCTATCCCGAGGACGAAGCCGCTCGTGCGCACGAGCGACTGTGGACCGGTGGTGAATACCAGTGGCGCCGCGACGGCTCACCGCATCTCTTCAACCCCGAGACGGTGTTCAAGCTGCAGCACGCGACGCGCGAGCGCCGCTACGACATCTTCCGCGAGTACACGAAGATGGTCGACGACCAGGCGGCGGAGCTCAAGACGCTTCGCGGGATGTTCACGCTGCGCACCGGCACCCGCAAGCCCGTGCCGCTCGATGAGGTCGAACCGGTCTCCGCGATCGTGAAGCGCTTCTCGACGGGCGCCATGAGCTACGGCTCGATCTCGAAAGAGGCGCACGAGACTCTCGCGATCGCGATGAACCGACTCGGCGGCAAGTCGAACACCGGCGAGGGCGGCGAGGACACCGACCGGCTGCTCGACCCCGAACGCCGCAGTGCGATCAAGCAGGTCGCGTCAGGACGCTTCGGAGTCACGAGCCTGTACCTCACCGAAGCCGACGACATCCAGATCAAGCTCGCCCAGGGCGCCAAGCCCGGCGAGGGCGGTCAGCTGCCTCCGCAGAAGGTCTACCCCTGGGTCGCGCGCACACGCGGCGGCACGCCCGGCGTCGGCCTCATCTCGCCGCCGCCGCATCACGACATCTACTCGATCGAAGATCTGAAGCAGCTCATCTTCGACCTGAAGCGGGCCAACCCCGAGGCGCGGATCCACACGAAGCTGGTCAGCCAGTCGGGTATCGGCGCAGTGTCCGCGGGTGTCGCGAAGGCGCTCAGCGACGTCATCCTGGTGTCCGGCCATGACGGCGGCACGGGCGCGAGCCCGATGAACTCCCTCAAGCACGCGGGAACGCCCTGGGAACTCGGCCTCGCCGAGACGCAGCAGACGCTCATGCTGAACGGCATGCGCGACCGCGTGGTGGTGCAGGTCGACGGCCAGCTGAAGACCGGACGCGATGTCATCATCGGCGCCCTGCTCGGCGCCGAGGAGTTCGGTTTCGCCACCGCCCCGCTGGTCGTGAGCGGGTGCATCATGATGCGGGTCTGCCACCTCGACACCTGCCCGGTGGGCGTCGCGACGCAGAACCCGGTGCTGCGCGAGCGCTTCACGGGCAAGCCGGAGTTCGTGGTGAACTTCATGGAGTTCATCGCCGAGGAGGTCCGCGAGATCCTGGCGGAGCTCGGGTTCCGCTCGATCGACGAGATCGTGGGGCGTGCAGAGCTCATCGAGGCGAACGCGGCCCTGCAGCACTGGAAGGCGGAGGGTCTCGACCTGAGCCCTGTGCTCGAGGGCCCCGCGTTCCCCGCGAGCGAGCCGCGTCGCAGCCGCCGCACCCAGGATCACGAGCTCGAGAAGCACTTCGACGTGCAGCTCATCGACATCGCGAAGCCCGCCCTCCTCAACGGAGAGCCGGTCGTGGTCGAGCTGCCCATCGCCAACACCGAGCGGGCCGTCGGCACGATGCTGGGTCACCAGGTCACGTCGCGCCACGGCGCCGCGGGCCTTCCCAGCGGCACCATCGACGTCACGCTGCACGGAACGGCGGGTCAGTCGCTGGGAGCGTTCCTTCCCTCCGGCATCGTGCTGCGCCTCGAAGGCGACGCGAACGACTACGTCGGCAAGGGGCTCTCGGGCGGCGACATCTCGATCCGTCCGGCTCGGGGCTCTGCCATCGCGCCGCACGAGAACGTGATCGCCGGCAACGTCATCGGATACGGAGCCACGTCGGGAACCATGTTCCTCTCCGGCGTCGTGGGCGAGCGATTCCTCGTCCGCAACTCCGGTGCCACGGCGGTCGTCGAGGGCGTGGGCGACCACGCGCTCGAGTACATGACCGGTGGAGTCGCTGTGATCCTCGGCTCGACGGGTCGCAACCTCGGCGCCGGCATGTCCGGGGGAGTCGCTTACATCCACTCGCTCGACAGCGCCAAGATCAACGCCCAGTCGCTCGGCAGCGGAGAGCTCAGGCTCGAGCCGCTCGACCGTGCCGACCTCGAAGTGCTGCGCAGCCTGATCGTCGCACACGTGGAGCGCACGGCCTCGCCGCTCGGCTCCGACATCCTGGCGCGGTTCGATGAGACCGCAGGCCAGTTCACGAAGGTGCTTCCGCGGGACTACGCCGCAGTGCGCAGCATGCGCGAAGAAGCAGTCGCCGAGGGCATCGACCCCGACGGCGACATCGTCTGGAACCGCATCCTGGAGGTGACCGGTGGCTGATCCCAAAGGTTTTCTGAAGGTCACTGAGCGTGAGCTTCCGAAGCGTCGTCCTGTGCCCGTGCGCATCATGGACTGGAAAGAGGTCTACGAGGCCGGCGATCAGGCGGTCCTGAAGCGTCAGGCCGGGCGATGCATGGACTGCGGTGTGCCGTTCTGCCATCAGGGCTGCCCGCTGGGCAACCTGATCCCCGAATGGAACGACCTGACCTGGCGCGGAGAAGGGCGGGCGGCGATCGACCGTCTGCACGCGACCAACAACTTCCCGGAATTCACCGGTCGGCTGTGCCCTGCGCCGTGCGAGAGCTCCTGCGTCCTGGGCATCAACCAGCCCGCGGTCACGATCAAGCAGATCGAGGTCTCGATCATCGACGAGGCGTTCGCCAAGGGCTGGGTCGAGCCGCAGCCTCCCGCTCGTCTGACCGGCAAGACGGTCGCCGTCGTGGGCTCCGGCCCCGCGGGGCTCGCGGCAGCACAGCAGCTGACCCGTGCAGGTCACACGGTCGCTGTCTTCGAGCGAGACGATCGCATCGGGGGTCTGCTGCGCTACGGCATTCCCGACTTCAAGATGGAGAAGGGGCAGCTCGAGTCCCGCCTGCGCCAGATGCAGGAGGAGGGGACGAGGTTCCGTGCCGGAGTCGAGATCGGCAAGGACATCTCGTGGTCCGATCTCCGCGCCCGCTACGACGCCGTCGTGATCGCCACCGGATCGACGGTTCCCCGTGACCTGTCGATCCCGGGACGTGACCTCGACGGAGTGCACTTCGCGATGGAGTACCTCGTCGAGTCCAACCATGCGGTCGCCGGAGACAAGGTCCCCGAGCAGATCAGCGCCGAAGGCAAGCACGTCATCGTGATCGGCGGCGGCGACACCGGTGCGGACTGCATCGGAACCGCACACCGTCAGGGTGCGATCAGCGTCACCAACCTCGCGATCGGCAAGCAGCCCGGCACCGAGCGTCCGGGACACCAGCCATGGCCGATGATGCCGACGCTCTTCGAGGTCTCCTCGGCTCATGAAGAAGGCGGTGAGCGCGTCTTCCTCGCCTCGACCGTCGAGTTCCTCTCCAACGACGTCGGCGAGGTTCGTGCTCTGCGTGTCGCGGAGACCGAGTACATCGACGGCCGCCGCGTGCCCAAGAGCGGCACCGAGCGCGAGATCCCCGCAGACCTCGTGCTGATCGCCATGGGCTTCACCGGTCCGGAGCAGGACGGCTACACCGAGGACACGCTTCCTCAGGTCACCGACCGCGGTGCCTTCCGTCGTGATGACACCTACGAGTCGACCGTGCCCGGTGTCTTCGTCGCCGGCGACGCCGGGCGGGGGCAGTCCCTCATCGTGTGGGCGATCGCGGAGGGCCGTGCAGCCGCGGCCAACGTCGATCGCTTCCTCATGGGCACGACCGTTCTGCCCGAGCCTGTGCGACCGCATGAAGTCGCTATCGGTCTCCAGCCCGCGTAGGCTGAGCCGCGGCACCGTCGCCTGATTTCCATCCCCCACTACCCTGGAGCAATCTGTTGAGACGCGCGAAAATCGTCGCCACCCTGGGCCCCGCCACCTCCACCTATGAAACCGTGCGTGCACTGATCGACGCCGGCGTGGACGTCGCGCGCCTGAACCTCAGCCACGGTGACTACTCCGTGCACGAGAACAACTACGCCAACGTGCGCAAGGCCGCCGACGACGCGGGCCGCGCCGTCGCCATCCTCGTCGACCTGCAGGGACCGAAGATCCGCCTCGGCAAGTTCGAGAACGGCCCCTACGAGCTCGCCGCCGGCGACATCTTCAAGATCACGACCGAGGACATCATCGGCAACAAGGAGATCTCCGGTACGACATTCAAGGGCCTGCCCAACGACGTGAAGCCGGGAGACTTCCTGCTCATCGACGACGGCAAGGTCCGCGTCGAGGTCGTCGAGACCGACGGCGTCACCGTCACGACCCGCGTGATCGTCGCTGGCGCCGTGTCGAACAACAAGGGCATCAACCTGCCCGGTGTCGCAGTCAACGTCCCCGCTCTGAGTGAGAAGGACGAGGAGGACCTCCGCTGGGGCCTTCGCATCGGCGCCGACCTCATCGCCCTGTCGTTCGTCCGCAACGCGGAGGACATCAGCCGCGTGCACGAGATCATGGCCGAAGAGGGCGTCAAGGTCCCCGTCATCGCCAAGGTCGAGAAGCCTCAGGCCGTCGATGCGCTCGAAGAGATCGTCGACGCGTTCGACGCGATCATGGTCGCCCGTGGTGACCTCGGCGTCGAGCTTCCGCTCGAGGCCGTGCCGATCGTGCAGAAGCGCGCCGTCGAACTGGCGCGCCGCATGGCGAAGCCGGTCATCGTCGCGACGCAGATGCTCGAGTCGATGATCAACAGCCCGGTGCCCACGCGCGCCGAGACCTCGGACGTCGCGAACGCCGTGCTCGACGGTGCAGACGCCGTGATGCTCTCGGGCGAGACCAGCGTGGGCGACTACCCCGTGGTCGTCGTCGAGACGATGGCTCGCATCATCGAGTCCACCGAGGAGCACGGCCTGGAGCGCATCGCTCCGCTCACGACCAAGCCGCGCACCCAGGGAGGTGCGATCACCCTCGCCGCTCTCGAGGTCGCAGAGTTCGTCGACGCGAAGTACCTCTGCGTGTTCACGCAGTCGGGTGACTCGGCTCGCCGCCTCTCGCGTCTGCGCTCGCGCATCCCGATGATCGCGTTCACCCCCGAGCCGAGCATCCGTCGGCGCATGGCCCTCACCTGGGGCATCCGCTCGAAGCTCGTCGACATGGTGCAGCACACCGACCTGATGTATCTGCAGGTCGACGACTATCTGCTCTCGAGCGGACTCGCCGTCGAGGGAGACAAGGTCGTCGTGATCTCGGGTTCCCCTCCCGGAATCGTGGGCTCGACCAACGACATCCGCGTCCACAAGGTCGGGGACGCCGTCAACGGCGCAGCGCCGATCTACAAGGAAGCCACGATCTGATCCAGGTCGCACAGCGAAGGGGCGGAACGATTGTTCCGCCCCTTCGTCGTCCGTTCGGCGGTGTTCCAGGGCGGCCATGTCAAGCGTCTGGTGCGGGAGAGCGCGTCGCACCTACGGTGAGCGGATGACCCTTCTCTCTCGGCGCATCGTCGTGGCGGGCCACGCCTTCCGTCTGCACGAGAGCACCGACACGCACGCGCCAGGCGTCGTCACATATGTGCTGGTCCACGGCATCGGCATGTCCCATCGGTATTTCGCTCCTCTGCACGCGGCCCTGCCGAGATCTGCACGGGTGATCTCGATCGACCTCCCCGGTTTCGCCGGGCTGCCGCAGCCCGAGCGCGATCTCGAGGTCGAGGACATGGGGCGCCTGCTGGCAGAGCTCGTCGCGGTGTTGGGGCTCGGACGCGTCGTCTACGTCGGGCATTCGATGGGAGCCCAGTGGGTGCTCGAAGCTACGCGTGCGCGTCAGGAGCCTGTCGAGGGAGTCGTGTTGATCGGCGCGGTCGTCGATGAGCGGCACCGCACGCTCGGAGCGCAGGCGCGTGCTCTGGTCGTCGACACGCTGGGGGAGACCCCGGCAGCGAACGCCGTCGTCCTGGTCGACTACCTGCGCTGCGGCATCCGCCGGTATCTGAAGCAGGCACGGCGGATGATCGAGTACTCGACGGCGTCGACGGTTCTTGCATTGCAGATGCCGGTGCTGGTCATCCGCGGAGGCGACGACCCGGTCGCGGGGTCGGAATGGAGCCACGCTCTCGGCGCCGCGGCGCATGACGGTGTGGTCGTCGAGATCCCCGGGCAGCAGCACAACGTGCACTTCTCGGCGCCGCAGGCAGTCGCCGAAGCGATCGAAGGATGGGCGCCATCCGCACGCTGAGACGAGCCGCCTGGTGGATCGCCGACTACACCTATGCCGTGTACTGGCAGTTGCGCGCTGCCGTCGACCGACGCGACGCCGCTTCCTTCGCGACCGGCTCCGAGGCTCCGATCGTGATCCTTCCGGGCGTGTACGAGACATGGCGGTTCATGCAGCCCCTCATCACAGCTCTGCACGCCCGGGGGCACCCCGTGCATGTCCTCGATTCGCTCAGGCGCAACCGCCGCCCCGTCATCGAATCGGCCCAGCTCATGACCGACTTCCTCGAGTCGGCGCAACTCACCGATGCGCTCATCGTCGCGCACAGCAAGGGCGGACTCGCGGGCAAGATGGCGATGGCTGGTCCCTCGGGCTTCCGGGTGCGCGCCATGGTGGCGGTGGCCACGCCCTTCGGCGGCTCCCGCTATGCGCGGATGCTTCCCGTCCGCTCTCTCCGCGCGTTCTCACCCTCGGACCCCTCGATCATGCAGCTCGCGCGCCAGGTGGACGTCAACCGTCGGATCGTGTCGATCTACGCGGCTTTCGACCCGCACATCCCCGAGGGAAGCGAGCTCAGCGGCGCGATGAAGAACGTGCGTCTCGACTCCGGCGGGCACTTCCGGGTTCTCGCGGACCCCCGGGTTCTCGCAGAGGTCGCTGCGCTGTCCGAGCGGTGAACGACGTGTCACCCCTCGGGCTTCACCGCCCCACTGCTCCACGGCTTCTCAGCCGCGGACTAGTACTCTGGTCAGGCGCAGGCCGCCCGCACGGCGGCAGGCCCGCACCCGCACACATGGATGACCTGACCATCGACCCCGCCGTGGCCGAGCGACCCGACAGCTCCCGCCCGCTGGTCGGAGCGCCATCCGCACCTCAGCGGTATCCCGCCGGCGCTCTCCCGGAGCCCGACGACATGCCCCTCCTCGCGAGGAAGCCGGGAAGCATTGGCGTCAGGTTCCGCCTCAAAGGTCGCTTCCGCACCCACGAGGCCATCGCGTGCGTCCCCGCCTATCTTGCGCAGAGTCACGCATGCGACACCGTCCTCGACTCCGACGGACACCGGGTGCACGACGGGCAGACATATGAACCGGTGCTGGTCGGCGGACTTCATGTCGATGCAACCGATGAGAACCTCGACGCGATCATCCGGTCCGTGGTTCCGCGAGACGTCGTCACAGCCGACCACCCTGCGGTCGCTGAGCGGATGATCCTCGAGGCGATGGGCCCCGCCCTCGATCGATATCTGTTGATCGACGGTCAGGTATGGATCAGCATCTGAACTGATGTGCCGGCGGTGGGACTCGAACCCACACGCCCTTTCGGACAAAGCATTTTGAGTGCTCCGCGTCTGCCATTCCGCCACGCCGGCTCGTGTGTAGCGTCTTCGACTTTAGCGCAGGCGATCCGTGCTCACCGTCACCCGGCACACCATCGGGGGACCTCAGAGGTGGTCTCCACTAGGATGGGTCTGTGACCGAGCAAGAACAGGCAGCAGAACAGCCCACGTCATCCGCACCCAGACGCGTCGTCGTCGCCGAGGACGAGTCGCTGATCCGTCTCGACATCGTCGAGATCCTTCGCGACAACGGCTTCGATGTCGTCGGTGAGGCAGGTGACGGCGAGACGGCCGTGGCTCTCGCGACCGAGCTCCGCCCCGACCTCGTCATCATGGACGTCAAGATGCCGCAGCTCGATGGCATCAGCGCAGCCGAGAAGCTGCACAAGGGCAACATCGCACCCGTCGTCCTTCTCACGGCGTTCAGCCAGAAGGAGCTCGTCGAGCGCGCGAGCGAGGCCGGAGCACTGGCCTACGTCGTCAAGCCCTTCACCCCGAACGACCTGTTGCCCGCCATCGAGATCGCCCTCGCCCGTCACGAGCAGATCATCACGCTCGAGGCCGAGGTCGCCGATATGGTCGAGCGCTTCGAGACCCGCAAGCTCGTCGATCGTGCCAAGGGCCTGCTGAACGAGAAGATGGGCCTGTCCGAGCCCGAGGCATTCCGCTGGATCCAGAAGGCATCGATGGACCGCCGCCTCACGATGCAGGATGTCGCCAAGGCGATCATCGAGCAGCTCGCTCCGAAGAAGTAGCCTTTGCTTCCGCTCGACGCGGAGCATCTGCTGCGTCCTGTGCAGGTCGGCGACGGTCCTGCACTCGCCAGGGCGTATTCGGCCAACCGAGAGCACCTCGCACCGTGGGAGCCGCTCAGGTCACCGGAGTTCTTCACCCCGGAGTGGCAGGAGTTCCACGCCGAGCAGTGCGTGATCGAAGCCTCTGCAGGCCGGAACATCCGCTTCGTGATCGAGTCGTCCGACGGCGAGATCCGCGGACGGATCAACCTCAACAACATCGTGCGCGGCGCGTTCTGGAACGCCGATCTGGGTTACTGGGTCGATCACACACGGCTCCGTCGCGGTCTCGCCTCCCGCGGGGTGCGCCTTGTCGCCGCCTACGCGCGGGACGAGGTGCGACTGCACCGCCTGCAGGCAGCGACACTGCTGCACAACTCCGGCTCACAGCGTGTTCTCGCTGACAACGGCTTCGAGCGCATCGGCATCGCACCGCAGTACCTGCGCATCGCGGGGGAGTGGCAGGACCACCTGCTGTTCCAGCTGCTGCTGGACGAACCTCTCAGCGAGCCTCGGGAGCGTCCTTGATCATGTTGGTGATGCGGATCGTCGAGCACCGGCGGCCCTGATCGTCGGAGACGACGATCTCGTGCACCGTGATGCTGCGCCCGAGGTGCACGGGCGTGCACACGCCGGTCACCACGCCGGACGTCGCCGATCGCGTGTGCGTCGCGTTGATGTCGACCCCGACGGCCAGTCGCCCTGGACCCGCGTGCAGGTTGGCGGCCATGGATCCCAGCGACTCGCCGAGCACGACATAGGCGCCGCCGTGCATGAGGCCGACGGGCTGAGTGTTGCCTTCGACGGGCAGCGTCGCGACGCAACGCTCGGTGGTGAACTCGAGGAACTCCATGCCCATCTTCTGAGCGAGCGCACCCATTCCCCGGGCTGTCGCCCAGTCGAGTCCTGCACTGGTCGCGGTGTCGCTCATGGTTCCTCCTCAGCGGGTGTCTGTCGTCCTCGTTAGGCTGACAGGGTGACGGACTCCGCAAAGCCTACCCTCATGGTCGTAGACGGCCATTCGCTCGCCTATCGTGCCTTCTTCGCCCTGCCGGTCGAGAACTTCACGACCAAAGACAATCAGCACACGAACGCCATCTACGGCTTCCTGTCGATGCTGGTCAACCTCATCAAGGCCGAGCAGCCGACGCACATGGCGATCGCTTTCGACACTTCGCGCCACTCGTTCCGCACGGATGTCTACCCGGAGTACAAGGCGACCCGCTCCGAGTCCCCGCAGGAGTTCAAGGGGCAGATCCCGCTCCTGCAGGACTGTCTCGCCGCGATGTCCATCCCGGTGCTCACCAAAGAGGGAGTCGAAGCCGACGATATCCTCGCGACGCTCGCGGCGCAGGGAGCGGAGCAGGGATACGACGTGCTGGTGGTCTCGGGAGACCGCGACACGATCCAGCTGGTCACCGACGACGTCACGCTGTTGTACCCGTCGGTGCAGGGCGTCTCGCAGCTCAAGAGGTACGACCCGGTGACCGTGCAGGAGCGCTACGGGGTCCGACCCGAGCAGTACCCCGACATCGCGGCTCTCGTCGGCGAGACGAGCGACAACCTTCCCGGTGTGCCCAAGGTGGGCGAGAAGACGGCCGTGAAGTGGCTGACCCAGTTCGGCTCGCTCGACGACCTGCTCGAGCGCTCAGACGAGATCAAGGGCGTCGTGGGCGGCAATCTGCGCGATCACATCGAAGACGTGCGTCGCAACCGCCGCCTCAACCGACTGCTGCGTGACGTCGAACTTCCTGTCGCGCCTGACGACCTCGCCGTCGCACCGATCGATGCCCAGGCAGTGCGAGACATCTTCGCCCGCCTCGAGTTCCGCACCCTGCTGCCTCGCGTCTTCGAGGCCGTCGGCGCCGGCGAAGTCGCCGATGATCCGACGACGACAGTGGTGCTGCCCGAGCCGACCGAGGTCACCGCGGCGGACTTTGTCAGCTGGGCCGGGGCGCAGACCGACGACGTCGCCGTGCGGATCGTCGTGCAGGGCGGGGCTCCGACGAGACTCGGTGCCGCCTCCGGGGACGAGCTCCGTGAACTCGACTGGAACGACGAGGTCGTCGAAGTCCTGCGGCCGTGGCTCGAGTCCGCGAGCCCCAAAGTGCTCCATGACGCGAAGCCCCAGGTGAAGGCTCTGCTCCGCCTGGGGGTGCGAATGAGCGGCCTGGCCTATGACACGAGTCTGGCGGGATGGCTGCTGCGCCCGAGCTTCCCTGACAAGACGCTCGGCGACCTCGTCGAGCGCTACCTCGGCGAGAAGCTGCCGGAGGCAGACCCGACGCAGCTCGTTCCGGAGACCGAGGGCGCAACTCCCTCGCAGGAGGCCTGGTTCGCGCTCCGTGTCGCCGCCGCGCTGCGTGAGGACATTCCCGAATCCGTCGCCGCCGTGCTCACCGACATCGAGCTCCCGACGCTGCTGACCCTGGCCGACATGGAGGTCGCCGGTGTCGCGGTGTCGCACGACGTGTTGTCGACCTTCTCCGGCGAGCTGGCGACGCGCGCCGAGGGTCTCGCTCAGGAGGCGTTCGGCATCGTCGGTCGCGAGTTCAATCTCGGCTCTCCGAAGCAGCTCCAGGAGGTGCTGTTCGACGACCTGCAGCTGCCCAAGACTCGCAAGACGAAGACCGGGTACTCGACGGATGCCGCAGTGCTCGCCGACCTGCAGGAGTCCCACCCGCATCCGTTCCTGGGCCTGCTGCTGCAGCACCGCGAGGCGACGAAGCTGCGCCAGATCATCGAGTCGCTCGACACCGCCATCCAGGACGATCACCGCGTGCACACGACGTACGTGCAGACCGGCAGCCAGACCGGACGCCTGTCGAGCACCGATCCGAACCTCCAGAACATCCCGGTGCGCACCGAGGAATCACGTCGCATCCGCAGCGCCTTCCAGGTGGGAGAGGGCTACGAGTCTCTGCTCACCGCCGACTACTCCCAGATCGAGATGCGGATCATGGCACATCTCTCGGGCGACGAAGGTCTCATCGAGGCGTTCAACAGCGGTGAGGACCTGCATCGGTTCGTCGGTGCGCGGGTGTTCGGTGTCGAGCCGAGCGACGTGACCTCGGCGATGCGCACGAAGGTGAAGGCGATGTCGTACGGGCTCGTCTACGGCCTGTCGGCGTTCGGGCTGTCGAAGCAGCTCCGCATCGAGCAGTCCGAGGCGAAGCAGCTGATGGTCGAGTACTTCGCTCGGTTCGGAGCGGTTCGCGACTACCTGCGGGCATCCGTCATGAAGGCCAAGGAGGTCGGCTACACCGAGACCATCTTCGGCCGCCGCCGCCCGTTCCCCGACCTTGCGAGCCCGAACCGCGTGCTTCGCGAGAACGCCGAGCGCGCAGCGCTCAACGCCCCGATCCAGGGAAGCGCGGCGGACATCATGAAGATCGCACTCCTGCACATCCACGAGGACCTGAGGTCAGAAGGTCTCAGCTCGCGCGCACTGCTGCAGATCCACGACGAACTCGTCGTCGAAGTGGCACCGGGGGAGTGGGATGCGGCGGAGCGGATCGTGCGGACCCGCATGGGCGACGCAGCGGACCTCACCGTGCCTCTCGACGTTCAGGTCGGCCGCGGACACGACTGGAACGAGGCCGCGCACTGAGGCTGGCCGACGCGTCGTGACTTCCACGGTGCAGAGCACGGCTGCGCGGCACACCGATATCGTGCGCCGGGGGTGCGGGGCTACGCTGGAGGGATGACTTCAGCTCCCCGCACCCCGTCTGCCATCGACAAAGTCGCCGATGAGTGGGTCGACACCATTGCGGTGCTCGCCCCGACGCTCGGCACCTACATCGGCAGAGACGAGGTCAACGACCGTTTCGGCGATCTGAGCCCCGAGGGGCACGAGCAGATCGCATCTGCAACGCGATCGACGCTCGCGAAGCTGCAGGCACTCGACCCGGTCGACGCGATCGACGAAGTCACGAAGACCGATCTCTCGGCAGAGCTCAGCCTGGATCTCGAGCTGCACGACGCGAAGTGGCACCTGCGAGACCTGAACGTCATCGCTTCAGCGCCGCAGGACGTGCGGTCGGCCTTCGATCTGATGCCGACGGCCACAGCGGACGACTGGAGCGTCATCGCGACGCGTCTCGCCGCGGTGCCCGACGCGCTCCGCGGATACACCGAGACGCTCCGCGCGGGCATCGCCGCCGGAGTCACCCCCGCTCGGCGCCAGGTGGTGGAGGTCGCCACGCAGATCGACCGCTACACGGCCGACGACGGGTTCTTCGCCGCATTCGTGGCCGAAGCGACTCCTCAAGAGGGCAACCTCCCCGCATCCCTCGCTCGCACTCTGGCCGACAACTCCGCTGCGGCGCGGGTCGCGTACGACGAACTTCGCAGCTTCCTGGCCGAGGAGCTCGCTCCCGTCGCGACGGAGGTCGATGCCGTCGGACGAGAGCTCTATGCGCTGAACTCCCGTCGCTTCCTCGGTGCCACGATCGACCTCGATGAGACCTACGACTGGGGCCGCGAGGAACTGGCCCGCATGGTCGCCGAACAGACCGCGATCGCGAACGAGATCCTCCCCGGCGCCTCGGTCGAAGAGGCCGTCGCCCACCTCGAGGCCGATCCCGCTCGCAAGCTCGTCGGAACAGACGCTCTCCAGAAGTGGATGCAGGAGACGAGCGACCGCGCCGTCGCAGAGCTCGGCGCCACGCACTTCGACATCCCCGAGGCGATTCGCACTCTCGAATGCATGATCGCGCCGACGCAAGAGGGCGGCATCTACTACACCGGTCCGACCGGCGACTTCTCGCGTCCGGGCCGCATGTGGTGGTCGGTTCCCGAGGGCGTCACCGAGTTCGACACATGGCGCGAACTGACGACGGTCTATCACGAGGGCGTCCCGGGGCATCACCTGCAGATCGCGCAGGCCGTCTACAACCGCACCGAGCTCAACTCGTGGCGGCGACTGCTTGCCGGCACCTCGGGCCATGCAGAGGGTTGGGCGCTGTACGCCGAGCGTCTGATGCAGCAACTCGGCTACCTCGACGATCCGGCCGACCGATTGGGCATGCTCGACGGCCAGCGGATGCGCGCGGCCCGTGTCGTGCTCGACATCGGAGTGCACCTCGGCAAGCCGCGTCTCGATGGCGACGGCACCTGGGACGCCGACTACGCACTCGACTTCATGCGCAAGAACGTGAACATGTCCGATCAGTTCGTGCAGTTCGAGGTCAACCGCTATCTCGGCTGGCCGGGCCAGGCGCCCTCCTACAAGGTGGGTCAGCGCATCTGGGAGCAGGTGCGAGACGCGTATCAGGCAGAGCGGGGCGCGGACTTCGATGTGAAGGACTTCCACAAGCGTGCTCTCGACATGGGCGGGGTCGGACTCGACACACTCCGAACCGCGCTTCTGTCGCGCTGAGGGAATGCGCCGACCGGATCCGCTGTTCATTCAGCTGAATAGAAAGGGCTGACATGAGCATCGAGTTCGGGCTGGACACCTTCGGCGACATCACGAGAGGCGACGACGGCGAGCTGCTCACCGGCGCGCAGACGATCCGCAACATCGTCGAGCAGGCGGAGCGCGCCGACAGCGTCGGTGTCGACTTCTTCGGCGTGGGGGAGCACCACCGCACGGAGTTCGCCGTGTCGGCACCGGAGATGGTGCTCGCCACCATCGCAGGTCGCACGAAGAGCATCCGTCTCGGAACCGCCGTCACCGTGCTGTCCTCGGATGACCCTGTGCGCGTGTTCGAACGCTTCTCCACCCTCGATGCCCTCTCGAACGGACGAGCCGAGGTCGTGCTCGGCCGGGGCTCTTTCATCGAGTCCTTCCCGCTCTTCGGCTACGATCTCCGCGACTACGACGCCCTCTTCGAGCAGAAGCTCGAACTCTTCGTCGAACTCCTCAAAGAGCAACCGGTGACCTGGTCGGGATCGATGCGCGCCTCGCTCGAGAACGCGAACGTCTTCCCGAAGACGGAGAACGGTCTGCGCACCTGGGTCGGGGTGGGCGGCAGCCCTGAGTCCGTCGTGAGGGTGGCACGTCACGGTCTCGGTCTCATGCTCGCGATCATCGGAGGCCCTGCCGGTCGCTTCCGTCAGTTCGTGGATCTCTACCACCGTTCGGTGGCATCCTTCGGCACGACCTCGCACCCGATCGCCGTGCACTCGCCGGGCCACATCGCAGACACCGATGAGGAGGCATGGGAGGCCGCGTACTCCGGGTTCGAGGCGATGAACAACACCATCGGTCGCGAGCGCGGATGGCCCCCGTACAGCCGGGCACGCTTCCAGAACGACGTGGGACCTGCGGGAGCTCTGTATGTCGGCTCGCCCGATCGGGTCGCGGCCAAGATCGCCGACACCGTCACGACGCTCGGACTCGGCCGCTTCGACTTGAAGTACGCCACCGGCACGCTGTCTCACGACGCGATGATGCGCAGCATCGAGCTCTACGGCTCAGAGGTCATCCCTCGGGTACGTCGGCTGCTCGCCGACCGCGACTGACGCACGTGCTCGGCGGCGCGCGCGTCACATCTACGATGTAGCCATGGCCAACACCGCGCTGCCGAGCCGGGCGTCGATCGCCGGACGTCTCGATGAGCTCCCGTTCACGCGCCGTCACCTGCGTCTTCTCACCGGCTCAGGCGTCGGCTGGGCTCTGGACGCGATGGACGTCGGACTCATCTCGTTCATCCTCGCGGCTCTCACCCAGCAGTGGGGTCTGACGAAGACGGATGCCGGATGGATCGCATCGGTCGGCTTCATCGGAATGGCGATCGGCGCGACCCTCGGCGGCCTCCTCGCCGACAGGCTCGGGCGGCGCCAGGTCTTCGCATTGACGCTGCTGATCTACGGCGTCGCCACGGGCGCGAGCGCACTCGTGAGCGGTCTCGCCGCGCTCCTCTTGCTGCGGTTCCTCGTCGGACTGGGTCTCGGCGCCGAGCTTCCCGTCGCTTCCACGTATGTGAGCGAGTTCGCGCCCGCTCGCATCCGAGGCCGGCTCATCGTCGTCCTCGAGGCCTTCTGGGCGCTGGGGTGGACGGCGGCAGCCCTGATCGGGTTCTTCGTGATCCCCGCATCCGACGACGGCTGGCGCTGGGCTTTCGCACTCGGCGCGATCCCCGCCGTCTACGCCCTGATCGTCCGGTGGGGGCTCCCGGAGTCGCCGCGATGGCTCGCCTCGCGCGGCCGCATCGCCGAGGCCGATCGGATCGTGGCGACCTTCGAGGCTGACGCGGGTGTCGAACCGGCGCCTGCGATCAGGAGAGAGCCGGCGTCGCGCGCGATCGCCGTCACAACCCGCGCGCGATTGACCACGCTGTGGAACGCGGAGTTCCGGGTTCGCACCATGTGCCTCTGGCTCGTCTGGCTCTGCGTGAACTTCGCGTACTACGGCGCGTTCATCTGGATCCCCAGCATCCTGGTCGATGCGGGATTCGATCTCGTACGGTCCTTCGGGTTCACGCTCATCATCACTCTCGCTCAGCTGCCCGGATATGCGGTCGCCGCGTGGCTGATCGAGGTGTGGGGCAGGCGCACGACGCTCTCGGTCTTCCTCGTCGGCTCGGCGGTGTCGGCTGTCTTCTTCGGGACATCGACGACCGAGACCGCCATCATCGCCTCGGGCATGGCCCTCTCGTTCTTCAACCTCGGCGCCTGGGGCGCGCTGTACGCCGTGACTCCCGAGATCTACCCGACCTCGTTGCGGGGCACAGGAGCGGGCTGGGCGGCGGGAGTGGGCCGCATCGCGTCGATCGTCGCTCCGCTCGCCGTGCCCATCGTGCTCGTCGCGGGCGGGGCGCCGGTGCTGTTCGCGGTGTTCGGCGCGTGCTTCATCGTTGCGGCAGGAGCGGCCTGGGGCTTGGTCGATCGCGGGGGAATGGCGCTCGACGACCGGTGAACGCCTCAGTGTCCGTGCGCGGGAATAGGCTGTCGAGGTGACAGAAGTACGTTATGTGGCCATCGGAGATTCCTTCACCGAGGGAGTGGGTGATGATCTCCCCGACGGCCGTGAGCGAGGGTGGGCGGACCTCGTGGCTCAGGGATGGGCCGATGCCGCCGGACACCCGATCAGCTACGCGAACCTCGCGATCCGCGGCAAGCTCGCCTGGCCGATCGTCGAGCAGCAGCTCGAACCCGCGCTCGCGCTGCGTCCGACGCATCTGTCGTTCAACGGCGGAGGAAACGACATGCTCCGACCGAGGACCGACCTCGAGCACATCGCCGACGCGTTCAGTCGGGTTCTGCGCCGGTGTGACGAAGAGGGCGTCACCCTGATCCTGCTCTCCGGGGCGAATCCGAGTGGTCAGCTTCCGATGGGGTCGCTCGTGCAACGGCGCGGCGACCTGCTCTCCGACGCGGTGCTGCGCCGGGTGGAGGGTCGCGACGACGTCGTGCGGGCACTCAACTGGCCAGACCGAGAACTCGCCGATGCGAAGTACTGGTCTGCGGACCGGCTCCACATGAACTCCGCCGGTCACCATCGTGTCGCCGCGCGAGTGCTCCACGGCCTGGGGTTCGAGCCGCCGTCGACGTGGTGGTCTCCGACCGCTCTCACCGCAGGTGGCCCGGCCGGTCTCGCCTACTACCGTGAGTTCGTCGGCCCCTGGGTCCGACGGCGCGTCACACGCACCTCTTCCGGAGACGGCCGCGCCGCGAAGTACCCGGACTGKGTCGAGAGGGTTCCGCACGCGTGACCGACATCGAGATGCGCCGCATCACAGGAGGCTCGGTCACTCTGCATGATGCGCGTCGCAAGGTCGAGCGCACCGTCGCGGTCGAGGACTTCGAGATCGGCGTGTTCCCGATCACCGAGGAGCAGCTCGCGGAGATCCTCCCCATCGCATCACGGCATCCGCGGCGTCCTGCAGTCGACGTGAGCTGGCTCCGGGCGATCCATTTCTGCAATGCCGCCTCCGAATGGGAGGGGCTCGATCCGGTCTATCGCTTCGACGGCGAAGACGTCAGCTGGGATGCGACAGGTGACGGGTATCGGCTGCCCACTGAGGCCGAATGGGAGTACGCCTGCAGGGCGGGCTCGGTCGGTCCTCATTACGCGCCGCTCGCCGACGCCGCCTGGACGAGCGCCGATGCGGTCTCCTCTCCTCAGGATGTCGGTGGCAAGCTGCCGAACCTGCACGGCCTCTTCGACACTCTCGGCAACGTCTGGGAGTGGTGCTGGGATCTTCTGGATCCGGCCCGCTACGACGACTATCGGGTGTTCCGAGGCGGCGGATTCGCCGACGACTCCTGGAGCGTCCGGGCGTCGGTGCGCCGCGGGGGAGGACCCCGCATGCATCACGAGGACGTCGGCATGCGTGTCGCCCGAGGAGGCTTCGACTCATCGGATGACGCCCAGGGCTGGTCAGCGCGAGCAGATCGCGAGCGTGCAGCGGTCGACGGCCCCGTGCCCTTCGGATGGACACCGATGAGGCGACCGGGGCGCTGACATCACCCTCGGTCGATCAGCTTCACCATGTAGTGGTCGGGGTCGGCCGACGGTGCGAAGCCGTATTGTGCGTACAGACCGCCGGCAGTGCTGGTGGCGAGCATGATGCGCTTGACGGTCGAGGATTCGCGGAGATCCTCCAGCACCCCCTCGACCAGCATCCGCCCGATTCCGTGTCCTCGGGCCTTCTCGTCGACGAACACATCGCACAGCCACGCGAAGGTGACTCCATCGGTCACGACGCGGGCGTACCCGACCTGCCGGTCAGCGTCGTCGCGGATCGAGTAGTTGCGTGACGCGTCTATCGCGGCATCCTGGGTCGCGCGGCTGCGGCCCTTCGCCCAGTACGACTCCTCGCTCAGCCATCGGTGCACCAGGTCGCGATCGATCAGGGCGCGGTCGTTCGAGAAGGTGAAGCTCGTGGGCATGAGCCTCATCCTAGAAGCAGTCAGCGTCGCCTCTCGGGATCCAAGCCCATCCTGATGCGTGTGCGCTTGCGCTCGATCAGGATGAAGGTGACGCCGAGGATCCAGAGCGGGATGGGCATGAGGAACGCGACCCGGAATGCCTCGAGTGAGTAGGTCTCCGGCGTTCCCGCCCCTTGCAGGTCGAGAGCGAGCCCGATGAGGAAGATCGCGATCAGAGCAGCGATGAACCCGCCCGCATTCGTCACTCCGGTCGCGGTGCTCAGGCGGTGCGAGGGATTGTGCGTGCGTGCGTGGTCGAAGGCGATCATGCTCGCCGGGCCTCCCGTCGCGAGAGCCACGGCGAGAAGGTAGAGCAGCCAGAGCGGAGCCGGCTCGGGCAGAGCGAGGACGGCCACCCATGCGACGACCTGCACACCGACGGCAGGCAGGACGAGTGCGAGCGAGCGCTGGTTGGGCAGACGACGAGAGAGGTCGCCGATGATGGGACCCAGCGCCATTCCGGCCACCACATACACCGAGATGATCCCCGCGGCGTGCGCGGTGTCGAGTCCCTGAGCCGCGGTGAGGAACGGCATTCCCCACAGCAGGATGAAGGCGGTGCCGGCGAACGGCGTCGTGAAGTGCGACCAGAACGCGAGACGCGTGCCGGGGTGGGCCCAGGCCGCGCGGATGCCGACGCCCGTATCGATGGCCGAGGTGACGACGCGGATAACGCCCGTGTCGGTGTCGATCGTCACGTCAGCGCCGCGCTCGGCGGGGTGATTGCGGATGACGAGCGCGACGAGGATCGTGAACAGGACGCCGAGTCCCGCGATGCTGCCGAAGGTGACCGTCCACGTGGTCAAGTGCAGAAGAGCTGCGAGCGGTACGAGTGCGATCAACTGGCCCGCCTGACCGATGATGCCGGTGAACTGCACCATGATCGGTCCCCGCTGCGCCGGGAACCAGGTCGCCACCAATCGCAGCACGGCGGGGAAGATCGCCGCGTCACCTGCGCCGAGAAGAATGCGGGCGAAGATCGCGATCCCGATGCCGGGGGAGAGGGCCATCGTGAGCTGACCCGCTGCCATGAGCAGCATGCCGATCGTCATGATGGGGCGGGAACCGAAGCGGTCGAGCAGGATTCCGATGGGGATCTGCATCCCGCCGTAGACGGCGAGCTGCACCACGGCGAACAGCGCGAGGGTCGACGCATCGGCCTGGAACCGATCAGCGGCCTCCACGCCGACGGCGCCGAGCGACGTGCGGTTGGTGATGGCGAGAACGTAGGCTGCGACACCCACGCCCCAGATGAGCCAGGCCCTCCAACCCGGGGTGGTCACGGGGGAGCGGGGAACCTGTTGCACTCCTCCCACGGTACTCCTCGTGGGAGAGTCTCCCGACGCGAGGACACTCGAGCAGAGGGTGCCGGATGTCCGACGCTCTCGCTACCGTGGCCGCATGACACCTGTACCCGTGCACCACTCCATCAACTACGTCGAGCTCGTCGTCAATGATCTCGAGACGGCGAAGCGGTTCTACCGAGACGCGTTCGGCTGGGTCTTCGTGGACTACGGTCCCGCCTACGCGGGTATCGCCTCGCTGACCGGAGACGGCACGGAGGTGGGCGGTCTGCTTCTCTCCGACCAGGGGCGTCCGCCCGGCGGGCCGCTCGTGCTGCTGTACTCCGACGATCTCGACGCCACACAGAAGTCGATCACCGACGCGGGCGGCGCAGTGGTCCAGGGGCCGTACGAGTTCCCCGGTGGACGGCGACTGCACTTCATCGACCCGAGTGGCAACGAGCTCGGGGTCTGGGCTGCGCGGTGACGCCAGAATGAGTGTGTGACGTCTCATCCTCATCATCATCCTCCGTATGACGAACTCCGTCGGTCGCTCCGCGTCCGTGCATCGACGTGGGATGACGCTGACACGACCGCGGTGAGTGAACTCGTCCGCACGTATCTGCTGCAGACCGAGGCGGAGAAGGTCGAGTATGCCGAGGCATCGCCTGCAGGGCTGGCAGCGTTGCCGCCGAGTTACGAGCGCGAGGTGTCCGATCCGGTCGCCGCCTACGCGGACTGCACCACTCTGCTCGCAATGACCGAGCAGGGGCCCGTCGGTGTGGTGATCGTACGGGTCGATGGGGGAGAGGCCGAGATCAAGCGACTCTGGGCAGATCCGAACCTCCGTGGACGTGGTCTCGGATCCGCGTTGCTGGATGCTGCACTGGCGCTGACAACAGGACGCGTCCGGCTGTCCGTCTGGGAGTGGCGGGCGCCGGCGATCAGGCTCTACGAATCGCGCGGTTTCGAACGCGTCGCGTCGTGGGACGACCGAGAGGGGCTCATCTGCATGGAGAGACCCGCAGAAACTTTGCCCTTGCGCTAACTGTTCCCGTGATCAATACTTATCTTCATGGCTAACGATCAGGACGAGAACGCGGTTTTCCTTGCTCTCGCGGATCCGACTCGCCGCGAGGTCGTTCGCACACTAGGTCGCGGCCCGGCGAGCGTGGGCGAGCTCGCGCAGCCCTTCGCGATGACGCTTCCGTCGTTCATGAAGCACATCCACGCGTTGGAGGACAGCGGACTCATCCGCACATCCAAGAGCGGTCGCGTGCGCACCTGCACACTCGATCGCGACCGCCTCGCGGTCGTGGGGCACTGGCTCGACGAGCAACGGCGAGTCTGGGAAGACCGCACTGACCGCCTTGACGCCCTGATGGCCGATCCGGAGGAGAACCGATGACCCGCACCGCACTCGACCCGCGACTCGACCTGACTCTCGAGACGGCGCTGCCTGCGACCCCCACCGCCGTCGATCCGACGCACGGGGGCTCTGAATGACTCACCAAGTCGACATCGTCGAGCATGATGCCCTGTCCGAATCGCAATCGGCGGCACTGAGAGAACTCTTCGATCGTGAGTACCGAGCGGAGCATGGAGAGTGGAACCCCGATCGCCCGTACGGGTATTCGCCCGCAGATGTGCACGCGATCGTGTTCCGTGGCACCATCGCTGTCGCGCACGTCGGGTTTCAACGGCGCCTCATACGCGTCGGCGCACGCGAGGTCGCGGTCGCCGGAACCGGGGGAGTCCTCGTCCATCCAGACTCGCGCTCCGACGGACTCGGTCGCCTCGTGATGTCGCACGCGCAGCAGGCGATGCGCGACGACGATCGTGTGAGTTTCGGCTACCTCGGGTGCCGAGAGGAGGTCGTGCCGTTCTACGAGCGCACCGGCTGGTCACGGGTGAACGCCGTAGAACGTCATGTCTCGATGATCGACTCGAACGAGACGGTGACATCTTCGGCGGGGCCGATACTCGTCTTCTCGGCCGGCTCGGGCGCTGACGCAGATCTATGGCCGGAGGGTGACATCGACCTGCGAGGCACTCCATGGTGACCGTAACGAGGCGGACACGTGTTCCACAGCCAGATGCAGCCCGCAGACAGCCGGCTCCGTTGCGGGGCGCGCTCGGAGGCGCCTTCACCGCTGCGGGCGCGGGTTTGGTCGTGACAGCTATGGGAGTGTGACTGGCTTCGACACCGCGGGTCCATAAGCGACGGGGAGGCCGATTCTGACGTGTTCTGACATAATGTGCATTATCGGCGTTACTACGTTGCCGCGATCGGAGCGGTCGATAGGCTCGTGACGTGAACGGAAGCAACGTCGAGATCGACTGGGAAGCGGCGCGAAACGCCAACCGACAGAACTGGGATGATCGCGTCCCGTTGCACGAAGCRGCATACGGTCTGGACGCGTACGACGAGCCGACTCACATCAGCGACGTCGTGAGCGACGACCTGCCGGTGCTCAACCGTTTCGCGCGCGGCGGAACGCTCGCGGAATTGGACGTGTGCCACCTCCAGTGCCACATCGGCACGGACACGATCTCCTTGGCGCGTGCCGGGGCGATCGTGACCGGCGTCGATTTCTCGGAGCCGGCGCTGCAAGCCGCAGAGGCACTCGCGAACCGCGTCGGGGTCTCGGCCACGTGGGTCCAGACCGACGTCCTCGATGCGAGCAACGTGGTGTCAGGCGACTTCGACATCGTCTACACGAGCATCGCGACGATCTGCTGGCTCGAGGATCTCGACCGATGGGCGGCCCAGATCGTCGCTCTGCTGCGTCCGGGTGGGACGTTCTTCATCCGCGACGGCCATCCTGCGCTGCTGGCTCTCGACGAGGGCGCCCAAGAACTCACGACCCGCTACCCGTACTTCGGCGACGGCCGTGCGCAGCAATGGGACGACGAGTCGACCTACGCCGGAGACGGCAAGGTCGCTCACCCGCGCACCTACGAGTGGCCGCACCCCCTCTCCGAGATCCTCGGATCGCTGTTGAGAGCCGGTCTCCGCCTCCTGCACTTCGATGAGGGACGAACACTTCCCTGGCAGTTCAGCCCGCGGATGGTCGAGGTGTCCGGCGGCTACGCGTGGCCAGAGGCGGAACGGAACCTCATCCCCTGCACCTTCACCATCGTCGCGCGCCGGGACTGAGGCAGGCCCCTCCCCTACGCGCCGACGTATTCCGCCAGGTGCTCCCCCGTGACCGTCGATTTGGCCGCGACGAGATCCGCCGGGCTTCCCTCGAAGACGACCCGACCTCCGTCATGGCCCGCGCCCGGTCCGATGTCGATGATCCAGTCGGCGTGAGCCATCACCGCCTGGTGGTGCTCGATCACGATGACGGTCTTGCCGGATTCGACGAGTCGATCGAGAAGGCCGAGGATGTTCTGGACGTCCGCGAGGTGCAGGCCCGTGGTCGGTTCGTCGAGCACGTACGTGTCGCCCTTCTCCCCCATCTGGATGGCCAGCTTGATGCGCTGACGCTCGCCGCCCGACAGCGTCGACAACGGCTGCCCGAGGGAGAGATACCCCAGACCGACGTCTTCGAGGCGACCGAGGATCGTGGCGGCGGCGGGCAGCTTCGCGTCCCCTTCGGAGAAGAACACCCTCGCCTCGGCGACAGGCAGATCCAGCACCTCGGTGATGTCCTTGCCTGCGAGCTTGTACTCGAGGACGGCAGCCTGGAACCGCTTGCCGCCGCAGTCCTCGCACGGCGTCTCGATCGTGTCCATGAACCCGAGCTCGGTGATGATCACCCCGGCGCCCTTGCATGTCGGGCACGCTCCTTCGGAGTTCGCACTGAACAGCGCGGGCTTGACGCCGTTGGCTTTCGCGAACGCCTTCCGAATGGGCTCGAGCATGCCGGTGTATGTGGCGGGGTTGCTCCGTCGTGATCCCTTGATCGCCCCCTGGTCGATCGCGACGACGCCCTCGAGCTTCGACACCGATCCGTGGATCAGCGAGCTCTTGCCCGAACCGGCGACCCCGGTGACCACAGTGAGAATGCCGGTGGGGATGTCGACGTCGACGTCCTGCAGGTTGTTGGCGTTGGCACCGCGGATCTCGATCGCACCGGTGCTGCTGCGCACCGATTCCTTGAGCACTGCTCGATCGTCGAGATGATCACCCGTGCGCGTGCCACTGGCCTTCAAGCCTTCTACGGTTCCCTCGAAGCAGATCTCGCCTCCCGCGCTTCCCGCGCCGGGACCGAGGTCGACCACATGATCACCGATCACGATGGTCTCGGGCTTGTGCTCCACGACCAGCACCGTGTTGCCCTTGTCGCGCAGGCGCAGAAGCAGCGTGTTCATGCGCTGGATGTCATGCGGATGCAGGCCGATGGTCGGCTCGTCGAACACATAGGTGACGTCGGTGAGAGACGACCCCAGATGGCGCAGCATCTTGATGCGCTGCGCCTCTCCGCCGGACAACGTACCTGAGGGCCGTTCGAGGCTCAGGTACCCCAGGCCGAGCGTGACGAATGCGTCGAGGTTGGCACGCAGCGCCTCGAGGAGCGGAGCTGCGCCAGGGAGCTCCAGACCGCGCACCCATTCGGCCAGATCCGTGACCTGCATGCGGCACGCATCCGCGATGCTGATGCCGTCGATCTTCGACGACCGAGCACCCTCGGTGAGACGGGTGCCGTCGCACTCCGGGCAGGTCGCGAACGTCGCCACGCGCTCGACGAAGGCGCGGATGTGCGGCTGCAGGGCGTCGAGGTCCTTCGACAGCATCGACTTCGTGATCTTGGGGATGAGCCCCTCGTAGGTCATGTTGATTCCCGAGATCTTGACCTTGGTGACCTCGCCGTAGAGGAACAGGTGGCGCTGCTTCTCGGTGAACTCGGCGACCGGCTTGTCGGCCGGGTAGAACCCCGACGCGGAGAAGCCCTTCACCATCCAGCCGTCCGCGGTGTACCCCGGGACCATGATGGCCCCCTCGTCGAGGGACTTCGACTCGTCGACGATCTGAGTGAGGTCGAGGTCGGACACCGCTCCCCTGCCCTCGCACCGAGGGCACATGCCACCGAGGTAGATCGCGTCCTTGACGATCTTCTTCTCGCCCCCCGGACCTGTCATCACCCCGCTGGCCCTCTGGGTGGGGATGTTGAAGGAGAAGGCTGTGGGGCCCCCGATGTAGGGCTGACCCAGTTTGCTGAAGAGGATCCGCAGCATCGCGTTCGCATCGGTGACCGTGCCGACCGTCGACCGCGGATTCGCCCCGAGGCGCTCCTGATCGACGATGATCGAGGTCGTGAGTCCCTCGAGCACATCGACGTCGGGGCGAGGCACCGACGGCATGAATCCCTGCACGAACGCACTGTAGGTCTCATCGATCATGCGCCGGGACTCGGCGGCGATCGTGTCGAAGACCAGCGAGCTCTTGCCCGACCCCGAGACGCCGGTGAACACGGTGAGACGACGCTTGGGGATGTCGACGCTCACTTCTTTCAGATTGTTCTCGCGCGCACCCTGCACGCGGATGATGTCGTGGCCGTCAGCGGGGTGCGTCGTCATGAGGATCCTCGAGTAGCGACCGGGGTCAGCCGGCCTGGTTGATTCGGAGAAGGTTGCCCGCAGGGTCGCGGAACGCGCAGTCGCGCACGCCGTACGGCTGGTCCATGGGCTCCTGGACCACGTCCGCGCCGCTCTCGACGAGCCGCTCGAACACGGCATCGAGATCGTCGCTCGCAAGCGTCAGCGCGCCGTAGCTGCCCTTGGCGATGAGTTCGAGGATCGTCTGTCGCTCGGCGTCGGTGATCCCGGGGTCTGTGGCCGGCGGGTGCAGCACGATCGACGTCTCCGGTTGCCCTTGCGGACCGACCGTGAGCCATCGGAGACCGTCGTAGCCGACGTCGTTGCGCACCTCGAACCCGAGGGCGTCACGATAGAAGCCGAGGGCCGCATCGGCGTCGGTGTGCGGAAGGAATGCGTAGTGGATGCTGATTCTCATGGGATTCACGTTAGGTGCGCGCCCGTGCGCGGCGCTTCTTGATTCCTGATCGGTCTGATCACGTGCTTCGCCTGGAAGGTGGGGATGCCGTCGACATCCGCTGCGCGCTCACGATACACGCGGGGTGAGACACCGACGAGCTCGGTGAATCGTGTGCTGAAGGTGCCGAGCGATGAGCACCCCACCTCGAAGCACACCTCGGTGACGCTGAGGTCGCCGCGGCGCAGCAATGCCATGGCCCGCTCGATCCGCCGCGTCATCAGATAGGAGTACGGCGATTCGCCGTAGGTCTCCTTGAACTGCCTGCTCAGATGCCCCGCCGACATGTGCGCGCCGCGCGCCAGAGCCTCGACATCGAGAGGCGTCGCATACTCGCGATCGATGCGATCCCGCACTCTGCGCATCACGACGAGCTCGCGGAGCCGCGCATCGTCGTCCGGGGTCACCCCCCGATTTTCGCATGACCTCGCGTAACAGCGTGTGAACGTCCGCGACATATCGATGTCGACCTCCCCCCATCCCGCCCCGGACAGCGCTACTCTGTGACCATCCCTCACAGGATTTTCTCAGAAAGGGGTCCCCAACCATGTCTGATCCACTCGCAACCGAAGCGAAGTCACTGTTCAAGTCCATTCGCGTGGTGCTGGCGGTCTCGGGCGCCATCGCCCTCATCGCCGGCATCGTCCTGCTCGTCTGGCCGCTCAAGTCCGCCGTGATCGTCACAGGCATCTTCGCCACTTACCTCGTGATCGCAGGTCTCGTCTACATAGGACTGGGCATCTTCTCCAAGGTCAAGGGCGGATGGGCTCGAGTCGGCCACATCGTGCTGGGCCTCGTCTACATCGTCGCCGGCGTGATCGCGTTCGCGAACCTCGGAGTCGCCGCGGCGACCCTCGCGCTCGTCGTCGTCATCTTCATCGGCATCAGCTGGATCGTCGACGGAGTGGTGGCGCTGTCCCTCCTCGGACAGGACGGCTCGCGGGTCTGGACGCTGCTCTACGCACTGCTCAGCATCATCGCCGGTATCGTCGTGCTCTTCTCCCCGCTGTACGCGGCGGCGGTGCTCTGGCTGGTGCTCGGCATCTCGCTCGTCGTTCTCGGAATCGTGCAGATCGTCCGCGCGATCACCCTCGGCAAGGACGCGAAGGAGTTCGTGGCCTCGGCGAAGGCCGACTCCGCGATCTGACTCGCCTCCAACAGAGAGAGCCCCGTCCATCCGGACGGGGCTCTCTCTGTTGGAGTCAGAGACTCACTCGGCCTCGAAGGCGCTGACGTCGCCGACCAACCGGGTGTTGTCTGCGGGAACGGCGTCGACTGCCGCACGTGCGATCTCCGCCGCGAACTCCGACACGTTGTAGAGCTTGCCTGCGGACTCGCGGCGCTCGGCGATCGCGCCGGGGTTGGCGCGCTCGAGCAGCGTCGCCGTGATGGTGCCCTCGATCATGTCGCCGGAGACGACGGTGAACCCGATGCCCTTCTCGGCGAGACCGGGGATGCGCTCGCGGAGCGCATCCTCACCTGCACGCTTCGACAGCGCGACCGGCTCGTACTCCGGCATCGTCGGCGTGGTGCGGATGAAGTGGGCCTGGTGGCTCGTCACGAAGACGACCCGCGACCCATCGCCGAGCAGAGGGGCAGCGGCGTCGAGGACGTTCAGCTGCGCGTCGCGGTTGAGCGTCAGCGCGTAGTCCTCAGCCATCCCGGATTCCATGCCCCCTGATGCGTTCAGCACGAGCACATCGAGGCGACCGAACTCGGCCTTCACCGCATCGAACATCTCGCCGACCGACGAGGGGTCGGTGAGGTCGGCGCCGACGACGAGCACGCGTCGCCCCAGCTCGCGCAGCTGAGCGGCGAGCTTCTCGGCGCGCGGCGCCTTGTTGCGGAAGTTGATGACCACGTCGGCCCCCGCCTCGGCGAGGTAGCGCACGGTGTCCGCCCCGATTCCTCGAGACGAGCCGGTGACGAGGGCGACCTTGCCCTCGAGAGAACCTGCGGGAAGAACGTCGGTCACGGTGACTCCTCTGATGCGTGAATCGCCGTGATGACACGGCGCTTTCAGACTATCAAGCCGGCCCCTTCGAACCGGGAACCGGCTCGTGCCGCGTGATAGGTTGACCGCAAAGGAGGCCGCATGGACAACTTCGCGACATTCGTACAGTTCATCGACCAATGGGCATGGATCGGGTGGCTGATCCTGATCGCCATCTTCCTCGTGATCGAGATGCTCACTCTCGACTTCACCTTCCTGATGCTGAGCTTCGGCAGCGCAGTCGGCCTCGTCACCGATTTCCTCGGCATCCCGGTGTGGGTCCAGGTGCTGATCGCCGCGGCGGCGGCCGCACTGTTCATCCTCTTCCTGCGTCCGCCGCTGATCAAGCGTCTGCATCGCGGCGAAGACCCGACCAAGTCCAACGTCGAGGCCCTGCTGAATCTGCGAGGCACGGCCCTGCAGGACATCACCCAGATCTCCGGACAGGTGAAGCTGAGCAACGGCGACACCTGGACCGCCCGCACCGCAGGTGCCGTGCCGATCCCCCAGGGCTCACCGATCGCAGTGATCGCGATCAACGGCGCGACCGCGACCGTCCGTCCCGTCAACGACTAGGAGAACCTCTTGGACGATGCATCGTTCATCCCCGCCGCGATCGGGTGGATACTCGTCATCGCGATCATCATCTTCGTGGTGGTCACGCTGGCTCGCTCCATCCGCATCATCCCGCAGGCCACAGCCGGCGTGGTCGAGCGCCTGGGCCGCTATCACAAGACGTTGATGCCCGGACTCAACATCCTGGTGCCCTTCATCGATCGCCTCCGGCCCCTCATCGACATGCGCGAACAGGTGGTCTCGTTCCCGCCGCAGCCTGTGATCACCGAGGACAACCTCGTGGTCTCGATCGACACCGTCGTCTACTTCCAGGTGACCGACGCTCGCGCCGCGACATACGAGATCGCGAACTACCTCGGTGCGGTCGAGCAGCTCACGACGACGACCCTCCGAAACGTGGTCGGTGGCCTCAACCTCGAAGAGGCTCTGACGAGCCGCGACAACATCAACGGCCAGCTCCGCGTCGTTCTCGACGAGGCGACCGGCAAATGGGGCATCCGCGTCGGGCGAGTGGAGCTGAAGGCGATCGACCCGCCCATCTCCATCCAGGATTCGATGGAGAAGCAGATGCGCGCCGAGCGTGACCGCCGTGCGGCCATCCTCACGGCCGAGGGAACCAAGCAGTCCGCGATCCTCGAGGCGGAGGGCGCACGGCAGGCGGAGATTCTCCGCGCAGAGGGTGACAAGCAGGCGGCTGTGCTGCGCGCCCAGGGTGAGGCCGAGGCGATCCAGAATGTCTTCACCGCCATCCACCAGGGTGAGCCGGATGACAAGCTGCTGGCCTACCAGTACCTGCAGATGCTGCCGAAGATCAGCGAGGGACAGTCGAACAAGCTCTGGATCATCCCGAGCGAGCTGACCGAGGCGCTCAAGGGCATCGGCACCGCGTTCACGCCGAAGCCCGGACAGCCTCCGACGAACCACCCGGGCGCGTGACGCACCCCTACTTCGAGAAGGCAGCCCACCCCCGAGTCCTCGCTCACCGCGGTCTGATCACCACGGCGGGCGAGGACTCCGGCGTCTGGGAGAACTCGGCAGCGGCCTTCGCCGCGGCTCACGCCGCCGGCGCCGAGTTCATCGAGACGGACTGCCGGATGACGGCCGACGGTGACGTCGTTCTCTTCCACGATGCGACGCTGCAGCGCCTTGTCGGCGACCCCCGACCCGTGCGGGATGTACGCACGCGTGAGCTCGCCGCGATCTTCGCCGATCACGGCGGTCTCCTCACCGTCGCCGAGGCCCTGTCGGCATTCCCGACGACGCGCTTCAACATCGATGTGAAGACCACCGAGGCCGCCGAGCCCCTCGGCCCGATTCTCGAAGATCACACGCACCGTGTGCTCGTCACCAGCTTCTCGGATTCCGACCGTCGCGCCACGATCGCATCGGTGCTCCGTGCAGGTGCCGCTCTCAGACCGGCCACATCGGGTGGCAGTCGCACCATCGCCGCAGTTCGCGCCCTCTCGGCTGTCCGCGTCTCCCCCGGCCGCGCGCTGCGCGACATCGACGTCCTCCAGATCCCCGAGCGTCACCGCGGTGTGAAGGTTCTCACTCCCCCTCTGATCAGCGCCGCGCACCGACGCGGCGTCGAGGTCCACGTGTGGACGGTGAACGACGCCGACTCCATGCGACGGCTGGTCGATGCAGGTGTCGACGGGATCGTCACGGACCGCGCGGACCTCGCGCTGGCGACGATCGGCCGCTGATCGCGCCACGCCGCCTCTACGCTGTGGCGCTGGGATTCCGCTGTGAATCGCGCCGAGATTCCGCCCGCGTGGATGAAGCGCACAGGCTGGAGCGTTATACCTGACAGCGACGAGAGGACCACACAATGGCAGATCGCAGCCTACGCGGCATCCGACTCGGCGCCCAGAGCCTACAGAGCGAAGAGGGCGTCGTTTTCATGGAGCGCCGTGAAACCACCTACATCTGTGACACCTGCGGCCATGTCACGAACCTGATGTTCTCGGCGGACGCAGAACCGCCCCAGACCTGGGAATGCCGTGCCTGCGGAGCGGACGCCCGCCTGAACGTCGACGGCCAGGCCGTCACGCTCGACGCGACCGACGAGAAGGCAGCGCGAACGCACTGGGACATGCTTCTCGAGCGTCGTACACGCGCAGAACTCGAAGAACTGCTCGAAGAGCGACTCGCCTTCATTCGCGCGCGCCGCGGTGCAGGTGAAGACCCGACCCGCGAGAAGATCGGCGCCTAGCGCCGACGGGCGCGCAACCATCCGAAGGCCAGCGCGCCCAGCCCGCCCCACAGCAGCAGCATCTGGATCCAGGGGCCGGTGACGACACCGGCTGTCAGGCCGGAGCGAAGCTCGACATCCTCGAGCAGCGCTCCGGCCTTTCCTGCGTCGAGGCTCGATACGGTGGACCCATCCGGGCGGATGATCTGGCTCGTGCCCACCGTCGAGATGTTCACGACGCTGCGGCCGGTCTCGATCGCCCGCATCCTCGCGAATGCCAGCTGCTGCAGATTCTCGTTGGTGCCTCGGAAGTCGGCGTTGTTGGTCTGGAAGACGAGAACCTCGGCTCCTTCGGCCATTCCCTCGCTGATCACGTCGTCGTAGATGACGTCGAAGCAGATCGCCAATCCGACCCTCACGCCGTCGACATCGATGACCGGCGGGTTCGTTCCCGGGGTGTATTCGCGTTGGATGAGTCCGATCAGATCGGGCGCGAGTGCATTGAAGAAGGCACGGTCGGGCACGTACTCGCCGAAGGGAACCGGGTGCCGCTTGTCGTGCAGCTGCCCGTCCCCGCCGTCTTCCGTCCACAGCAGTGAGGTGTTGTAGAACAGGCCCTCTCGCTCCGTCGCGGCGTTGGCAAGCAGCGGCGCGCCGATTCGCGAGGTGATCGCGCTCATCCTCCGCGCCAACGAATCCGACTGGAACGGGTCGAAGTCGAGCGATCCCTCGGGCCAGACCAGCAGATCGACGTCTTCGCCGTAGAGCGGTTCGGTCGCGTCCGTCTGCGCGTCGATGAGCGAGTAGGGCTGGCGCTCGTCGAAATACCCGCTCGGCCCGTTCCCCTGCACCGCGGCGATGCGCATCGACCCGGTGACGGTCGTGGGGAACAGGGGCGTGATGAGCAGGGCCACCGTCACGATGACCGGTGCGATCAGCGCGGTCGGGCGTCGCCAGGCACGTTCGCGAATCACCTGGATGAGGAGGGCGACGAGGAACACCATCAGGAAGCTGAGACCGCTGACGCCGATCCACGAGGTGACCGGGGCCAGCGGGCTCTCGGCCTGGCTCATGCCCAGACGGGCCCACGGGAAGCCTCCGTACGGCCAGGAGCCGACGAACACCTCGCGCCCGACCCACAGCGCAGCCACGACGGCCGGAAGAAGCAGGAGGCGCGCCCAGGCGCCAGGGAAGGCTGTGGGGATCCATCGATAGGCGAGCGTGATCAGGATCAGCGCCACCGCCGTGAGGACGCCTTCGAGGACGCTCAGTGCGGCCCAGGGCAGCGGGCCGAGGTAGCGCGAGGTGAACGACACGAGCAGTCCGAAGAAGATCACCCCGTAGACCAGCCCCACCGCGAGCGCGCCTCCGACCCGACGGCCGATGAGCGCGACGAGCAGCAACGCGGTTGCCGGGAACGCCAGTGCCCACACCGCGGCATCCGGGTAGGAGAGATTCATCAGGAGCGCAGCCAGGGCCGCAACGGGAAGGGCGAGCGAAAGCGGCAGAAGAGGGCGCTGTCGCGCTGGGGAATCAGGCATCGGTCCCGTTCTCACATCGAGGAGTAGGCGACGATGCCGCGGCGCACGCCGTCGAGAGCGACGCGGGCATTGCGCGCCAGGGCGCCGTCCTCCGCGACGATCGAGAGCTGGTCGAGCAGGTCGATCGTCTGCTTGGCCCACCGGACGAAGTCGCCCGCGGCCATGTCGGCGTCGATCAGGACGCGATCGAGCATCCCGCCCCGGGCCCACGAGTGCATTGCGCCCGCGAGACCGGCAGCCAAGGGCTCGGACCCCGGAAGATGGTGATCCTTCTCGAGGTCGTCGAGCTCGGCCCAGAGAGTCGTGGTCTTCTCGTAGGCTGCGCGGAAAGCCCCTCTCGGCAGATCGCGCTCGCCCGCGTTCGCCTCATCGCGACGCGGCTCGTAGACGAGGCAGCAGGCCATGGCGGCGAGCGACGGAGCGTCCAGGCCGCTCCAGAGACCCTGCCGCAGGGATTCTGCGACCAGGAGATCACGCTCTCCGTAGATGCGACGCATCGTCCGACCGGCCTCGGTGAGAGTGGTCTCGTCGTTCTCGTCTCGATGGAGGTAGTCGAGCGTCTCGAGCACCTCGACGACACGATCGAAGACGCGAGCCACCGTTCCGGTCCTCGTCTCGATCTGACGACGGATGCGGTCGTTCTGCCTCTTGAGCTTCCAGTACCGCTCCGCCCAGCGGGCGTGGGCCTCGCGATCGGGGCAGCGGTGGCAGCCGTGCCGCTGCATCCGGGTGCGCAGGCTCTGGATCTGCTTCATGCGCTTGTCGCGCGATGCCCGCGGAGCGTTCGAGTCCTGACGGTTCTTCTTCTCGAGGTCGCTGAGCTCCCGGCGGATCGAGGCATAGTCCAAGAAGTCGCCGTGGTCGCAGACCATCGCCGCCTTGTAGCCGTCGAGGGATTCCTCGGCCTCACGCACCTGCCTGGCGAGTCCGACCACCGCGCGATCGGCCTGGAACTGAGCGAAGGACGATTCGAGCACCTCGCGCGCCCGCTGTTTGCCGAACAGGTCGATCAGGTTGACCGCCATGTTGTACGTCGGACGGAAACTGGAGTTGAGCGGGTAGGTGCGACGTGAGGCGAGTGCGGCGACCGCCTGCGGATCCATCCCCGCGGTCCACTGCACCACGGCGTGGCCTTCGACGTCGATGCCCCGTCGCCCGGCTCGCCCGGTGAGCTGGGTGTACTCCCCCGAGGTGATCGCCACCCGGGCCTCACCGTTGAACTTCTCCATCTTCTCGAGCACCACGGTGCGTGCGGGCATGTTGATGCCCAGCGCCAGGGTCTCGGTCGCGAACACGACCTTCACGAGCTTGCGCTTGTAGAGCTCCTCGACGACCTCTTTGAAGGCGGGCAGGAGCCCGGCGTGGTGGGCGGCCACGCCGCGTTCGAGGTTCTCCAGCCAATCCCAGTATCCGAGAACACCGAGATCCTCGTCCTGCAGTGTCCGCGTCCTGTCTTCGACGATCGCGCGGATCTCGGCCCGCTCCTCGGTCGAGGTCAGACGGACACCCGATCTGCGGACCTGCTGTACCGCAGCGTCGCAGCCGACCCTGCTGAAGATGAAGAAGATCGCCGGCAGCAGGTTGGCCGCCTCGAGCAGCCGCACCACGTCGGGGCGGTCCATGCGCTCGATCCGCTGCACGTTCGCCGAGCGGACCGCACGGCGTCCTCCGCGTGGCGGACGCTGCGCCTGCCGTCCCGCATGACGATTGCTGCGGTAGGACTGCGCCTCACGGTTGTTGTCGTAGTTCGAACCGGTGGACGAGCGGATTCGCATCAGCTCCTGATTCACCAGAGCCGTCGCGATGCCCGCGCGGTCGTCGAACAGCGGGAGCAGATCATCACGCACCAGCACGTGCTGCTCGAGCGGCACCGGTCGGATCTCCGAGACGATCACCTCGGTGTTTCCGCGCACCGTGTCGAGCCAATCGCCGAACTCCTCGGCGTTCGACACCGTGGCGCTCAGCGACACCAGCCGCACCTGCTGCGGGAGGTGGATGATCACCTCTTCCCACACCGCCCCGCGGAATCGGTCGGCGAGGTAGTGCACCTCATCCATCACCACATACCGAAGGTCGCGCAGCGCTGCGGAATCGGCGTAGATCATGTTGCGCAGCACCTCGGTCGTCATGACGACGATCCGAGCGTTGCCGTTGATGTTGGTGTCACCCGTGAGCAGACCCACGTCATCGGCGCCGTAGACGTCGACCAGCTCGCGGAACTTCTGATTGGAGAGGGCCTTCATCGGCGTCGTGTAGAACGCCTTGTCGCGCGGCGTCTGCATCGCGAGATGGATCGCGAACTCTCCGACGATGGTCTTTCCCGCCCCGGTGGGAGCGGCGACCAGCACGCTGCTCCCGTCTTCGAGCGCGTGGCACCCTTCGATCTGGAACGGGTCGAGCTCGAACTTCTGGTTCGCGGCGAAGGCGACCGTCGCCGGGTGCCCTGCGGCTTCGCGAGCCGCGGCGTATCGCTCTGCCGGCGAGCTCATGCGCTCACGGGTTCGATGCCCGCGGCCGCATCAGCCTTGCGCTTGCGCCGATCGAAGAGCATCGAGATCAGTGAGGCCGCGAAGTACAGCACGATCATGGACCCCATCAGCAGCAGCATCGAGAAGACATCGGCGGGCGGTGTGGTGACGGCCGCGAAGATCGTGCACACGAGGATGGCGACGCGCCATCCCTTGAGGATCTCTTTGCCCGAGACGACCCCCGCGAGGTTGAGCGCGACGAGGAAGACCGGGAGCACGAAGGCGATGCCGAGCACGAGCAGGAACTTGAAGACGAAGTCGTAATAGGTCGCGTAGTCGAAGAACTGCGCCATTCCCGTCGGCACGAAGCCCGCCATGATCTCGATCACGTGCGGGAGCACGAAGAATGCGACAGTGCATCCGCCGAAGAACAGCGGGATGGCAGCTCCCAGAAACCCCCAGGTGTACTGGGTCTCCTTCTTCGTGAGTCCAGGCATCACGAACGCCCAGACCTGCCAGAGCCAGACCGGGGCTGAGATCAGCAGACCGATCGCGAACGCGATGCGCATTCGGAGATCGAACCCGCTCGTGACGGTCGTGAAGTTGAGGCCGACGTACTCGCGGCCTTCTTCTTCGGCGATCGCAGCGATCGGAATCGACAGGAGATCGATGACCGGTCCGGTGATGATGAACGCGATGATCATGCCGACCACGAGAGCGCCGGCCGCGATGAACAGTCGCCGACGCAGCTCGATCAGATGCGCGCCGAGAGACATCCGCCTGTCGCGGCCCGGCGTCCCCGGATCGGCGGATTCGAGAGCGGACACGAACTATGCGGATCGAGGAGGCTGACCCGGATCCGTGTCGCGAGCCGTCACCGTGGTGTCCGCGGTGGTGGCCGCGGGAGTCGGGGATGCCGGATCCGCGGCGTCAGTCGCGTCCTCGTTCTTCATCGCCTTCATCTCGCCCTTGAAAACCCGGGCGGACTGCCCGAGGCTCTTCGCGAGTGCCGGCAGCTTCGCCGCACCGAAGAGCAGCAGGATGACGGCGAGGATGATCAGCAGATGTGGCCAACCGAAAGCGCCCATGATTCTCCTTCGTCGTTTAGTAGCAGTCTAACCGGCGTTGTCGCCGTCTGGTCGGCGATACAGCGCGAGTCCTGCGGCGGCCCACTCGCGTGCAGCCGTGCGGGCGACGCCGGGATCCACGACTTCGAGGGCTCCGCCGAACTTCGCCGCCAGTCGTTTCACACCCCGAGGGTCGGCCAGGTGCAGCCGCACGGTGACGATCCCGTCACTGACGTCGGCGTTGTCCGCGGTGAGGAAGTCACCGAGCAGAGGCGCCATCCGCTCGGGCACACGCACTCTGACCTCGCCCTCGTCCTCGACGGCGGTGAACGCCTCCGGGACGTGGTCACCGGCATGTGTGATCGGAATGTCCGTCAGACGCGCATCGCTCACCCGATCGAGGTGGAACGTCCGCATCGCCTGTCGCATGTGGCACCACCCCTGCAGATACCACTGTGCGTTCGTGATCAGCACCTGCACAGGATCCACGGTTCGCGTGGTGGGTGCGGCATCGGGCGCCTGGTATGTGAACGACACGGCGACACCGTTCTGCACACCGCGCGACACGACCTGGCGCACCTCGTCGACAGCGCTCGGCGCGACGACGACCTCTGCCGGGGCGTCTGCCGCACCGCGCGACAGCTTCGAGATGAGACCGCTGACGAGTCCGGAGTCGGAGACCGCCGGCACGGCGGCGACCATCTGCAGACCGGCGAGCAGCGCTGCGGCCTCGCGGGCGGTGAAGCGCGGAACCCGACGCAGGGCGACATCGTTGGTGATCTCGATGACGTCCTCTTCGTCGAGGAGGTCCCAGTTGATGTCGAACATCTCCTGCGGCTGCTGCCAGAAGCCGGAATCACCGGGCAGGCCGATGACGGTCAGCTTCTCGACCATCTGTCGCATCTCTGCCGGAGTCACCCCGAACTCCGCAGCCGCCTCAGCGAGCGAGACCTGGCCGTGCTCGAGCAGGTAAGGCACGAGCGTCAGGTAGACGCGGACGCGGTCGGCGGCGAGCAGCGGCTTCGTCTGAGCGCTCATCGTGACTCCCCTGCGTCCGAATTGGTCGCGACGACCGCGCTCAGGCGATCGACGACTGCGGTGCGCAGCGCGACCGGCTCGACCACCCGCACCTCGGGGCCGTACGAGGCGAGTTCGTCGGCGAAGATATGCAGGTCGACGAACGGCACGAGGATTCCCTGTGTCGCCGCAGGCGTCGCACGGCGGCCCAGACGCAGCGAGGCCTCGGTGCCAGGGGTGACCTCGAGCAGCGCCGAGTTCTGAGAGGCGACGCGCTCGAGACCGCTCAGTGCACGCTCCCCCGCTCCCTCGCGCAGGGCGGAGTCGAAGGCCCTCGATGTGATCTTCACATCCCCGACGATTCTGCTGAGCAGGAACATGCGGTCCTCCTCGATGTCCACGTCGACGCCGAAGACATGCCATCTCGCCTCGTAGTCGACAAGAGCCAGCGGACGGATGCTGCGGCGGCGCGGTGCGTCCTCCCCCGGCTTGAGGTAGTCGAAGACGACGACGCGGCTCTTCTCGATCGCGTCCTGCAGCTGCGGGAACGCCGCATCGCGAGCGGTGATCCGTGGCGCGAAGCCGATGATCGGCTCGTCGCCGTCGATCCCGAGTGCCCGGATCTTGCGCACGCCGGCCTTGGCGTCGCCCGACGCGGATTCGGCACTCCAGACACTGCCGGCGAGTTGCAGCACAGCGAGCTCAGCAGCGGTGAACTCGATGTCGCTGGGCAGGTCGTATTCCGCCTGCGGAATGCGATACCGGGCTTCGCGGAGGTCATTGGGATCAGCCTGGTCGCCGATCGTCTCGACGGGGACGCCGAGAGTGCGCAGCTCGTCCTTGTCGCGCTCGAACATCTTCTCGAGCGCATCCGAGCGCACGCCCGCATCGGCACGCTGACGGTAGCCCGACACGTTGTCGAGGATCTGCTGCTTGGTGAGCCCGATCTCCGTGGCCATGAGCGCCACGACGAGGTTCGTCAGACGCTCTTCCGCGGGAATACGGGCGGCCATCACTGCTCCGGAACGGGAACGATGCCGAGGATGTCGACCACGATGGCGGTCGCCGGGTTTCCGTCGGCTTCGGGCACGACGACGAGCAGCTGCGACCCGACGGTCGCGCCGACGAGCTCCTCCGCTGCCGGACCGATGTTGGGCTCCGCGCCCCAGCTGCTCGATGTGACGGTCTTGTCATCCCAGCCCAGGGCCATGATGTTGGTCACGATCGTCGAATCCTTCTCGACCTTCGCACCATCGCCCTTGATGAGCGTCTGAGTCACAGCCTCCGTCGGAGCATCGCTGTCGGGGATGATCACGCCAGGGGTCCCGTCAGGAGCGCGCACCACGGTCGGCAGGCCACGGGCGTCGTTGAACTGGGATGCGCCTTCGGCGTGGGCCAGGTAGACATCCTGCAGGTCGACGATCGCGACGACGTTCTCGTCCTTCGCGAGTCCGAATGCCTCGGCATTGGCTTCACCGAAGTCCTCGGGGGTCAGCACGGCGATGATCCGGCTTCCGCCAGTGGCGCACTCGAGCACCGTCTCGAGTCCGGCGGACCGCTCGGCCCAGTACGAGATGCTGTGCACGCGGCTCGGGTCGCCGTTGAATTCGGACTCGTACAGCTTCTCGCCGCTCTCTCCGCCGTAGAAGGCGATGTCGAGCACCATGGGCTGAGAAGTCGAGGTCAGGGTGTTCCCCTCGCCGGTGATCACGTCGGCGAATGAGGTCTCGTCCGCCTTCACGGGGCTGTAAACCGTGACGTCGGGCGCCTCACCCAGATCGCCCTCCACGGACACCGAATCCTTGATGGATGGGGTAGACGCGGCCGCACGATCGCAGACATCACCGGCGAACGACGGCGCCGAAGCGCATCCGGTCAGAGTGAGGACGGCGAGGCTGAGGGTTGCCAGAACGGCGGACGTTTTACGCACGCGCTCCAGTCTATTCCGTCGGTGGCTCGGATTCGCGCGAACCCGATGCGAGACGTGCCCCTTCGGCGGCCTTCGCGGCCTCCCTGGCACGCTTGCGCAGGTTCTTGTCGTTGATCTCCCGATCGCCTACGGCGCCGGGCGTCCACGCGTCGACATCCGCATCGCCATAGCTGCTCTTCGAGGCCCTGCGCTTCACCTGCGGCGCCACGGCACCCGGTGCCAGCCGGCGCGCCGTGAGGAGGAAGCCGGTGTGCGCCACCATGCGGTGATCGGGCCTGACGGCGAGGCCTTCGACGTGCCACCCTCGCACCATCGTCTCGGACGCCTCGGGGTCGGTGAACAGCCCGGTACCGCGGATGTACTCGGCGACGCGCGAGAGCTGTGTGGCCGTCGCGACGTAGCAGAGCACGACGCCGCCGGGTGTGAGTGCGTCGGCGACGACGTCCATGCATTCCCACGGTGCGAGCATGTCGAGCACGACGCGATCGACCGTGCCGGCCGGGAACTCGGCTGGAAGCGCCTCGGCGAGATCCCCGACGACCACGTTCCAGGTGTCCGGCGTCTCGCCGAAGAATGTCTCGACGTTCCCGCGGGCGACCTGGGCGAAGTCCTCACGACGTTCGAACGACACCAGTCGACCGACCGGACCGATGGCCCGGAGCAGCGAGAGCGAGAGGGCGCCCGAACCGACGCCCGCCTCGACGACAACCGCGCCGGGGAAGATGTCGGCCTGCATCACGATCTGCGCCGCATCCTTCGGGTAGACGATCGCCGCGCCGCGCGGCATCGACATCGCGAAATCGCGCAGCAGCGGCCGCAGCGCGAGGTACTCGTGCCCCGAGCTGTTCGCGGCGACCGAACCGTCGGGAAGACCGATGAGGTCACGATGCCGCAGCACTCCCTGATGGGTGTGCAGCTCGCCGTCCTCGCGGAGGGTCACGGTATGCAGACGACCCTTGGGGCCGGTCAGCTGCACCCGATCGCCCTCCCGGAACGGCCCGCTCGGCCGCGGTGAGGTGATGTCGGTCATCGGGTGGCTCCCGTCATGGAGGACTTGCGGTCGAAGAGTTCGATCAGGTCTGCGGCGGTGCGGCCTTCGAGGGTCGGCCAGAGCTCGTGAGCGCCGACGTCGTCGAGGGAGACGATGTGCGGCACGCCGAGAGCGACGGCGCCGGAGGCGATGCCTGCACGGAGTCCGGTCGGCGAGTCCTCGATGACCACCGCCTCGGCGATGTCGATCTCGAGCAGCGACGCCGCGTGCAGGTACGGCTCGGGGTGAGGCTTGGGGTGGATCACGTCATCGCCCGCGACGACGATGTCGAAGGCGTCGAACTCGATCAGGTCGACGACGCTCAACGCCATGCGGCGCAGCGACATCGTGACGAGGCCGGTGGGGATCCCCGCCGACTTCAGGTCCTGCAGCAGCTCGCGGGCACCGGGGCGGAAAGGCACTCCCTGCGTGCGCAGCGCCTCCTGCACTCCATCGGTGAGGAGCGAGATGATCGCCTCCGCGTCCATGTCCACCCCCGCGTGCTGGAGGATGATCGCACTGTCGATGAGACCGTTGCCGACCAGCTGAAGGGCGTCCTCGTGGGTCCATGACCCGCCGAAGGATTCGACCAGCGCCGTCTCGGCTGCCATCCAATACGGCTCGGTGTCGACGAGGGTTCCGTCCATGTCCCAGAGGATCGCGCGGGGCTGTCTGCTCACCGAACCATGTTACCCGTGGCTCCGCCCGGTCCCCGCGCGGTCGGACTAGCCTGGAGGGATACCGATCCGGAATTGGCGAAGGGAGCCCACGATGGATGTCCTCGGTTCACGCATCGTCATCGTCGCCTTCGATGGCTGGAACGACGCGGGTGAGGCCGCGAGCGGTGCGATCGCCGCGCTGCGTTCCGCGAACGACTACGACCTCGTGCACTCCATCGACCCGGAGCTGTACTTCGACTATCAGTACACCCGCCCGGCTACGAAGACGGACGCCGAAGGCCGCCGCCAGCTCACCTGGCCCGAGGCCGGTCTGTGGCGCCCGCGCGACCCGGGGCCCGGTCCCGAGTTCTGGGTGCTGACGGGAGTCGAGCCCGCGCGCACCTGGCAGTCGTTCGCTGCCGAGTTCATCGACGTCGCTCTTCGCGACGACATCACCGGGTTCGTGACCCTCGGCGCGATGCTCTCGGATGTGCCCCACACGCGGCCGATCTCGATCTTCGCCTCGAGCCAGAACGAGCAGGTCCGCGCAGCGCATGGCCTCGAGCGGTCTCTCTATGAGGGCCCCGTCGGCATCCTCAGCGTGTTCGAGCACTTCGCCGAGAGCGCCGGAATCCCGACCGCGAGCCTGTGGGCCAGCGTGCCTCACTACGTCGCCTCCGCCACTCCGTCACCGAAGGTCACCCTCGCTCTTCTGGACAGGCTCGAGGAGCTGACCGGCGTCGACGTCCCGCGCGATCACCTTCGCACCGAGGCCGCCGCGTGGGAGGCGTCGATCGACGCCGCCGCCGCCGATGACGAGGACATGACGGAGTACATCCGCCAGCTCGAGCAGACCCGCGACACGTGGGACTCCCCCGATGCGTCCGGCGATGCGATCGCTCAGGCCTTCGAGCGCTATCTGAAGCGCAGAGGCGACGGCCCCGGAGACCACAAGCGCTGAGCCCGGAGGTCTCCGGTGCCGCGCTGCTATGCCGCGATGACGCCGGTGCCGAGAAGGACCAGGAGCACCGTGCCCAACAGGATGCGATAGATCACGAACGGCAGGAAACTGCGCTTCGAGATGTAGTTCATGAAGAACGCGATCACGCCCAGTGCCACGACGAACGCGATGCCGGTCGCTGCGAGCGTGTCGCCGAACGAGAAGAACGAAGGCTCGTCCCAGCTCTTGAACAGCTGATAGAAGCCACTGCCGAACACCGCGGGGATCGCCAGGAGGAACGCGTAGCGCGCGGCAGCCGCGCGCTCATAACCGAGGAACAGTCCCATCGTGATCGTCCCGCCCGAGCGCGACACACCCGGGATCAGCGCGAGCGCCTGCGCGAAGCCGTATGCGATGCCATGCGGATAGGTGAGCTGATCGAGCTTGCGTCGCTTCGCGCCCACGTGGTCGGCGACGCCGAGCAGGATGCCGAACACGATCAGCATGATCGCGACGATCCAGAGCGACCGGAAGACGGTCTCGATCTGATCCTGGAAGAGCAGGCCGAGCAGCACGATCGGGATGCTCCCGATGATGATCATCCAGCCCATCCGGGCATCCGGATCGCTGCGCGGCACTCTGCCCGTCAGCGAGCGGAACCACTGCGCGATGATGCGGACGATGTCGCGCCAGAAGAACACCACGACCGCCGCCTCCGTGCCGATCTGCGTGATCGCGGTGAACGCGGCACCAGGGTCCTCGCCGGACGGCAGGAACGTGCCGAGGATGCGCAGATGGGCGCTGGAGGAGATCGGGAGGAACTCGGTGAGTCCCTGGACGATGCCGAGGATGAGCGCTTCGAACAAGTGCATGGAGGAGCTTTCTGATTCGTGGTGCGCGGACGTGGAGCAGAGAGCTCAATACGTGCGCAGCAGATCGGCCAGCACCCGCTGACCGAAGACAAGCGATTCTACGGGCACTCGCTCATCGACACCGTGGAACATCCCCGTGAAGTCGAGGTCGGCAGGGAGGCGGAGTGGCGCGAATCCGTACCCGGTGATCCCCAGATAGGCCAGCGCCTTGTTGTCGGTTCCGGCGCCGAGCAGATACGGAATGACCGGCACTCCCGGGTCGTGCCGCCCCAGACTCGCCACCATCGCCTCGACGAGTTCGCCCTCGAACGGCGTCTCCATGCCGATGTCGCGAACGACGGTCTGGATCTCGATGTCATCGCCGACGATCTGCTGCAGCTCGGCGAGCACCTCGTCCTCGGTTCCCGGGATCACCCGCACGTCGATCAGCGCTTCGGCTCGTTCGGGGATCACATTGTGCTTGTACCCCGCGGTGAGCGCCGTGGGGTTCGTCGTCGTGCGGAACGATGAGCGGAGGAACGCCTCAGCGGGGCCGGCGGCGGCAGCAAGCGCGTCCGGGTCGTCGATGGAGCGGCCTGTGAGAGCGCTCAGGCCCTGCAACAGCGCCTCCGTGGTGGGAGTGAGACGAAGGGGCCATCGAGTGCGCCCGAGGGCCGCCACAGCTTCTGCGAGCTTCGTGACGGCGTTGTCGTCGTGCAGTCGGCTTCCGTGGCCGGCACGCCCCCGCGCGACGAGGCGGATCCAGATGAGCGCCTTCTCCCCCACCTGCAGCAGGTAGGCGCGGCGATCGTCGACCGTGATCGAATAGCCTCCCACCTCGCTGATGGCCTCGGTCGCTCCCGCGAACCACTCCGGGTGGTTCTGGACGACGAGCGCCGAGCCCTCGACGCCGCCGTTCTCCTCGTCGGCGAAGAAGGCGAGCACCAGATCGCGCTCCGGCTGCTCCCCCGCACGCAGGAGGTCTGCGACGGCCGTGAGGATCATCGCGTTCATGTTCTTCATATCGACAGCCCCACGCCCCCAGAGCATGCCGTCCTTGACGATGCCCGCGAACGGGTCGACGCTCCAGTCCTCGGCCATCGCCGGGACGACGTCGAGGTGCCCGTGCACGACGAGAGCCGGCTTGCTCCGATCGCGCCCCGGCACGCGCGCCATCACGTTCGTGCGCCGCGGGATCGGCTCGTAGTATTCGACATCCAGACCCAGGTCCTGCAGATAGGCGCCGACATATTCGGCTGCCTCACGCTCACCCTTCGCGTTGCCTCCGCCGAAGTTCGAGGTGTCGAATCGGATCAGGTCGCTCGCGATGCGAACCACCTCGGGGAGAGCCACGTCAGTCATGAGGTCCAGGCTATCGAAACGTCGTGGCGCGCCCGGGCGTCACCGCCGGTTTCTGAGTGCCTCGAAGCTCGTGCTAATGTAAATCTTCGTTCGGCAACGAACATCCAACACCTGCGCGGGTGGCGGAATGGTAGACGCGCTACGTTGAGGTCGTAGTGCCCGTAAGGGCGTGGGGGTTCAAGTCCCCCTCCGCGCACAGACAGGCCTCGGATATCCATACGATATCCGAGGCCTTCTTCGTACCTTCGGTGTCGACGTGTCGTCCGGCAGAACTCGAGGTGAATCCCCCGAGCCCTGCCCCACGGGCCGGCGGGCGCGTCAGAGCGCGCTCACGCCAAACACCAGCCCGAGCACGTACGTGACGGCCGCAGCGCCGAAGCCGATCGCCAGCTGCCGCAGCGCGCGACGCAGGGGCGGTCCACCCGACAGGATGCCGACCATCGCTCCGGTCGACAGCAGAGCGACACCCACCAGCACGAGCGCGACGACCACCGCAGTCGTCCCATCGAGTCCGAAGATCCACGGGAGCACAGGGATGATCGCGCCGGACGCGAAGAGCAGGAAGCTCGAGATGGCCGCCGTCCAGTCGCTGCCGACGATCTCGTGGTCGTCTCCGGCGTGAAGGTGGATCGGCCCCGTCGTCGTGCGCTCGACTCCGGCACGCGCGGCGTCCACTATCCGCCGTGCGCGCTCGAGCGCCTCCTGCTGGCCGATTCCGCGCGCGCGGTAGACCAGAGCGAGTTCGTTCTCGTCGATGTCGAGATCTGCGGCGGATGCCGCGGCATCCTCGTTGGCTTCCGTCGACGCCAGCAGCTCGCGTTGGGAGCGCACGGAGACGAACTCCCCCGCGCCCATCGACAGAGCCCCGGCGAGCAGACCCGCGATCCCGCTGAACAGGACGAAGGCGGAGCTGACACCCGTGGCGCCGATGCCGAGCACGAGTGCGAGGTTGCTCACCAGGCCGTCGTTCGCTCCGAAGACGGCAGCACGGAACGACCCGGACAGACGGCGCCTCCCACGAGCGGCGAGACCTCGGACGACTTCGGAGTGCACCTTCTCGTCTGCGCGCATGGCAGGAGTCGCGTACTGCTCGGAATCATACGGAGATCTGTCCTCGGCGCTCTGCGCGAGTGCGAGGACGAAGATGGATCCGAACCGCCCGGCCATCCAGCCCAGCAGGCGCGACCGGATACCGGCTCGCGGCAGTCGCGCCGGTTCTGCGCCCAGCAGATCGAGCCAGTGCTGCTCGTGGCGACGCTCGGCATCGGCGAGGCTGAGCAGGATCTCGCGCTCCTCGCCCGTGCGACGGTTCGCGAGCTTCTGGTAGACGAGCCCTTCGGCGCGTTCTTCCACGAGGTAGCGCGCCCAGCGGCGACGGTCTGCGGCGGTCGGCTCGGCGGCAGCGGGGGCTGTCATGAAGTCTCCTGATCGACGATCCCCGGGAACGGGGCAACCGTTCAACGCTAGCTTCGAGCCACTCTCTCGGCGGCACTGGGAGCAGGATTGCCAGCTTTTCGGGCCTCCGAACCGAAGGCGCGATTCAGGATCGGACGCGCTTGCGGAGCACGTCGATGCGCGACTGCAACTGCGTGACGGTCGCCTGCGCGACAGCAGGCCCGCCGCAGATCCGGCGCAGCTCCGCGTGCACGGCCCCGTGCGGCTCGCCCTTCTGGCGGGCGTACAGGCCGACGAGGCTGTTCAGCAGCTGGCGCTGCTCGCGAAGCGTGCGGTGCAGCGGCGCCGGGAGCGTGGTCGTCTCGGTCGGCCCTGCCTCGGCCTCCCGTGTCTCTCGCAGGCGAGTCTGACGTGCCTGGCGTTGCATCAGCAGCTCGTGCACGTGCTCGGGCTCGAGAAGACCGGGGAACCCGATGAACTCCTCCTCCTCGGGGGTGCCCGGCTCGGCGAGCTGGCCGAACTCCTGACCCTCGAACACGACCCGGTCGAAGTGCGCAACAGACGAGAGCGCCTGATAGCTGAACTCCTGTGTCAGCGCATCCGAGGCGTCGTCTTCGCGGTTCGCCGACTCGAGCAGCGAGTCCTCGAGCCCGTCGTCGTCCTTCGACTGACGATCGAGAGCGTGGTCGCGCTGCTTGTCCATCTCGTTCGCGAGTCCCATGAGCACCGGAACCTGCGGAAGGAAGACACTCGCCGCCTCGCCCCGTCGACGCGCCCGCACGAAGCGACCGATCGCCTGGGCGAAGAAGAGCGGCGTCGACGACGACGTCGCGTAGACCCCGACGGCCAGTCGGGGCACGTCGACGCCTTCCGACACCATGCGCACCGCGACCATCCAGCGATCCTCGCTGTTGCTGAACTTCTCGATCCGCTCCGAGGCTGTCGCGTCGTCGGACAGGACGATCGTCGGCTGCTGTCCCGTGATGCTGTGCAGGATCTTGGCGTAGGCGCGTGCCACCGTCTGGTCGGTCGCGAGCACCAGTCCTCCGGCGTCGGGCACGTGGTGCCTGATCTCGGTCAGACGACGATCCGCAGCCGAGAGCACGGCAGGCATCCACTCGCCCTCGGGGTCGAGCGCGGTGCGCCAGGCCTGCGACGTGACGTCTTTCGTGTTGTCCTGACCGAGATGCGTCTCGAGCTCGTCGCCGCTGCTCGTGCGCCACCGCATCTTGCCCGCGTACATGTGGAACAGCACGGGCCTGACCACGCCGTCTGCCAGCGCCCGGCCGTAGCCGTAGTTGTAGTCGGTGCGGGAGATGCGCGCGCCGGACTCGTCAGGGTGGTACTCGACGAACGGGATCGGTGCGGTGTCGCTGCGGAACGGGGTGCCGGAGAGCAGCAGTCGGCGCTTCGCCGGTCCGTAGGCGTCGCGGATCGCGTCGCCCCAGCTGAGCGCGTCGCCACCGTGATGCACCTCGTCGAGCACGACGAGCGTCTTCGCGTCTTCGGTCAGATGACGGTGGACCGACGACTTCGCCGCCACCTGCGCGTAGGTGACCACGGCGCCGTGGTAATGCCGTGCCGGCGCCCAATGACTGTTGCGGAACCGGGGGTCGAGACGGATGTGCACGCGAGCGGCGGCATCCGCCCACTGCGTCTTCAGATGCTCGGTCGGGGCGACCACGATGATGCGGTTGACCTCGCCCATGCGCATGAGCTCGACGGCGAGGGTGAGGGCGAACGTGGTTTTTCCTGCACCCGGTGTCGCCGCCACGAGGAAGTCTCGCTGATCGGCCTGGAAGTACTGCTCCAGCGCTTCCTGTTGCCAGGCGCGCAGCTTGTTCGCGGTTCCCCAAGGGGCACGCTGAGGAAAGGACGGAGAGAGCATCGAGACAACGATAATCGCTGCCGCCGACACTCGGCACGCTCACGAGTTCCGCCGCGCGCGTCTCGCCCGCACGCTCGTACCCGGGTAGGCTCGGTCACTGCGCGGCCTCCACCGCACGGCTGCGCTCGTCGTGAAGGAGAGCTGGATGACAGATCAGGATTCGATCCGAACCCCCGAGCTCGACAACGAGAATCCGCACCCCTGGCGGAGGTTCGTCGCGATCGGCGACTCGTTCACCGAAGGCATCGGCGACCCGGACCCGTCGCAGCCGGGCAGCCACCGTGGCTGGGCAGACCGTGTCGCCGAGGTGCTCTCGCGCCAGGTCGACGACTTCGCCTATGCGAACCTCGCCGTGCGCGGCAAGCTGATCTCCCAGATCGTGCGCGATCAGATCGAGCCCGCCGTGGCGCTGCATCCCGACCTCATCTCGATCTGCGCCGGGGGCAACGATGTGATCCGACCGGGAACCGACCCCGACGCGATCGCCGCCCAGCTCGAGGACGCCGTCGCGCGTCTGTCGTCGACGGGCGCCGCGATTCTGCTCTTCACCGGAGTCGACACGGCCTTCACTCCGGTCTTCCGGGCTTTCCGCGGCAAGGTCGCCATCTACAACGAGAACGTGCGCGCGATCGCCGAGCGACACGACTGCATCGTCGCCGATCAGTGGGCGCTCAAGGTCGTGCAGGACATGCGGTTCTTCGACGACGACCGCCTGCACTACAACTCGCTGGGCCACCACGAGGTCGCCCGCATGGTTCTGCGCGCGCTCAACGTGCCCAACGATCTCGAGGCCATGCAGCCCGAGACCATCCCGCTCCGCACCTGGCGCGAGGCCCGCACCGAGGACTTCGGCTGGGCCCGAGAGCATCTCGTGCCCTGGGTCCTGCGTCGTCTGCGCCACCAGTCATCCGGCGATCACATCGTGGCCAAGCGCCCCGAGCCCTCCCCGATCATCCTCCCGAAGTCAGACTGACGACGGCCAGCGGTCAGGGCGAGGTGAGCGCCCACAGCGCCACTGCGGCGGCAGACGCGACGTTCAAGGAATCCACGCCACCGGACATCGGAATCGTCACGACCGTGTCGGCGTGGTCGAGGGCCGTGCGGGAGAGCCCGTCGCCCTCCGAACCCATGACGATGGCGACTCGCTCGGGGCGGTTCGCGACATAGGCATCGAGCGCCACGGCGTCATCGCTGAGAGCGAGAGCTGCGATGTCGAACCGCGCCGCGTGGAGGTCCGCCACGGCAGACTCCCAATCCGTGATGCGAGTCCATGGCACCTGGAACACCGTCCCCATGCTCACGCGCACGCTGCGTCGGTACAGCGGGTCCGCTCCCCCGGGCGACACCAGCACCGCGTCCGCCCCGAGGCCCGCGGCCGCACGGAACGCCGCACCGACGTTGGTGTGATCGCCGACGTTCTCGAGGATCAGCACGAGGTTCGCGGCGTCGAGGACCTCGCGCACGGTCGGAAGCACGGGGCGATGCATCGACGCGATCGTGCCCCGGTGAACGGCGAAACCGGTCACCGATTCAGCCACCTCGTCGGGGACGACGTACACCGGCACGTCGAGGTCGCCGACGATCGCCCGAATGTCGTCCACCCGCCGCTCCTGCACCAGCACGGAACGCGGACGATGACCAGCCCCGACCGCCCGAGCGATCACCTTCGTCGATTCGGCGATGTAGAGCCCACCCGCCGGTTCTCTCACGGTCCGGAGCGCGGTGTCGGTGAGCCCGCGGTAGTCGTCGAGTCGTCGGTCGTCCGGATCGGTCACGCGCAGCAGTTCCACGCGGCCCAGTCTGCCATCGCTTGGTCCACCGGCTCCGCGGTCAGCCGCGACGCGTCGACCACGCTGCGCACGTCGTAGACTCGCACAGGGAGGTCCTGTGAGCGCATCGAGTCCGGTCGAACTGTCGGCCACCATCGCTCGCACCGCTGAACTCCTGCGTGGTCGCAAGATCGCACTGCTCACAGGCGCCGGCATCTCCACGGACTCGGGAATCCCCGCCTACCGTGGCGAAGGATCCCGCAACCGGTCCGATCCGATGACGATCCAGCGGTACCTCGCCGACGAGGCTGCACGGCGCCGCTACTGGGTCGGCGGCCATCTCGGGTGGCGGGCGTTCGCTCGGGCCGAGCCGAATCCGGGTCATCTGTCGCTCGCCGACATGGAGTCGTCAGGTCACGTCAGCGGCGTCATCACCCAGAACGTCGACGGCCTGCATCTGCGTGCAGGCAGCTCTCATGTGATCGAAGTGCACGGAACGATGCGCAGGGTCCTCTGCCTGAAATGCGGTCAGGTGTTCGATCGCCGCGACGTCGCGGTGCAGATCGAAGAGCGCAACCCCTGGATCACCGTCCCCGAGAACGTGGCATTGAACCCCGACGGCGATGTGCTCCCGGAGAGCACCGACGGCTTCATCGTCCCCGTGTGCACCGTCTGCGAAGGGATGCTGAAGCCTGACGTCGTCTTCTTCGGCGAGTACGTCCCGCAAGACCGCTTCAAGGCTGCCGAGTCCCTGCTCCGTGCCAGCGACGCTCTGATCGTCGCCGGCTCGTCTCTCGTCGTCAACTCCGGCGTGCGGCTCGTCGAACGCGCACGACGACGCAGCATCCCGCTCATCATCATCAACCGTGAGCCCACGCGCGCGGACGTCTGGGCCGATGCCACCATCGCCGCAGGCACCAGCGATGTGCTCCCCGCGATCCAGGAGCTCCTCGAATGACTCTGCTCACGCTCATCCGCCATGGCCAGACGGACTGGAACCTCGCCCGTCGGATCCAGGGCTCCACCGACATCCCGCTGAACGAGAAGGGCCGCGAGGATGCACGGACCGCCGCAGGTCTCCTCGAGGGCACCACGCACCATTCGATCTACGCCAGCCCGCTGAAACGCGCGCGGGAGACGGCCGAGATCATCTCGGGGAGTCTCGGCCTCGGCTCACCGGTGCTGGTGCCGGACATGCGCGAGCGCGAGTTCGGCGAGGGCGAGGGCATGCTCGTGTCGGACTACATCGAGAAGTACGGCGACTGGCTGTCTCCGGTCCCCGGGGCGGAGACATTGGAGGGGGTCGCAGAGAGAGCGCTCATCGCACTCGACACGATCGCTCGCGACGCTCGGCGTCGTTCCGCACCGGTGGCGGAGTCCGTCATCGTCGTGACGCACGGAGGCGTGATCCGGTCGCTGATCGACCATGTCTCCGGTGGCACACTGCCGCGCGTCGGCGAGGTCCTCGCGAACGGCTCGGTCCACCGTTTCGAGGCCTCCCCCGGCTCGCTGCGCCTGATCGACCAGGGCATGCTCGTCTGACCCGGGAACCCGTGCAGCACGTCTGATCAGCGAACGCGGCTGAGCACCGATCGCGCGTGCCTCAGCACGGGTTCGTCGATCATGCGTCCCCTGAAGCGGAAGACGCCTCGTTCGCGCCCGGCGGCTTCGAGCACTCCGCGGGCCCAGTCGACGCTGGCTTCATCCGGTGCGTACGCGCCGCGGATCACCGCCACCTGACTCGGGTGGATGCACGCGGTGGCGACGAACCCCGAAGCGGCCGCATCGACCGCCTCGGATTCGAGACCGGAGACGTCCTCGATGTCGACGTGCACCGCGTCGATGGCTCCCTTGCCCTGGGCTCCGGCCTCGAGGAGCACCCGTGAGCGCGCATAGCGGGCGACGTCGCGATAGCCGCCCTTCGCCGTGCGACTCGACGTGCCGCCGAGGGAGGCGACCAGGTCCTCCGCGCCCCACATCATCGCGACGACCTGAGGGTGGGCGGCGATGCGATCTGCGGCGTGAACGCCCCTCGCCGTTTCGCACAGGGCGACCAGCGAGAAGCTCTCGTCGAAGGCGGAGAGACTCTCCGCGCTCTCCGTCTTCGCGACCATGACGGTGCGGAGATCGGTCTGGGCGAGGGTCGCGAGATCGGCGGTGAAGGCGGCGGAATCCGGCGCGTTGACGCGGACGATCACCCGATCGGGGTCGAGGTCGGCATCGATGAGATTCTGCCGGGCGCCGGCCTTCGCCTCTGGTAGCACGGCATCCTCGAGGTCGATGATGACCGCATCCGCCTTTTCGAGGGCTCCGCGGAATCGCTCGGGTCGGTCGGCAGGACAGAAGAGCAGCGCGGGTCCCAGGCTGAAGGTCATCGTCCCCCCTCCGGCAGGCAGTGGACGAGGACGGTGCGGGTCGCCGTCGCGACGACTGTGGCGTCCTGATTCCGTCCGGTATGGGCGATGGTCACGATTCCCTGACCCGGGCGTGATGTCGAGAGCCTCTTCTCGACGACGACGCTCTCGGTGTACAGCGTGTCGCCGGCGAACAGCGGGTGAGGGAACGCGATCTCCCCGAATCCGAGCTGAGCCACCAGAGTGCCCTGGGTCAACTGCGCCACAGATGCCCCGACCATCGTCGAGAGCGTCCACATCGAGTTGATCAGACGCGCACCGAAGGGGCGCTGCGCATCGGCGAAGGCCGCATCCAGGTGGAGCGCCTGGGTGTTCATGGTGAGCGTCGTGAAGAGGACGTTGTCGGCCTCGGTCGCGGTGCGTCCAGGGCGATGCAGGTAGCGCGCGTCTGTGACGAACTCCTCGAAGAAGAGTCCCCGCTGGACGATGTCGTGCACGGTCATGCCTGCCACGCTACCCGGCGAGTCCCAGCGCCCGCGCGATCACGAGCAGCTGCACCTCCGTGGTGCCTTCACCGATCTCGAGGATCTTCGAGTCGCGGTAGTGACGGGCCACGGGGAACTCGTTCATGAAGCCGTTCCCGCCGAAGATCTGCGTCGCATCCCTCGCGTTGTCCATGGCCGCCTCTCCAGCGACGAGCTTCGCGATCGCGGCCTGCTCGGCGAACGGTCGTCCCGCGTCGCGCAGACGCGCAGCGTGGTGCCAGGCGAGTCGCGCGGTGTGCACTCGGGCGCGCATGCGCGCGAGGGTGAACTGCGCGTTCTGTCGCGTGCTGAGGGCGCTGCCGAAGATCGTGCGACTCTTCGCGTAGTCGACGGCGGCTTCGAGACATCCTTCCGCCGCACCGGTCGAGAGCGCGGCGATCGCGATGCGTCCCTCGTCGAGGATGCTGAGGAAGTTGCGGAAGCCGCTGCCCTGCTCCCCCAGCAGGTTGCCCGCGGGCACGCGTGCGCCGGCGAAGCTGAGCGGATGCGTGTCGGACGCGTTCCATCCGACCTTGTCGTACGGGGCCTCGACGGTGAATCCGGGGGTGCCGTTGGGGACGATGATGGTCGAGATCTGCTTGCGTCCGCCTTCGTTTCCGGTGACGGCCGTCACGGTGACGAAGCGGGTGATCGGCGTCCCTGAGTTCGTGATGAACTGCTTCGAGCCGTCGATGACCCAGTCGTCCCCGTCGAGGCGAGCGGTCGTGCGGGTCGCTCCGGCGTCGCTGCCCGCCTCCGGCTCTGTGAGACCGAAGCCCGCGAGGGCGCGGCCGGCGAGCAGGTCGGGCAGGTACTCCTGCTTCTGCTCTTCCGTGCCGAACCGGAACACGGGCATCGCCCCGAGGCTGACTCCGGCCTCGAGCGTGATGGCGATGGACTGATCGACGCGTCCGAGGGCCTCGATCGCGATGCCCAGGGCCATGTAGTCGCCCCCCTGGCCGCCGTACTCCTCGGGGAACGGCAGACCGAACAGCCCGAGATCACCCATCTGCGCCACGACGTCCATCGAGAGGGTGTGCGTGCGGTCCGCTTCGTAGGACTGCGGTGCGACGACCGTCTCGGCGAAGTCACGCGCCATCGCGGCGAGCTCGCGTTCCTCATCGGTCAGCTCGAACATGCTCAGTTCTCCTCTGTCGTCATGTGCGCGACCTGTTGATCGCGTCGTACCTGATCGCCGACGGCGACCGTCAGGTGCACCGGCCCGTCGTGCGGTGCCAGCACCGGATGCTCCATCTTCATCGCCTCGATCGAGATGAGAGGGGTGCCGGCGGTCACCACGTCGCCGTCTCGGACGTGCACGGCGACGACGCTTCCCGGCATCGGGGCCCGCGCCTCCGGCCCGCTCTCGGTCTCGCGCTGTTCCCGCGCCTGCAGGCGGTGCAGCATGCGGGCCCGGCGATCCAGCGGCCGCAAGTGCACCGTGCGTCCGTCCTCGCTCACCCAGACACCGCCGTCGACGTCCGTCGCGACAGCCGCGCGGGATCTTGGACCGTCGGTCCCAGGGGCACGGATCACCTCGCCCCGGTCGGTGAGGAACCACACTTCGCGTCGGTCGTGCCTGGTGAGAGACTCCCACACCCGGCCCGCTCGTCGAGCCCTCCTGGCTTCGCCGAGGGCGTCATCGACGTGAGACACAGCGCGACTCGCCGCCACCAGCATCGTCGGCGACGGCGGCTCGTCGTCGAGCGGCAGAAGCGTCTCGATGAGTCCGGTGTCGAGGTCCCCGGCCCTCACCCGCTCATCGCGGCAGAGCAACCGGAGGAAGGCGATGTTCGTGTCCACGCCCAGCACGACGGTTCTGCCCAGGGCCTCGTCGAGGCGGCGGAGGGCAGTGCTCCGGTCATCCGCGAAAGCGATGACCTTGGCGATCATCGGGTCGTAGAAGCCGGTCACCTCGCTGCCGGTCTCGACCGCCGCATCGACTCTCACCCCCTGAGGGGGGTCGAATAGCAGAATGCGGCCGGTCGACGGAAGGAACCCGCGCTCGGGCGACTCGGCGTACACGCGCGCCTCGACTGCGTGCCCGCGCACCGTGGGTGCGGAGTCGAGGCGTCCTCCTGCGGCGACAGCGATCTGGAGGGCGACGAGGTCGAGTCCGGTCACCTCCTCCGTGACGGGGTGCTCGACCTGCAGGCGGGTGTTCATCTCGATGAAGAAGACCTGGTCGGGAGCATCTGCATCGATGAGGAACTCCACCGTGCCGGCGCCGACGTACGAGACACTCGCCGCGGCCTGGGTCGCGGCCTCGAGAAGACGGTCCCTTGTCGTGTCGGGGATGCCTGCAGACGGAGCCTCTTCGATGACCTTCTGGTGGCGGCGCTGGAGCGTGCACTCGCGCTCGCCGAGGGCGAGCACCGTGCCGTGCGTGTCACCGAAGACCTGCACCTCGATATGTCGTGGCCGCCGGATGAGCCTCTCCAGGATCAGCGAGTCGTCACCGAATGCCGATAGCGCAACGCGGCGCGCAGAGGCCAGGGCGGCGCTCAGTCCGGCCGGCGTCTCGACGACCTCCATCCCCTTGCCGCCACCCCCCGCGCTCGGCTTCACGAGCAGGGGGTAGCCGACAGCGTCCGCCTCCTCGGCGATCTCCGCGTCCGACAGTCCTCTCGCGTCGAACCCGGGCACCACGGGGACTCCTGATCGGACGACGTGATCGCGGGCCTTGGCCTTGTCGCCCATGATCTGGAGCGCGTCGATCGGCGGCCCGATGAAGACGACACCGCTCTCGGCACATGCTTCCGCCAGCCCGACGCTCTCGGAGAGGAAGCCGTACCCGGGGTGGATGGCCTGCGCCCCGGTCGCACGCGCGGCCGCGATGACGGCGTCGATGTCGAGGTAGGACTCGGCGACCGGCGCCGGACCGATCCGCACGGCGTCGTCGGCCTCGCGCACATGGGGTGCATCGGCATCCGCATCGCTGTAGACGGCGACGCTGCGGATGCCCATGGTCTGCAGCGTGCGGATGATGCGGCGTGCGATCTCGCCCCTGTTGGCGACGAGCACCGTGTCGAATTCGCGGGTGGCAGAGGTCGTCATTGCGGTCACATCCTGAAGAGGCCGAAGTGCGGCTCGGGAAGGGGGGTTCGGGCGACCACGTCGAGGGCGAGCCCCAGCAGGTCGCGAGTCTGGGCCGGATCGATGATGCCGTCGTCCCACAGGCGAGCAGTGGCGTAATACGGCTCGCCCTGGGTCTCGTACTGCTCACGGATGGGCTGCTCGAAGGCCGCGCGCTCCTCGGAGCTCCAGGCCTGGCCGCGTGCTGCGAGCTGGTCGTCCTTGACCGTCCCGAGCACGGACGCCGCCTGGGCGCCGCCCATCACCGAGATGCGGCTGGCCGGCCACGTCCACAGGAATCTCGGCGAATAGGCCCGTCCGCACATCGAGTAGTTGCCTGCTCCGAAGGATCCGCCGATGATCACGGTGAGCTTCGGCACGCGCGTGCTGGCGACGGCGGTGACCATCTTGGCTCCGTCCTTCGCGATGCCCCCCGCCTCTGCGTCCGACCCGACCATGAACCCCGAGATGTTCTGCAGGAAGACCAAGGGGATGCCGCGCTGGTCGCAGAGCTCGATGAAGTGCGCGCCCTTCAGCGCGGACTCGCTGAACAGCACGCCGTTGTTCGCCACGATCCCGACCGGATGCCCGTGCAGTCGCGCGAACCCGGTGACGAGGGTCGTGCCGTACTCCGCCTTGAACTCCCGGAATGTGTCGCCGTCGACCAACCTCGCGACGACCTCGTGCACGTCGTATGCGGCGTTGACGTCGACGGGGACGACGTCGTAGAGCGATCCGGACTCCGCGGGCTCACGAGTGTCGTGCACCTCCCACACCGGGTGGAGGGGCGCCGGCAGAGTGGCCACGATGTCACGCAGGATCTCCAATGCGTGCTCGTCATCTTCGGCCAGGTGGTCGACCACACCGCTGCGACGGGCGTGCAGTTCACCGCCGCCGAGCTCTTCCGCGGAGACGACCTCGCCGATCGCCGCCTTGACGAGCGGCGGGCCACCGAGGAAGATCGTGCCCTGGTCCCGGACGATCACGGTCTCATCGCTCATCGCCGGGACGTAGGCGCCGCCTGCCGTGCAGGATCCCAGCACCGCCGCGAGCTGCGGGATGCCCTCCGCCGACATCCGCGCCTGGTTGAAGAAGATGCGACCGAAGTGCTCACGATCGGGGAACACCTCGTCCTGCTTGGGAAGGAATGCTCCGCCCGAATCGACGAGATACAGGCAGGGCAGTCTGTTCTCGAGCGCGATCTCCTGCGCGCGCAGGTGCTTCTTGACCGTGAGCGGGTAGTAGGTTCCCCCTTTCACGGTGGCGTCGTTGCAGACGACCATCACGTGGCGTCCGTGCACGAGGCCGATCCCGGCGATCACTCCGGCGGCCGGCGCGTCTCCCCCGTACAGCCCGTCTGCGGCCAGAGGGGCGATCTCGACGAAGGGACTGCCCTCGTCGAGGAGCCTGGTCACCCGGTCTCGCGGAAGCAGCTTGCCCCGAGCGATGTGCCTCTCACGAGACGCTTCGGGACCGCCCCTGGAGGCGACCGCCAGTCGTTCGTGCAGCTCGGCGGCGAGGGCCTGCTGGGTTGCGGGCATCGTGACGTCCTCCTCGACCACACGGCGCCGGCGTCATCGCTCTGGCGCACTGGATGCTTTCTCGGTTAGTGTTCACTAACCGATCGCATCAGGTTAGCGAGGATTAACTGAGATGACAAGCCCCCCGACTGCGCGAGATCGCGCGAAGGCAGAGAGGTCGGACGCGATCCTCCGAGAGGCGGCCCGGCTCTTCGCCGAGAGCGGGTACAACGGGGTGAGCCTCGAGGACATCGGCGCCGCCGTGGGCGTATCCGGCCCTGCGGTCTACCGTCACTTCGCCGGAAAGCAGGCACTGCTCGGCGCCGTGCTGATCAAGGTGAGCGACGATCTCGTCTCCGGAGGAACCCGCGTCGCGGCCGACGGGTCCACGCCCGAAGAGCGCATCCACGCACTCGTCGCCTTCCACGTCGAATTCGCCCTCGGCAACGCCGACGTGATCCGCGTGCACGATCGAGATGTCGTGCACCTTTCGGCGCAGGATCACTCCGCAGTCCGACGCCTGCAACGCGCCTACATCGAGCTCTGGATCGACACTCTGCACCCTCTCGTCGAGGCCGATGCCGACGAGCTCCGCCTGCGGGTGCAGGCGTGCTTCGGGTTGATCAACTCGACTCCGCACAGCACGCGGGCAGCAGCCAGACACCACTCCGCCACCGCGGCCGTGCTCGCCGCGATGGCGGAATCGGCGCTCCGAGCGACTATCTGAGAAGCATCGCCCGGCCGGGTTCCTCCAGCACGTCGGCGACATCCTTGAGGAACCTCGCGCCCTCCGCTCCGTCGACGATCCGGTGATCGAAGGAGAGGCTGAGCGTCATCACGTGGCGAAGGGCGATCTCGCCGCGGTGCTCCCACGGAAGACGCCGGACCGCGCCGACCGCGAGGATCCCCGATTGCCCGGGCGGGAGGATCGGGGTGCCTGCATCGACGCCGAACACCCCGATGTTCGAGATCGAGAAAGTGCCGCCGGACAGCTCCACCGGAGACGTCCTGCCCTCACGCGCCGTGGCGGCGAGAGACCTCACGGCATCCGCGAGCTCGATGAGGCTCATGGTCTCGGCGTCACGGATGTGCGGCACGATGAGTCCGCGGTCGGTCGCGGCCGCGATTCCGAGATCGACGTACCCGAACTGCACGATCTCTCCCGCGGATTCGTCCCACCGCGCGTTCAAGCCGGGGGCGCGGGTCAGCGCGAGACACACCGCCTTCGCCACGACGGCGAGTGGGCCGATCCGGTGCTCGGACAGCGACCGGTCGCCGCGCAGCGACTCGAGAAGGTCCATGGTCGCTGTCACATCGACGGTGTGGAAGACCGTGACGTGCGGAGCGGTGAAGGCGCTCTCGACCATCGCTGCGGCGGTGTGCTTGCGGACTCCGCGAATGGGGATGCGCGTCTCGCGCGAATGCTCCCGGAGCCCGGTCGCGTCGTCCGGAACAGCAGTGCGTCGTGGCGTGGGGTCCGCCTGCTCGACAGTCACCCCGGTGCGGGAGACGTAGTCGTCGATGTCGGCGCGTGTGATCACGCGATCTCCGACCGACGCGGCGACCAGGGCGAGGTCGACGCCGAGACGCTTCGCATACGCGCGCACGGGAGGGGTGGACCGAGGCCGTTCGGTGACGACCTCGACGCTCACAGTCGGCGAGGCGTCATGCGGTGCCGCCTCGAGCACAGCCGTGTCGGTCGTCGCTCTGGCTCCGGCCGCGCGCCTGGCGCGCCGAGCGGGCCGCCCGGATGCCGTAGGGGCGGCTCCGTAGCCCACCAGGTTGGGCTGCGCCTTCTCCTGCCCATCGACTCCGCTCGAGTCCGCGGTGGACGGGCCATCGGCTCCCTCCACGTCGAACTCGATCAGCGGAGCACCGACCGCTATCGTCTGTCCCGCCTCGGCATGCAGGGCGGCGACGACGCCTTCGTAGGGAGATGGCAGCTCGACGATCGCCTTGGCCGTCTCGACCTCCGCCAGAGTCTGGTTGAGCGTCACTGTGTCGCCGGGTGCGACGAGCCACTGGACGACCTCCGCCTCTGTCAGCCCCTCGCCGAGATCCGGCAGTCGGAACTCCGCGTTCATGCGTCTGCTCCCGTCAGGCTGTTCGGACGGTCGAGCACGCGATCGACGGCATCCAGCAGCCGGTCGAGGTCCGGCAGGTGGTACTTCTCGAGCTTCGCCGGCGGATAGGGGACATCGTGTCCGGTCACACGCAGTGGAGCAGACTCGAGGTATTCGAAGCATCGCTCCGTGACGCTCGCGATCACCTCGGCGGCCATGCCTGCCTCGCGTGAGGCCTCGTGCGCCACGACGACCCGCCCGGTCTTGCGGACCGACGTCGCGACCGTGTCGTAGTCGACGGGCGACAGCGAACGCAGATCGATGACCTCCAGCGAGATGCCCTCGTCCTCCGCAGCCTCGGCCGCCTGCAACGCGGTCGTGACCATCGCCCCATAGGTGATGAGGGTCGCATCGTCACCTGCTCGGACGACACGTGCGAGTCCCATCGGCGCGGCATCCGCCAGCGGTGCGTCGAGGTCGACCTCGCCCTTGTGGTGGTAGAGCCGCTTGGGCTCGAAGAAGATCACCGGGTCGTCCGACGCGATGGCCTGACGCAGGCTCCGGTACGCGTCCTCGGGATTCGACACGGCGATCACGCGCAGTCCTGCCGTGTGCACGAAGTACGCCTCGGGCGATTCCGAGTGGTGCTCGGCCGCGCCGATCCCGCCGGCCCAGGGGATGCGTATCGTGATCGGCATCCGTACCCGACCCTGCGTGCGGTAGTGCAGCTTGGCCACCTGGGCGACGATCTGATCGAACGCGGGGTACACGAAGCCGTCGAATTGGATCTCCACGACCGGCCGATAGCCACGGAACGCCAATCCGACAGCCATTCCGACGATGCCGGACTCTGCGAGAGGCGTGTCGATCACGCGCTTCGCACCGAACTCGTCGAGGAGTCCGTCCGTGATGCGGAAGACGCCGCCGAGTCTGCCGATGTCCTCGCCCAGCAGCACGACCTTCTCGTCGTCTCGCATCGCCTGGCGCAGACCCGCGCCGAGCGCCTTCCCGAGAGTGATCTGAGTCATGTTCACACCTCCCCGTCGAAGGATGCCAGGTACGCGGCGTACTCATCGCGCTGACGATCGAGCCCGGCGTGCGGCTCGGCGTAGACGCCGTCGAAGACGGCGAGCGGAGGGCGGGTCACCATGCTCAGGCACTCGGCGCGCATCTCCCGTGCCGCGACGTCGGCGGCCTTCTGAGTGTCGGCGATCTGCTCGTCGCTCAGCTCGCCCAGCGACCGCAGATGCGCTTCCAGGCGAGCGATGGGGTCGCGACGACGCCATGCCTCGAGCTCGTCATCCCTGCGGTAGCGAGTCGGATCGTCGGCTGTCGTGTGCGGGCCCATCCGGTATGTGACGGCTTCGATGTAGGCGGGGCCCTTTCCTGATCGGGCGTGCGCGAGGGCCCAGCGCATCGCAGCCACGCATGCGAGGACATCATTGCCGTCGACCCGGAGGCTCGGGATGCCGAAGCCGGGCGCCCGCCCGGCGATCGGATACTTCGACTGCACCGACACGGGCTCCGAGATCGCCCAGTGGTTGTTCTGGCAGACGAAGACGACCGGAGCCTGATAGGAGGAGGCGAAGATCATCGCCTCGTTGACGTCGCCCTGACTCGTGGCACCGTCGCCGAAGTAGGTGACGGCGACTTCGTCCGCGCCTTCATGACGGATGCCGAGCGCATAGCCGACGGCATGGAGCGTCTGCGCTCCGATGATGATCTGCAGCGGAGCGACCCGGAGTGCTGCAGGGTCGTGACCCGCGCCCTCCTCGCCGCGCCACATGCGGACGAAGTCGCCGGGCTCAGCGCCACGCGCGTAGATGACCCCCGTCTCCCGATAGCTCGGGAAGACGTAGTCCTGAGGCGCGAGCGCCCTCGCGGTGCCGATCTGGGTCGCCTCCTGTCCCTGGCACGGAGCCCAGAGCCCGAGCTGCCCCTGACGCTGGAGCGCGACGCCCTCGGCGTCGATACGACGGAGGATGACCATGTCGCGATGCAGCGCCCGCAGCTGTGCGGCGTCGACGTCATCGACATAGGAGTCGAGCAGCGGGTTCGAGATCCGCTCGCCCTCCGGTGAGAGGATGCGCTCGGCGAGTTCGAGATCCTGCGCCGTATCGACGATCGGGGTGATCTGCGGTGACATCATCGTCCTCCTCATTCGTGGCCGTCGTCACGGGTTCTACGCTCGGCCCCGGCCTCATCGCCGGTTGAGTCGAGAGTACGTCCGCTCATCACCTCGCTCAAGCAACCGCGATCGGCTTGAGCATGTTGCCAAATCCGGGCATCCCCCACCCTGCTATCGTTTGGCACTATGGCCGGACTTGACCGCATTGATCTCGAACTGCTCGCCGCGCTCTCCGATGATCCCCGCGTCACGATCGTCGCGCTCGCGGAGAACCTCGGGCTGTCCCGCAACACCATTCAGGCGCGGATGGCGAGACTCGAGCAGACCGGGATATTCCAGTCGTACGAGCGATCGTTCTCGACAGACGTGCTCGGATTCCCGCTTCAGGCGTTCGTGAGCATCGGGGTGCGTCAGACCGAGCTGCCACGCATCATCAACGAGCTGGCCCGCATCCCCGAAGTCGTGCAGGCGCATGGACTCAGCGGGTCCATCGACCTGCTCGCGCGCGTCGCGTGCAGGGACGCCAGACACCTCTTCGACACCGACGCGCGCATCCTGTCGATCGAAGGCGTGGAGCGCACCGAGACCTCTCTCGCGATGGGCGAGGTGATCCCGTTCCGTGTCGCCGGCCTCATCGGCCTCGCGCGACGGGAATCCTGAGGAATCGGCGAACGGCACCTGCGGCTTCGGCGGGCGTCTCGTAATGGATCAGGTGTCCGACCTCGGCGATCTCGACCAGAGTGGCGTCGTCGAAGCGCTCCGCAAGCTGTCGCTCGACCTCGATGGGGGTGATGTCGTCTCGCTGGGCGGCGATGAGAAGCGTGGGCGTCGAGATCGAGGAGGCGAACTCGCTCACGTCATGCGACACGCTCGTCACGAACGCATCCCGGAGGACGTCGCGGTCGGCGAACCGCGAGAAGTAGGTGTCGTGCTGGTCGTGGATGAACCGCCGCAGCTGCGGGTCCGACGTCTTGGCCATCGTGATGCTCATGATCCTGACGATCAGACGGTTGCGCAGGAGCGCCGTTCCCGCTCGTTCGGGCAGGCGCGCTCCGAGTGAGTAGTACAGGACCGCGAGACGCGTCATGATGCCCTTGGGGCCCTCGAGTGCGGGCGCTCCGATGGGGTTGATCAAGATCAGCCGCGGGGTCTCGAGACCCGCCGCGACCGCCGCAGAGGCGACGATCGATCCGAAGGAGTGCCCGAGTGTCACCGCGCCGGGAGCCACCGTCGCCGCGAACTCCTTCAGCCACGCGACGTATTCGTCGAGATCGTAGGAACGGCCGGCGACTGGCGCCGTCTCGCCGAATCCCGGGAGATCGGGAGAGATCACGCGAACCTCCGGAAGGAACGCGAGGATCGGCTCGAGGCCGTGGTGCTCCCCTCGGAATCCGTGCACCGCGACGATCGTCACGTCAGCGTCGGCGGGTCCGTACTCCCAGAACACGGTGGTCCCACCTCGAACATCGACCTCGTGGCGCACGACCGGCAGTCGGCTCAGGCGGTCTGCATAGGGAGAGGGGGCGGTCATGGACCAAGTCTAGAGTCGGCGGATGCATGCTCTCCGTGTGCCTCCGCCCGGATGTCGGAGCCCGGATCTACGGTGAAAGCATGCCCCCGGCCCCCTCGCTCCCGCACTGGATCACTCGTGTAGGCGTGTTCGACCTCGAGACCACGGGGATCGACGTGGAGAAAGACCGAGTCGTCACCGCGCATGTGGGGCTGCTCGACGCAGACGGACGTGAGATCGCCGCGAGGGACTGGCTGTCTGATCCTGGAGTGCCGATACCCGAGGGTGCCACGGCCGTGCATGGAGTCACCACCGAGCATGCCCGCCGGCACGGGCGTCCGGGCGCTGAGGTGGTCGGAGAAGTGACCGCTGCCCTGCGGTCCCTGCTCTCACAGGGGGTTCCGATCGTCGCGTACAACGCGGCATACGACTTCTCCCTCCTGGCTCACGAGGCGCATCGCCACGGAATCGCACCGCTGGAGGATCCCTCCCCGATCATCGACCCTCTCGTGATCGACAAGGCCTACGACCGGTATCGCCCTGGCAAGCGCACTCTCGAGGTCGTCGCCGCCCTCTACGCGGTACGACTCGAGGATGCCCACGAGGCGGCCGCGGATGCGGTGGCCGCAGGCCGGGTCGCGCAGGCCCTGGCGCGCCAGTTCGTGCTTCCCGAGACGCTCGAAGAGCTGCATACGCGCCAGATCGGGTGGGCGCGTTCTCAGGCGGCGAGCCTGACGGAGTACTTCATCCGGATCGGCCGTCTCGAGCCGGAGGAACGCCTCGACGGCACCTGGCCTGTCCGCGCACACCGCACCCGAGGGGAGGAGCCTCGCGATGCGGTTCCGAACCAGTGACGTCTCACGCGTCGAGAGCACCTGGAAGCAGTTCGTCCCGTCTGCGGTCCTGCACGACGTCGACCCGGAGCGCTTCCGCTTCGACTGGCACTCTGCGGATCTCGGCGGCGTGAGCCTTGTTCGCTACGACCTGGCAGCGGAGGTGCGTTCGACCGCGGAACCACTCGACCAGGTTCTGGTGTGCCGGGTGGACGGTCCGGATGCGCGGGTGTACTCCGATCGGGGCGATCTCGATGCGAGCCGCCCGTGGATCTCGGACGGACCCCGAGTGCATGCACGATGGGACGCGGGGGCACGTGTGGCGGCGCTCGTGTTCGACCGCGACACCCTGTCGCGCCTCGCTCGGCGGATAAGCGGTGACGACGACCTCTCCATACGTATCGAGGACCTCTCCCCTCGCTCCGCTTACGCGGCCGCGGCATGGGATCGCATGTTCGCGTATCTCGAGCAGAGCGCCGCACCGCTCGATGACACCACGGACGATCTCGAACTCCTGCGCAGCGAGTTGGCGCGCCATGCGGCGGCCACGACGCTCGCCGCGTTCGCGACGACGAGCCGCCTCGAACGCCATCGCCCGGCGCAGACCACAGCCGCTCCGGCGACCGTGCGCCGTGCTCTCGATTTCATCGCCGAGAACTCGCACCGGCCGATCACCGTCGATGATGTCGCCGCGGCCGTGCACATCTCGACGCGGGGACTGCAATACGCCTTCCGACGAGCGCTCGACACGACGCCGGCCGAGTCGCTGCGACGGGCGCGGCTGGACGGCGCCCATCGCGACCTGCAGTCCGGGGCGCCCTCGACCGTCGCGGCGGTGGCCCGCCGATGGGGTTTCTCACATCCTTCGCGATTCGCCGCCGCGTATCGCGACAGCTTCGGCGTGCTTCCCTCTGTGACGGCCGCGACGCATCGCCGATGACATTATGCGAACAGATTGTTCGCTCCCCTCGCGCGCCGAGGGTGGCCGGTGCGATGGTTCGCCCCCTGGCGCATATATTCCGAGATATGGGTTCTCTCTACTACGGCGCCTCCGAGCCGATCCATATCGACGATCGTGCACTCGCGCACCTCAAGGTCGTCGTTGCGACGAAGCTGCGTCGCAACGAGAGCTTCACACTCACCTGGAAGCACCCGGACGGAGACCCTGAAGGCCGCTCGACGGTCTGGCTGCATCCGTCGATCCCCCTGAGGTTCGTCTTCGACGAGAGCGAGGCGCCCGAGCTCAGCCGTCGATGGATCGAGGATCTCGCCCATTCGGCCAACTCGAGCGGCGGCATCACGCTCGTGGAGGAGCTGATCGAGCCTTCGTCCGACCTGCAGGCTGCAGACGCTCGCTGATCCGGGCGCGGAGGGTCGGGCGGGCTCCGCAGTGTCAAGTCCCTCGTTCTCTCCGCCGATCGATGACATGATCGCGCCGATGACGGAACGCAGCGAAGGGCATGTGGTCGACAGTGCCGCCACGGTCCGGTCACGGATAGGGCCCGCCGACTCCCCCACCATCTCGGTGGTCGTGCCTGTCAAGGACGACGCGGCTCTGCTGGCACGGTGTCTGCGTGCCTTGCACGCCCAGGAGTCGCCGGCGGACGAGATCATCGTTGTCGACAATGACTCGTCCGATTCGTCGGCCTCGGTCGCTCGAGCCTCGGGCGCGCGCGTGCTCACCTGCATCGAGCCGGGCATCCCCGCTGCGGCGTCCACCGGATACGATGCCGCACGCGGTGATCTGATCCTCAGACTCGACGCGGACTGCGAACCGGATGCCGACTGGATCTCCGCGGTCGTCTCGGCCTTCGGGCAGGACGAGCGCATCGGAGCCGTCACCGGAGGTGCGCGCTTCACCGACGGGCCTGTGGCGCTCCGCGTCCCGCTCGCTCGGCTCTATCTCGGCGCGTACACGAGCCTCTTGAGCGTGACTCTCGGTCATAGACCGCTGTTCGGCTCGAATCTCGCGTTCCGCAAGGAAGCATGGCATGCGGTGCGTGCGGACGTGCATCGCGGCGATGCACACATCCACGATGACCTCGACCTCGCCTTCCACCTCGGCGAGAACCACCGCATCGCTCGGCTCCCCGGCGAGTCGATGGGGATGTCGATGAGACCGTTCACCGCAGGGCAGTTCGGCCGGCGCGTGCAGCGAGGCTTCCGCAGCGTGCTCGTGCACTGGCCGCGCGACTTCCCCCCTGTGCGGTGGGCACGCCTGGTTGTCCGCCGTCGCCTACGCGGCCCCGCTGCACGGCGAACACGATGACCGTGCCCGCGCTGATCGGCCCTGTGGTCGCACCGGAGCTGCACGCGATGTCGTTCAACATCCGCCGGGCCATGGAGGGCTTCGCGCGTCCGAAGCAGGACCGCTGGAGTGTGCGCGCCCCGGCAGTCGCTGAGATGCTGCGCTCGGAGCGTCCGACGATCCTCGGGCTGCAAGAGGTGCTTCCCGGCGCGATGAGGGTCGTCACCCGCGCGCTCGGCCCCACTCACAGGTTCATCGGCAGAGGACGAGGCCGCGAAGGCACGGGCGAGGGCACCCCGCTCGTCTACGACGCCGAACGCCTGGAACTGCGCGGATGGGAGCAGCAGGCCCTTTCAGCGCGCCCAGACGAACGGGGCAGTCGATCCTGGGGCAACCTCATCCCCCGCATTCTCGTGACGGCGGAGTTCGCCGACACGTCGACGGGCATCCGGTTCCTCGTCGTCAACACCCATCTCGACCACCTGTCCTCTCGTTCGCGGCGACGATCGGCCGAGGCCATCTCCGCGCTGGTCCGGAAGCGTGCTCTTCCGACGATCGTGATGGGTGATCTCAATGCCGGTCCCCGCTCCCGCGCCGTACGCACGCTCCTGTCGCGGGCGGAGCTCACCGACTCCTGGAGCGCTGCCGAGGACCGGCTGACACCGCTGTGGAGCACGCTCAACGGATATCGACGACCGCGGCTCACGGGGCGGCGCGTCGACTGGATGCTCGTCAGCCGAGACGTCCGGGTGCGTGCTGCCGGCATCAACGCAGGTGTCTTCGATGGGATCAGACCCTCGGATCACCTGGCAGTGCAGGCGCTGCTGCGTCTGCACGGCAAGACACAGTGAAAGAGGACACAGTGAAAGAAGACTTCCTCCGTCCGCCTCGGTCCCTCGCGGAGTGGTCCGCAGACTCTCTGCGAGTTCTGGGGATCGTCGGCGTCGGCGTGGCGCTGATCTGGCTCGCGCCGACGGACGCCGGCATCGCCGCACTCGCTCTTCCGGCCCTGATGCTGCCTCGAGTGCTGGGACTGCGCGGGGGGTTCGATCTGGCGGTCTGCGCGACCGTGCTCGTGGCCGCGTGGAGCAACATATTCGACCTGTACCGGACGATCCCGGGCTGGGATCTGGTCGTGCACCTGATCTGCACGGGTATTCTGACGATCGTCGCGGCGCTGATCCTCACCCGGGCGGAGGTCGTCACGATGACTCGCGACCACGGCGCGCGGCCGCGAACTCCGCTCGTCCTGGCACCGCTCCTGGCCCTCGCACTCAGCGCCATGTGGGAGATGGTCGAGTGGCTGGGCTGGGCCTACCTCAGCGACGAGATCTTCGTCACGTATCAGGACACGATCGGCGACATGGTCTTCGGCGGACTCGGCGGTATCGCCGCCGGCGTCATCCTCGCGACGTCATCTCTGAGACGACCGCGCTCGACAGATGGCGTGGGCGGCTCAGCGAACAGGAGTAGGGCGGGCGGGACTTGAACCCGCGATCGTTGGGTTATGAGCCCACTGCCTTAACCAGCTTGGCCACCGCCCCGTGAGCACCAGCCTATCGGGCCGAACCGGTCAGATCGGTGTGGCGGCGGCGTGCGTCTCGAGGTGCACCAGATAGATCTCGGCGTTGGCGATCAGGTCGGCACGCTCGTCGTCGCTGAGGGATCGACGCACCTTCGCCGGCACCCCCGCCACCAGTGAGCCGTCCGGCACCTCGGTTCCTCCGAGCACGACTGCTCCGCCGGCGATGAGGCAACCCGCACCGATGACCGCGCCGCTGAGCACGACAGCCCCCATGCCGATGAGCGAGCCGTCTCCGATCGTGCATCCGTGCACCACGGCGTTGTGACCGATGGACACCTTGTCACCGACGGTGACGGGATGAGCCGCATCGACGTGGACCGAGACGTTGTCCTGCACATTGCTGCCTCGACCGATCACGATGGATGCCGAGTCGCCTCGGAGCACGGCGTTGTACCAGACGCTCGCGCCTTCGGCCAGCGAGACGTCGCCGACGATGCGCGCTCCCTCGGCGACGAACGCGTCTTCGGGTACCGACGGGGTCTTCCCCGGGAGCGCGAGGACAGAGGCTCCGGCTGCGATGCTCATGAGATGAGACTATCCTCCCAAGGCCGGATTTCCGCATGATTCCGGGGCACTAAGCCGAGCCTTCGCTTGCTTGCGGAATGTTTTCAGACGAGTAGCGTTGTCATCATCAGGCACGAAGAGACAACTCCGGAGGAGTCAAGATGAGCAAGGTACAGACCGTTTCCACCACCGCCAGCGACCCGACAGTGGCAGCTGCAGCGGCTCAGTTCCTCTCCCCCGTCGTGCTCGGACTCCAGGCACTGACGATCGATGGCAAGCAGGCGCACTGGCACGTGCGCGGCGCCAACTTCGTCGGCGTCCACGAGCTTCTCGACACGATCGTCGCGCACGCGGGAGACTTCGCCGACACCGCCGCCGAGCGGATCGTCGCCCTCGGCCTGCCGATCGACGCGCGTATCAGCGCCGTGGCCGCCAAGGGCAGCGCTACGTCGGTCCCCGCCGGCTTCACCCAGTCCGACGAGCTCGTGCGCGCTGTCATCTCCGACATCGACGCGATCCTCATCGACGTGAAGGCTGCGATCGACGGACTCGACGAGGTCGACCTCACGAGCCAGGACGTCGCGATCGAGATCATGCGCGGACTCGAGAAGGACCGCTGGTTCCTCGTGTCGCACATCGCTGCATAAGCATCCGTCTGACGAAGAAGGGCACCGGGTCTTCCCGGTGCCCTTCTTCGTGCTCCGGATGTCAGGCGCCGTAGGTCAGACGCCCCGCCACCATCGTCGCCGTCACCGGCATCCCTCGCAGATCCGCCCCGGAGGCGGTCAGCGGGTCGTAGCCGCACAGGGCGACATCGGCCAGCTCGCCCGGGCGCACAGAGGTGCGGACGCTCGCCCGGAGCGCCTGCTCGCGTGTCAGCCGCTCCTCGGGGTGCCACGGATCACGGTCGTCGTCGGTGCGGGTGACGGCAGCGGCGATCGCCTGCCACGGATCGAGCGGTGCCACAGGCGCGTCCGATCCGAAGCGCAGCTCGACACCGGCGTCCCGCAGGGCGCCGAGCGGATAGCCGATCGAGGTCTGCCCTGCCCAGTGCCGGCCGACGAGATCTCTGTCGTCGAGAGCGTGCTGCGGTTGCACGCTCGCGATGATGCCGAGTCTGCCGAACCGCGCGAGATCGGCGTGACGCACCAGCTGGGCGTGCTCGATGGTGCCCACCGCACCAGACGCGGTGAAGGCATCGAGCGCGCCGGTGACGGCGCGGTCGCCGATCGCGTGCACGGCGACCGCGAGTCCTGCTCCGGTCGCGACGGTGAGCAGCTCTGCGAGCTCGGCCGGGGGCACGGTGAGCACCCCGAAATTCTCGGGATCACCCGGATACGCGTGTGAGCATGCGGCGGTGCGGGTGCCCAGCGAACCGTCGCTGATGATCTTCAGCGGTCCGACATGGATCAGGCCGCGCCCGGCTTCCGGCGCGTCCTCGTCCTGGTGCAGCTCACCCGACCTCAGGCCGGCACGGATGGCTCGCTCGAGGTCGAACGGATAGATCGCGAACTCGACGCGATGCGCGGCGAACCCCGCCGCGACTCGGCGTGGCCACGCATCGGCATTCCATGCCATGTCGAAGTCGACCAGCCCCGTGACGCCGCGGGACGCTGCTCTCTCCCCCGCGTCCCGGACCGCCGCATCGCCGCGAACAGGATCCACGGCATTCAGTCGACGAGAGATCTCGAACGCGTCCTGCTCGCGCAGCATCCCGTCGGCGCTGGCGAACCCCTCGAGTCGCAAGGCAGCCGAGTTGAGCCACGTGCTGTGCACGTCTGCATTTATGAGGTAGGTGGGGACCTCTCCGGTGACGCTGTCGAGCAGAGCGAGCGTCGGGCGATCCGGCCACATCGCATCGCGGAATCCGCTGCCCACCTTCCGTCCATCCGGCAGGGGTGCCGCGGCCGCCATGATCGCAGCAGCCTCAGACGCGGAGGCCGCGCCGCCGAGTGCGACTCGCTCCGCCGCCAGCGCCCACTGGACCGTGTGAACATGGTTGTCCCACAGGCCGGCCACCGCCCAGGCCCCGTTGCCCTCGAGGATCTCGCCCTGCGGCGCGACAGCTCCGGTGGGAGCGATGTCGCTGATGCGACCGTCTTCGATGAAGATGTCCACAGGCTCGTCGTCGATCAGGAACTCTCTTCCAGGGCCGGAGACCCGCACGCCGACGAGGGTGCCGACCCGCTCTCCGATCCCGATCACGAGCGACCTCCGACGCGCGCCTGCTGAACACGACGCATCTCGGCCGCGAGGGCGGGCTGCCTGTAGGGCCCGACGGCCTCGAGCTCGGCGATGACCGTCTCCACGGTCTCGGTCGGCTTGTTCTGACTGAGCTTGCGCTTGGCGACGACCCTGGTCGGGGTGAGTCTGAAGCCCACCGTCCCTGTGGCCAGGCGAGTGACGAACGCGGGATCGTTCGGCCGTTCCCACATGCGCCGTGGCTCCGGCATCCGTCCCTCGAAACGGTCGACCAGCCGGTCGAGCACGGCGAGGTTCTCTTCGTCGCTGAGGATCTCGGGAATCCCTGCGAGATGCACGGCCGTGTAGTTCCAGGTCGGAACCGACGGCACATCGCCGTACCAACCGGGCGAGATGTAGCCGTGCGGTCCCTGGAAGACGACGAGCATCTCCCCATCCCCCAGGCCGTGAATCAGGTCGTCCGGCCGCCCGACATGCCCCACGACCGTCAAGTCGTCATGGTCGTCATCGAGAAGAACGACGTAGTGCGAAGAGACCAGGCCGTCGGGACCGTGGCTCACGATCGTCGCCCAGGGATTGGCATCGACGATCCGACGGATCTCGGCCACATCCGCGAGCGTGAAACTGGGGTTCTGACGCATCCCCTCAGCCTATGGCCGACGGGTCACGCTTGGCAGCGCGGGCACCAGTACAGCTTGCGCGCGCCGATCTCCTCGAGAGCGATCTCGGTGCCGCAGATACGGCACGGCAGACCTGCGCGATGGTAGACCCAGTGCCGGTTGTCGCGGCTCGCCATCGCGGCGCGGTACGCATCGGGCGAGAGATCATCCATGGTCATCATCTGACCGGTCTCGACGCCGACGGCGAGGAGACGCACCCAGTCATGCCACAGGGCTCGCACGACGTCCTCGGGAACCTCTCGGCCGGGGGTATGCGGGTTCAACCGCTGGCGGAACAGCATCTCGGCCCGATACACGTTGCCGATGCCGCTCACCACGGCCTGATCCATGAGCAGGAGAGCGATCACCGTCTGCTTCTTGCGGACCGCCGCGACGAAGCGCTCCTCGTTCTGCACCGGATCGCCCACGAGCGGATCGGGACCGAGCTTCGCGACGCTGGCGAGCATCTCCTCAGGAGTCTGCAGCACGCATGCCGTGGGACCGCGGAGGTCAGCGGCGGTGATGTCGGTCATCAGACGCAGCCGAACCTGCCCGACGACCGGCGGCGGCCACTCGAGCCCCTCGTCAGCGAGACCCTTCGTCTGCTCCGACATGCGAACGTGCACACGGGTTCTACGGGGCGCGCCGATCGACGCCAGCGAGTTCTCTCCGGCATCGTCGAGGATCTCCTCATCCACCACCGTGCCCCTCTGGTTGGTCTGCCCCATGCGACCGTTCGCAGACGCGATGGTGGGGTCCACCAGGATGTCGCCGGCGAAGTCCCAGGCTCCGTAGAGACCGAGGTGCACGCGCAACCACACATCGCCTTCGGCCTCGAGGAACATCTGCTTGCCCACAGCCTGCACGCTGATCGCCTCGCGTCCGTTCAGGACGGCCGCCCCCTCGGCGAATCGTCCCTGCGGGCTCGAGGCGAGCATCGCCTTGCCGACGAAGTTCCGATCGAACTGACGAGCGATGCGATGGACGGAGTGGCCCTCGGGCATGTCAGGCTCGCGGGTCCGGAAGCAGCGAGCCGTCGCGCTCGAAGTCCGCGATCTGACCGATGCGGCGGATGTGACGCTCGTCTCCCGAGAACGGCGTGGCGATGAAGGTGTCGATGAACGAGGTGACCTCGTCGAAGGAGTGCTGACGCGCCCCGATCGAGATCACGTTCGCATCGTTGTGCTCACGGGCGAGCTCTGCGGTCGACGTGTTCCACACCAGCGCGGCGCGGACACCGGCGACTTTGTTCGCGGCGATCTGCTCGCCGTTCCCCGAACCGCCGAACACCACGCCGAGCGTCTCGACCCCGGCCCTCTGGTCCGCCACGACCGCCTGCGCAGCGCGGATGCAGAACGCGGGGTAGTCGTCGAGCGCGTCGTACTCGACCGGCCCGTGGTCGACGACTTCATGGCCTGCGCTGCGCAGATGGTCCTGCAGCTGCGTCGAGAAGTCGAGACCGGCGTGATCGGTGGCGATATGGATGCGCATGGCATCCATCCTAGAAGCGCAGACGGTCAGCGGGTGCTCACGGAGCCACGCCGGCCGCAGCCGGCTTGAATCCCGCCCGGACGTTCTCGCAGCAGCCGGGGCGGCACACATCGAACGCACCGGGCAGAGAGGTGACATGGGGGCGATCCTCGTTCGGACGACCCTCCAGGCGCTCGACGATCAGGTCGACGATTCCGGTGACGAACGACGGGGCGACTCCGGGCGTCGGAGTACGCGTGAAGGCGAGTCCCGCCTCCTCGGCGGCTTCGGCGGCCTCGGTGTCGAGGTCCCAGAGCACCTCCATGTGATCGCTCATGAACCCGACGGGCACCACGGCCACGGCCTTCCGGCCGCGTTCGGGCAGCTCGCCGATGACGTCGCACACATCAGGCTCGAGCCACGGCTGCGAGGCGGGGCCCGAACGGGACTGGTAGACCAGCTCCCACGAGACGTCAGCCGCTGCCGGGATGCTCTCACGGACGCGATCCATCACCCACGCGGCGACGGCGAGATGCTGCGCGGCATACGCGCCGCCCTCGCCCCAGTCGATGTCCCGCGCGCCCGAGCGCTCGGCATCCGCAGTCGGGATGCTGTGGGTGGAGAAGAGGATCTGGATGTCGGCCGGGGCGATTCCCTGACCGAGGAAGGTCTCCACGGCCTCGCGGACACCCGTCTCGAAGGACTCGACGAACCCGGGGTGGTCGTAGAAGGGACGGATCTTGTCGATCGTCACGGTCTCGCCGAGCTTCGTCTCCTCGAGCACTCGCGCGAAGTCCTCGCGATACTGCCGGCAGCTCGAGAAGGAGCTGTACGCGCTCGTGGCGAAGGCGAGGAGCGTCGTCTTGCCGTCGGCTGCGGCTTCGGTGACGACCTCTTCGAGGTAAGGACTCCAGTTGCGGTTACCCCAGTACACCGGAAGATCGATGCCGCGGCGCGCGAGCTCGCCCTCGAGCGCCTCCTTGAGGATGCGGTTCTGTCCGTTGATGGGGCTCACACCGCCGAAATGGCGGTAGTGGTGCGCCACCTCTTCGAGGCGCTCGTCCGGGATCCCCCGCCCCCGCGTGACATTGCGCAGGAAAGGTATGACGTCCTCCTGCCCTTCTGGGCCGCCGAACCCGGCGAGCAGGATGCCGTCATAGGCCACCGGGGTGGTCATATACGGCGCGCCGGAGGAAGCGGCATCGGAGGCAAAGAGGACGGTGTTCTGCTCGATCGCGGTCACCCGTCCATTCTTTCATCTCCTGGAAGTGAGTCAGGCCGCCGTGCTGGCGTAGGCTGTCATGGTTGCCGTGGGCGCCAACTGCGCTGGGTTGCGGCAGCATCCCCTCACCCCTGGGAGTACAGCTGTGCCTGGAGAGAACCTCACCCGCATCGAAGCGCAGGAGCGCCGCGACGTCATCGACACCCAGTCGTACGAAGTCTCGCTCGACCTGACGAAGGGTGCGGAGGTCTTCGGCTCCCGCAGCGTCGTCCGGTTCACCGCGACGCCGGAGAGCATCACCTTCATCGACCTGATCGCACGCGACGTGCGCGAGATCTCGTTGAACGGAGAGCAGCTCGACCCCGACGAGGTCTTCGCCGACTCGCGCATCGCGCTCGCCGGCCTGCAGGCCGAGAACGTCCTCGTGGTCGACGCGGACTGCCTCTACACCAACACCGGCGAGGGACTGCACCGCTTCGTCGACCCTGTCGACGGCGAGGTCTACCTCTACTCCCAGTTCGAGGTCCCCGACTCGCGGCGCGTGTTCGCCGTGTTCGAGCAGCCCGATCTGAAGGCGACGTTCCAGTTCACGGTGACGGCACCGGCGTCCTGGAAGGTCGTGTCGAACTCCCCCACGCCCGAGCCCATCGTCCACGACGACCACTCGGTCGCGACGTGGGGCTTCGAGCCCACGCCGCGCATCTCGTCGTACATCACGGCCCTGGTCGCAGGCCCCTACGAGGCGACGTTCTCCGAGCTCACCAGCTCCTCGGGCCGGGTCATCCCGCTCGGCGTCTACGGACGCAAGAGCCTGTGGCAGCACCTCGACGCCGACTACATCTTCGACAAGACGCGCGAGGGCTTCGCGTACTTCGAGTCGAAGTTCGGCGTTCCCTACCCGTTCGCGAAGTACGACCAGCTCTTCGTCCCCGAGTTCAACGCCGGTGCGATGGAGAACGCGGGGGCGGTCACCTTCACCGAGACGTACGTGTTCCGCAGCAAGGTCACCGACGCCGTCAAGGAGCGCCGCGTCGTCACGATCCTGCATGAGCTCGCGCACATGTGGTTCGGCGACCTCGTGACCATGAAGTGGTGGAATGACCTCTGGCTGAACGAGTCGTTCGCCGAGTGGGCGTCGACGATCGCGACCGCGGAGGCCACCGAGTGGACCGAGGCGTGGACCACTTTCAACGCGATGGAGAAGACCTGGGCCTACCGCCAGGATCAGCTTCCCTCGACCCACCCCATCGTGGCTGAGATCAACGACCTCGAAGACGTGCAGGTGAACTTCGACGGCATCACGTACGCGAAGGGCGGCTCGGTTCTCAAGCAGCTCGCCGCCTGGGTGGGCATCGAGGCGTTCTTCGCCGGCGTCTCGCAGTACTTCCAGAAGCACTCGTGGGGGAACACCGAGCTGAGCGACCTTCTCACCGAGCTCGAAGCCACCAGCGGACGCGATCTGAGCACCTGGTCGAAGAAGTGGCTCGAGACCGCGGGCGTGAACACGCTCGAACCGGTGATCGCAGACGACTCGGACGGCACCATCACACGATTCGCCGTGACGCAGACCGCTCCGGCCGACTACCCGACCATCCGTCCGCACCGGCTCGGCATCGGGTTCTACAACCTCCAGGACGGCGCACTCGTGCGCTCGCACTACGCCGAGGTCGACGTCGACGGAGACCGCACCGAGGTTCCCGAGCTGCATGGCCTCGCGCGTCCCGACCTCGTGCTGCTCAACGACAACGACCTCGCCTACGCGAAGATCCGCCTCGACGAGCGCTCCCTCGCCACCGCGATCGCACACCTCGCCGACATCAGCGACCCCCTCGCGCGCTCCCTCGTCTGGGGCGCCGCCTGGGACCAGACCCGCGACGCCGAGACCGCGGCCTCCGATTACATCGACCTGGTGCTCGGCAACATCGGCCGCGAGACCGAGTCGACCACGGTCCGCACGACGCTCGCGCAGCTGCGCACCGCCGCCACGCTCTATGTCAGGCCAGAGGCTCGTCTCGCCGCTCGCCAGAAGGTCGCAGACGGACTCTGGGCTCTTGCAGAAGCCGCCGAATCGGGCAGCGACAGCCAGCTCCAGTTCGTGACGGCCTTCGCGAACGCCCTGGTCACTCCCGAGCACGCGGGCATCGTGGGGCGCCTGCGCTCCGGCGAGGAGACGCTCCCGGGCCTCGAGATCGACGCGGACCTCAGCTGGCAGCTGCTCGTCGGACTCGCCACGATCGGCGCGACGGATGCGGCATCCATCGATGCCGCGCTCGCGTCTGACAACACGTCGAAGGGCGGCGAGTTCGCCGCGCAGGCACGTGCGGCGCTGCCCGACTCCGCCTCGAAGAAGGCGGCCTGGGCGTCGCTGATCGAACGCGACGACGCTCCGAACACGATCGTGCGGTCTGCCGCGCTCGGCTTCGTGCACCCGGCCGGCGCCGAGGCTCTTCGCGAGTTCGTGCCCGCGTACTTCGACATGCTGGTGCCGATCTGGGAGTCCCGCAGCTACCAGATCGCGCAGTATCTGATCGTGGGCCTGTTCCCCACGGCCATCGCCGATGTCGAACTGCGCGACGCGACACGCGCGTGGCTGTCGGCCAACCAGGACGCGGCACCGGCGCTGCGCCGTCTGGTGCTCGAGAACCTCGCCGACGTCGAGCGCTCGCTCGCTGCGCAGTCCCGCGACGCGGAGGACTGAGCCCGCTTCTCCCATCAGGCCTCTGCGCGATGCGTCCAGCCCGCGCAGAGGCCTGATCGCTACTCTGGAGGGGATGATGCAGCCATTCGACACGACGCCCGACCCCGCAGAGACCGTTCTCCCCTCCTGGTGGATGGACGTCGTCACGGTGCTGCGCGATGTGGGCCTGCAGGCGCTCGGAGTGGTCGCGATCATCGCCGGCTGCGTTCTCATCGCTCTCTTGCTCCGCGTGGTCATCCGCCGCGTCGTGCATCGCATCGTCGACAGCGCGAAGAACAAAGCGGCCGTCGACGACACTCAGGCATTGGAACGCTCGCCGCTCGCTGACATGCGTCTCGTGCAACGCACGCGGACTCTCGGCACCATCCTGCAGAACATCGTCAACGTGATGCTGGTGGTCATCGCGATCGTGCTCGTGGTCAATCACCTCGCGCCGACGCTCCTGGGCTCGCTGACACTCCTCACTGCTGCTGTGGGCGCCGGTCTCGGTTTCGGCGCTCAGAACATCGTCAAGGACGTGCTCAACGGCATGCTCATCGTGGCGGAGGACCAGATCGGAATCGGCGATGTCGTCGATCTCGGCCTCGCCTCGGGCGTGGTCGAATACGTGAGCGTGCGCATCACGCAGGTGCGCGACGTGAACGGCACGCTCTGGTACGTCCGCAACGGCGAGGTGCTTCGCATCGGCAACATGTCGCAGGGCTGGGCCAGGGCGATCATCGATCTCGGCGTGCCGGTGGACGCCGATCTCGAGAAGGTCGAGCAGATCATGCTCGACACGGCTCAGGCTCTCGCGAAGGATCCGAAGTGGCGCACCCGCATCATCGAGAAGCCCGAGCTCTGGGGCCTCGAGTCGATCGACGGCGACGCCCTCGTCGTGCGGCTCGTCATCAAGGCTCGTGCCAACGCCAAGGACGACGTCGCGCAGGAGCTGCGTAAGCGCCTACGGGCCGCGATGCTCGAGAACGAGATCCTCCTCCCGAGCATGACCACCGTCGTCCCCACCGGGCTCGAGGGCGCCCGTCGCGTTCGGGGTGCCAATCCCCCCAAGACACGTCCGAACGCCGTCACCGGCGTTCCCGTCATCCCGGATCGTGGAATCTGGCGGCGCAAGAAGACGAACGATGACGGGAGCTCCCAGAAGTGACGTTCTACGACGAGGTCGGCGGGCACGACACCTTCGCGAAGATCGTGTCGGTCTTCTATCGCGAGGTCGCCCTGGACCCGGTCCTGAAGCCGATGTACCCCGAAGAGGATCTCGGCCCTGCCGAGGAGCGACTGCTGATGTTCCTGGAGCAGTACTGGGGTGGCCCCACGACCTATGGGGAGACGCGCGGACACCCACGCCTGCGGATGCGTCATATGCCGTTCCACGTCGACCCCGACGCTCGTGACAGGTGGCTCCGGCACATGCGAACGGCTTTGGACGAGGCGCAATTGTCGCCACTCCACGAATCGACGCTGTGGGACTACCTCGAACGCGCCGCGTATGCCATGGTGAACACATTCGAGCCGTCCGGCATCGGCGCACCCTCGGCCGGGCGCCCCACGCTCGAGACGAGATCACGTCAGGAATCAACGGAGAGCACATGACGAACACGCCCCTGTCTGCAGACGTACTGGTCATCGGATGGGGGCTCGCCGGTCTTGTCGCAGCGGGTGAGGCGCTGGATGCCGGTCGTCGTGTGATCCTGGTCGACCAGGAGCCGCGCACCAACCTCGGCGGGCAGGCATGGTGGTCGTTCGGCGGCCTGTTCTTCATCGACTCTCCCGAGCAGAGGCGGATGGGCATTCGCGATTCGCTGGCCCTCGCCACGCAGGACTGGTTCGGGACCGCATCGTTCGACCGCCCCGAGGATCACTGGCCGCGTCGGTGGGCCGAGGCCTATCTGCAGTTCGCGGCCGGAGAGAAGCGCTCGTGGTTGCGCGAACGCGGAGTGGGTTTCTTCCCGGTGGTCGGCTGGGCCGAACGCGGAGGCTACGGTGCGCTCGGTCCCGGCAACTCCGTCCCTCGATTCCACATCACCTGGGGCACCGGGCCGGGTGTCGTCGCGCCGTTCGCCGCCGCGGTCGAGCAGGGCGAACGCGAGGGACGGATCACGATCCTCCCCCGCCATCGCGTGACGGAGCTGATCACCACCGACGGAGCCGTCACCGGCGCGCGCGGCACGATCCTGGAGTCGAGCCCCGCCGCTCGCGGCGTCGAATCGACGCGGCGCGCGATCGGCGACTTCGAGATCAGCGCGGGCGCCACGATCGTCTCCTCCGGCGGTATCGGAGGAAATCACGACCTCGTGCGCGCTGCCTGGCCGGCAACCTTGGGCGCGCCTCCTGAGCACATGCTCACGGGAGTGCCCGCATATGTGGACGGATCGATGCACGCCGTCTCGGAGTCTGCCGGTGCGCGTCTCGTCAACGGCGACCGCATGTGGCACTACGTCGAGGGAATCACGAATTGGAACCCCGTGTGGCCGTCGCACGGCATCCGCATCCTCCCCGGCCCGTCTTCGCTGTGGCTGGACGCGACGGGCAAGAGACTGCCCGTGCCGCTCTTCCCGGGCTTCGACACGCTGGGCACACTCGCCCACCTCCGCAGCACCGGCCACGACCACTCGTGGTTCGTCACCTCTCGCCAGATCGTCGAGAAGGAGTTCGCCCTCTCCGGAAGCGAACAGAACCCCGATCTCACCGGCAAGGATGTCGGGCTCCTCGTGAAGTCCCGACTCGCCAAGGGCCCGACGGGGCCGGTGCAGGCGTTCCTCGACGAGGGAGAGGACTTCATCGTCGAGAACGACCTCGAATCGCTGCTCGAGCAGATGCAGCGGCACCCCGGCGGAGAGTCACTCGACATCGATCATGTGCGACGAGAGGTGATCGCGCGTGACCTCGAGATGGAGAACGAGTTCACGAAGGACGCCCAGATCGGCATGCTGCGTTCGATGCGCGGCTACCGTGGCGACAAGCTGATCCGCACCGCAGCTCCGCATCGTCTTCAGGACCCGGCAGCCGGCCCTCTCGTCGCCGTCAAGCTGCACGTTCTCACCAGGAAGTCACTCGGCGGGATCAACACCGATCTCGACGGCCGCGCTCTCGGAGCCGACGGCGAACCGATCGCCGGCCTGTATGCCGCCGGCGAGGCGAGCGGATTCGGGGGCGGCGGTGTGCACGGTTACCGGGCGCTCGAGGGCACGTTCCTCGGTGGGTGTCTCTTCTCGGGACGCCAGGCCGGGCGCGCAGCCGCCCGCTGAGCTCGTGTGTCGCGCTACTGGGCGGAGCCGGTGCCCCTGACCGCCGTGAGACCGGTCGCGACGGGTCCTCGAGCGAGAACGTGACCACGCCGGAAGGCGAGTCGAGTCCACCGCCCCGACTGCATCACCGGAACGTCTTCCTCACCGGAGATGAAGCCGAACGCGTCGGCCGCGAATGCGACTCCGCGAGGCAGGCCGCCGAGATCCTCGTCGGGCTCCCCCCAGATGGCTGCACGAAGCGCTCTGACGGCTTCCTCCCCGGACCCGGGCGTCGCTCCGCGCGCAACTGCGCTGATCCCCCACTGCGCGCGTCGAGCGATGACGGATGCCGCCAGGGTCGACGTCGGCTGCCAGTGGCCGCGCGGTGGAGCGACTCCGGCCCACGCGGGTGAGAGCCCTGTCTCCGGCAGGGTCAGCGCGCTGTCATCGTCTGTCGCGGTGAGCGAGGAGACGACGACATCGCACTGGAGCTCAGGATCCGCCTGCACGACGCGCATCGCCAGCACTGTCGGGGTCTGATCGAACAGACCGTGGGGCGCTAGAGCGGCTCCTGTGAGCGCGAGAACACCTCCGGCCGCCTGCAGCCGAACCCCCTCATCGGAGATTCGGGTCGCTCGCCCGAGGAAGGTCAGTACGTCCTTCGCGGTCTCGGCGTCTGCAAGAAGAAGCTGGTGGGGCACACCCTCTAAACTAGCAACGCCAGCGGCATCCGCCGTCGCGGGAAGGAACTCATGACCGCCGACGCCCACGCGATTCGCACCGTCGAACAACTCCTCGACGTACTGGACCTCGATTCCACTCAGGCCCGCACCACCGAGGACATCTTCACCGGATCTTCGCATCCGATGCCGTCCGGGCGGATCTACGGTGGTCAAGTGCTCGCTCAGAGCCTCCTCGCCGCGGAACGGACGCTCCCCGAGGATCGTGCGGTGCACTCCATGCACGGGTACTTTCTGCGGCCGGGCGACGCAAGCCAGGGCATCACGATCGCCGTCGACCGCATCCACGACGGCCGATCCTTCTCCACCCGTCGTTCGCAGGCGTATCAGAACGGTGTGCCGATCTTCTCCATGATCGCCTCCTTCCAGGACGACGATCCGGGCATCGAGCACGCGGTTCCCATGCCTGAAGGAATTCCGGGTCCGGACTCGCTGCTGCCCGACGAGCAGCGCGTCGACGGGCTGCCGCCCGGCGTTGTTCGGATGCTCAGCGATCGCGCTGCTGACGTGCGCCACATCGACTCGCCGATGTTCCTGCCGAGCGAGGATTCCCGCGTTCCTCAGCAGGGCGTCTGGATGCGCATGAAGGCACCGCTTCCCGACGACCAGCGCATTCACCGGGCGGCTCTCGCGTATCTCAGCGATATGACGATCCAGGAATCGATCCTTCGCGCCCACGGCGTGTACTGGGGGCTTCCGGGGCTGAAGGTGGCGAGCCTCGACCATGCGATGTGGTGGCACCGGCCTGCGCGCGTCGACGAGTGGCTGCTCTACCTGCAGGAATCGCCCAACGCCCGCGGGGGCCGTGGCCTCGCTCAGGGACGCATCTACACGCAGTCGGGCGATCTGGTCGCCTCTGTCGCCCAGGAGATCATGGTCAGGGTGCCGTCCCCGGCCTGATGCCGCGCCTTTCGGCTCAGCGGTGGGTGTACTCGATGGAGGGGCCGACGTACGGTTCCCACGCGTCGCGCATCTCCTGCGTGAGCCGTGTGGGACGGCCCGACTTGGCGTCGACGAGCACGATGATCGCGGTCGACCGCGCATAGATCGTGCGGGGCTCGGCTGCGGGGTCGTTGTGCACCTCGTAGCAGACCTCGACGCTGGAGCCGCCGAGCTTGCTGAACCACATCTGCACTTCGAGAGGTCGACGCTGGTACGGCACCGGAGCGAGGTACTCGATCTCCTGCCGCGCGATGAGCGTCAGCGTGCCCTCGTCGATGCCTGAATCGAGCACAGCGGTCGATGGTGCCTGCTCACCGGGACCCGCACGCCAGAACGCGCGTACGCGCGCCTCCTCGAGGAGCTTCAGCATCGAGGTGTTGTTGACGTGATTGAATGCGTCCAGATCGCCCCAGCGGAGGTGGATCGGGATGTGCAGCCGGGGCCCCGGTGTCAGGTCGGACATCGGCGATCAGTCGCGCGTGAGCTTGCGGTGCGTCGACCGGTGCGGCTTGGCCGCGTCGGCGCCGAGGCGCTGGACCTTGTTCTCCTCGTAGGACTCGAAGTTGCCCTCGAACCAGTACCACTGAGCGGGCTTCTCGTCGGTGCCCTCGTACGCGAGGATGTGGGTCGCGATGCGGTCGAGGAACCACCGGTCGTGAGTGATGACCACTGCGCAGCCCGGGAACTCGAGAAGCGCGTTCTCGAGAGAACTCAGCGTCTCGACGTCCAGGTCGTTGGTCGGCTCGTCGAGCAGGAGAAGGTTGCCGCCCTCCTTGAGCGTGAGGGCCAGGTTCAGACGGTTGCGCTCACCACCGGAGAGTACGCCTGCCTTCTTCTGCTGGTCCGGGCCCTTGAAACCGAACTTCGAGACGTACGCGCGTGAGGGGATCTCCGTCTTGCCCACCGTGATGACGTCGAGACCGTCGGACACGACCTCCCACAGCGTCTTGTCGGGGTCGATGTTCGAGCGCGACTGGTCGACGTAGCTGATCTTGACCGTCTCGCCGATCTTGAGGTCTCCGCCGTCGAGCGGCTCCAGGCCGACGATCGTCTTGAACAGGGTCGTCTTACCGACACCGTTGGGGCCGATCACACCGACGATGCCGTTCGGCGGGAGGTTGAAGCTGAGCCCATCGATGAGCACCCGGCCGTCGAAGCCCTTCTGGAGCTTCTTCGCATCGATCACGATGCTTCCGAGACGCGGTCCCGCAGGAATCGAGATCTCCTCGAAGTCCAGCTTCCTCGTGCGTTCGGCCTCTGTCGCCATCTCCTCGTACCGCGCGAGTCGCGCCTTCGACTTCGTCTGACGGCCCTTTGCGCTGGACCTGACCCACTCCAGCTCCTCCTTGAGGCGCTTGGCGAGCTTCGCGTCCTTCTTGCCCTGGACCTCGAGGCGTTCGCCCTTCTTCTCCAGGTAGGTCGAGTAGTTGCCCTCGTAGCCGATCAGGCGGCCACGGTCGACCTCGGCGATCCATTCGGCGACGTGGTCGAGGAAGTACCGGTCGTGAGTGATGGCGATGACCGCGCCCTTGTATGCCTGAAGGTGCTGCTCGAGCCACAGCACACTTTCCGCGTCGAGGTGGTTGGTCGGCTCGTCGAGCAGGAGCAGATCGGGCTTCTGCAGGAGCAGCTTCGCGAGTGCGACGCGTCGCTTCTCACCTCCGGAGAGCGGAGCGATCGCCGCGTCTCCGGGAGGCGTGCGCAGGGCGTCCATGGCCTGTTCGAGCTGCGAATCGAGGTCCCAGCCGTCCGCCGCGTCGATCTCCTCCTGCAGGGTTCCCATCTCGGAGAGCAGGGAGTCGAAGTCGGCATCGGGATCTGCCATCAGCATGGAGATCTCGTTGAACCGATCGACCTTCGCCTTGATGGCGATGCCGTCCTGGATGTTCTCGATCACCGTCTTGGTCTCGTCGAGCTCCGGCTCCTGCATCAGGATTCCGACCGAGAAACCGGGAGACAGCTTCGCCTCGCCGTTCGACGGCGTGTCCATGCCGGCCATGATCTTGAGGATCGTCGACTTACCGGCGCCGTTGGGACCCACCATGCCGATCTTGGCACCGGGGAGGAACGCCATCGTGACGTCATCGAGGATGAGCTTCTCACCCACCGCCTTACGTGCACGAACCATCGAGTAGATGTACTCAGCCACCGAAAACCGCTCCTTCTGTTGGCGTCGAAGATCGACACTCCAGCCTACCGGCGATCTCGGGGGCCGCTACCGAAGCCGGATGCCAGCTCCACGACGCGGTTGCGCGCGGTGCCGCACGTGCCACGCACGTGGCGGGTTACCAGTCGATCGCTCGCGTCGTCCCGACGAGACAACGTCCCTCGGCCAGTTGCGGCATGACGACCGTGACGGGCTCGCCCGTCGACGGGCCCACCTGCCCTATGAGGCACTCCGTGTCTCCCCACCGCACGGCGAACATGAGGCTCTCCACCGGGTTGCCGACGGTCGAGACGTCCTGTGTGACCTGCATGGCTGCGCGGTCGAACCCGGCGGCGATCAGGGCGTCGATGTAGGCACGACCCGACACCTTCTGGTCTGACGCCCACACCGCGGCGGTCACGGCCGCGAAGAGCGGCAGGTTGTCATCGGCGGTGCCGTCCGGAACGTACGCGGAACCCGAAGGAGACGCCGACGGACTGGGGCTCACTCCGGCATCCGTCGGCTTCGGTGTGGGCGTTGCGGGCGCACCGCATGAGGTCAGCAGCAGCGCCAGCGTCGTGGCGACGCCGGTCGCGATCGCCGCACGCGATGCGGAGGAGTCCGGTCGTCGAAGCACGAACTGAGTCTAAGGGCGTCCTCCCCCGCAGCGCCCGAGCGCGCTCACGGCTGCCATGTGCGCCGGCGTCGATCGGCCAGGAATCTCAGAGCGTGCTCGCCCCTGCGGCAGCAGAATCCGCGAGGCCGTCTTCGGTGCCCAAGAGCGCGCCGTCCTTCGCCGCCCACGACGTGTCGATGTCCGGACCGTCACCACGCGAGTGCGCAGGCTGCTCGGGGTCATCGTGCGGATCCGATGTCGCAGCGGTTCTGGATGGGGCATCGACCCCCGATCGCGCGCTGCGGCGATACGCCGTCGTCCCCCATCGGAGATCGTGGCCGATCGCATCGGCGTCGATGTCGACGCTCGTGCCCTGCTTGCCGTTGTTCTCCCAGGCGCGAATCTTCATCCTCCCCGTGACGATCACGCTGTCACCGGACCGCAGAGAGGCCTTCGCATGTTCGCCCAGCTGACGGAAAGCCGCGACCGAGTACCAGTTCGTCGTCACATCGACCCACGTCTGGGTCGCATCATCGAATCGTCGGTGCGTGCTCGCGAGTCGGAAGTTCGTGACGGGAACTCCACCTGTCGTTCGCCCCTGAGTGGGATCGGTGGCGACGTTGCCGACGATGGTCACTGTGTCATGCATGTTCTCTCCTCTGTGCCCGGAGCGTGCGTCCGGATCACTTCAGAGTGCGCCCTCTCTCCACCTCGCCGATGCCGAGAACACGGGCATCCTGAACAACTCGGAGCGGCGCGCGAATGTGCAGAACCACTCCGTCGCCGGCAGTCGTCACGTCTGGCCAGCAATGTCGGTGGTCGGTCATACGTTCGAATCATGAAAGGAGATTCGATGTCTGCAACCCTGATCACGTCCACGCCCGAGGTTCCCTACGCGACACCGCAGCTGTCGACCAAGAAGGAGCATCTCGTGCGCGCGTCAGCCCACCTGTGGCGGGTTCACGACGCGCGAGAGAGGGTCCTCGGGCACCTGCGCCTCATCCCGGATCCACTCGGGGTTCGCTACCGGGCGGAGCGCCTGCACCTCGCCACGGCGTCGTTCCGACTCGTCGGCGACTTCTGGAGCGCGGATGACGCGGTCGCCGCTCTCCGCAACGGATGAGCACTGCCCGGCTCAGGCGATCGTGCCCCCGGCAGGATTCGAACCTGCGACCAAGAGATTAGAAGGCTCCTGCTCTATCCCCTGAGCTACGGAGGCGCACACATCTACCGTACCGCGCCAGACTCGGATGTCGGAGCCGTCGATAGGATGGCGAAATGGTATCTGCCTCAGAGAATGACCGCCTCGTATGGATCGATTGTGAGATGACCGGTCTCGATCTGGCCGTCGACGAACTCGTCGAGATCGCCGTCGTCGTCACTGATTTCGAGCTCCGTCCGGTGGACCCCGGCTTCCAGGTCGTCATCCGCCCGAGCGACGCGGCACTCGAGAACATGAATGACTTCGTGACGAAGATGCACGAGACGTCGGGGTTGATCAACGAGATCCCCCACGGCGTATCGTTGGCCGAGGCCGAGGCGCAGACCCTCGCCTACATCAAGCGATTCGCTCCGGTCGAGCGCAAGGCTCCTCTCGCCGGCAACACCATCGGCACAGACCGGATGTTCCTGGCCAAGTACATGAGTCAGGTCGATCAGTGGCTCCACTATCGCAACGTCGATGTCTCGAGCATCAAAGAGCTCTCGCGGCGGTGGTACCCGCGGGTGTTCTTCCAGGCGCCGGCGAAGGACGGCGGACACCGCGCCCTCGCCGACATCCTCGAGTCCATTCGCGAGCTGCGGTACTACCGCGAGGCGGTCTTCGTCGACGAACCGGGGCCCTCGAGTGACGATGCTCGCGACATCGCCGCACGCACGGTGTCAGAGTTCACTCCGAACATGTAATAGACTCGTCTGGTTGCCGATCGCGATCGGCACATGGTGGGTATAGCTCAGCTGGTAGAGCGCTGGCTTGTGGTGCCGGATGTCGCGGGTTCGAGTCCCGTTACTCACCCCACTCTGAGARGGTCCGAGTCGAAAGGCTCGGACCTTCTCTGCGTCACGAAGCGCTTCCTGCTCCGGGCCCGAACCACGGTGATCGACGCACGGTGAGGCCCCCGTAGGATTGCGGGGTGTCGCTCGCCGTGTGGTTCTCACTTCTGACCGCCTGCGTGGTTATCAGCTTCACGCCGGGGGCCGGCGCCATCAACACGATGTCGAACGCGCTGAGCCAGGGCTGGCGCCGTTCGATCTGGGGAATCCTCGGGCAGCAGCTCGCTCTCATCGTTCATGTCGTGATCGTGGCGGCAGGCCTCGGACTCGTCGTGTCGCAGTCTGAGGTGCTGTTCAACGTGATCCGATACGCCGGCGCGGCATACCTGGTCTTCCTCGGCATACGTCTGATCCTCACCAAGCCGAAGCTTCCTGCCGCTGATGAGGGGACCACGGTCGACCTCTACGAGGGCCACTGGTCGATGATCAGACGCGGGTTCTGGGTGAATCTCCTCAACCCGAAGGCGATCGTGTTCTTCCTCGCGTTCATCCCGCAGTTCATCCGCCTCGATCAGCCACAGCTCCCTCAATACCTCACTCTCATCGTCACGGTCATCATCGTCGACATCGTGGTGATGTGGGGGTTCTTCGCCACCGCGGCACGGCCTTTCCGAAGCCTCACACGATCAGCGCGCGGACAGCGGACGCTCAACAGCGTCTTCGGTGTCCTCTTCATCGCCGTCGCCGGTCTCCTCGTCTTCCTCCACTGACGCTTCGCTCCCCCGCCCGGCAATAGGCTGGACCTGATGGAAATGGATGCTGCGGACTTCGAAGAACTCGTGATCGACGAGCTCGATCGGCTGCCCGACGAGATGGTCGACGGGCTGGAGAACGTGGTGTTCGTCGTCGAGGATCGTCCGGAGGACGGAAGCCTGGACCTGCTCGGGCTCTACGACGGGCTGGCCCTGACCGAGCGCACGCAGTACGGCTCCGGCGAGCTCCCCGACCGGATCGTCGTCTACCGCGAGCCGCATCTGGCAGCGTGCGAGACGGACGACGAACTGCGCGACGAGGTGCGCACGACCCTGGTGCACGAGATCGCGCACTTCTACGGCATCGACGACGAGCAGCTCCACACGCTGGGGTGGGCATGAGCCCCCTCGCCACGCCCGACGTCGAAGAGTCGGTCGATCTCTCGGCAGCTCCGCTCGAACCATGGGAGGTCGTCGTGTGGAACGACCCTGTCAACCTGATGAGCTACGTCGTGCGAGTCTTCCGCACCTACTTCGGCTACTCGCTGGAGCGCGCGACGGTGCTCATGCGACAGGTGCACCACGACGGCCAGGCGATCGTCGCGACAGGGCCGCGAGAGACGATGGAGGTGCACGCGCAGGCGATGCACGACTACGGCCTGTGGGCGACCGTCCGAAAGGCCAAAGGATGAGCGAGCCGATGGTGCGGATACGTATGGCTCGGGTCGAGGGCGCGCAGCTCGCGCAGCTGGTCGACGACTTCCGCGATCTCGTGGGAGCGACCCGCGACGCCGAGGATCCCGCGATCGGCCGCCTGGTTCCCGATGCCTACCCCGAGGACGAGGAGTCGTCTCGCGCGTTCCGGGATGCGACGCGAGAAGACCTGCTCGACCGACGCGCTCTGGACGCGGACATCGTCCGCACCGCACTCGCAGGCATGCGCGGTGACCTCGCCGAGATGTCACACAGCGAGGCCTTCGCGGAGCACGACCTCGACATACCTCCGTCCGACATCGACGCATGGCTGCGCACGCTCACCGCATTGCGCCTCGTGATCGCGGAGCGCCTCGGCATCGAGAGCGACGATGACCATGACCCCGACGACCCGCGGTTCGGCGTCTACGACTGGCTGGGGTACCGCCTCGAACTCACGATCGACGCGGCCGACGAGCCCCTCTGAGACCTACGGCACCTCGATGACCCTGGTCGCGAGCGCACGCGGATCGTCACGCACGATGTGATCGCTTTCCTGCTGCGCCCAGCGATCCCAGTGCGGACGATAGGTATCGCCATCGCGCGCCAGCGCTCGGGCCTTGCGACCGACCTCCGCGGACTCGACCCAGACCCGCACATCCGCAATCGCCGCCGTGTCGGGCGTGAGTATCCCGCTCCCTTCGATCAGCACCCCGAGCGCCGGGTCGACCGCGTGAATCTCGGCCTCGCTGCCGCTCCCCCAGTCCCATCGTCGCCACTCGCCCAGATACCCTCGTCCGTGCGGGCGGAGGATGCCGTCCAGAGCGCGTTCGACTCCGTCTCTGAGCCCGTCCCAGCCCGGATAGATCGAATCCAGTGCGACGAGCTGCACCCGTCCTGCTATCGGCCAACGTTCGACGAGCATGCGCGCGAGGGTCGTCTTCCCCGCTCCGCTGCGACCGTCGATCAGGACGACCGGGTTCGCCGCCGCGAGCATGTGGATGTCGTCGACGATCAGGGCCGCAGCTCGCTCGAGGGCGTCAGCGACCGGGTCACTACTTCTTGAGGGCACGGATGATGCGAGAGAGAGCGCGTCCGGTCACCCAGATGAACGGCACAGCGACGACGAGCAGCGTCACGATGTTGGGCTCGAACCGGAGCCCCTCCTCGCGACGGACGTAGACGCCGACCGGGACCGACACGCCTCCGCCTCCGCCGCCCTCGGCACCGTCACCGCTTCCTCCGCCGAAGCCGGAGTAGGTGAACGCCACCGGAGTGATGCTCACGCCGTCGATATCCTGCGGCTCGCCGTACGCGCTCTTCACGCCGAACGAGGCAGCCTGCTGTCCGAGTTCCAGTGCAATGTTGGGCATGGCTCCACGCTAGCCCAGGAATCGGCCGTGGGAAGGGTCAATCGAGCCCGTGCGCCCTGGGATGTTGCGCAGCACCACGGCCGTCGCCCCGCCCGATGTGTCTCGCTCGCCTGATCGTGGCCGTGCCGAAACGTGCGACGGCATCGTCGACCGCGCCCTCGACGCGCCTCCAGTCCTCGTCGTCGTCCCAGAGGCCGAAGCCGCCGCCGCCGGCCGGCCGCAGCTTCTCAGCGCGCACTCCGACCAGACGCACGGGATCCCGTCGATCGATCTGGTCGAAAAGCGCTTGGGCGGCCTCTCCGATGCGCTGGCCCACCGCGGTGGGTTCCGGGAGCGTCTGCGAACGGCTGATGGTGCGGAAGTCGTCGAACCTGATCTTGATGGCGACCGTCGACGTCTCCCATTCCGCCTTCCGCAGGCGCGCTGCGACGCGGTCGGCGAGGCGCAGGAGCTCGGCTCTCAGGAAGGACCTGTCTGAGATGTCGGTGTCGAAGGTCTCCTCGTGCCCGACGCTCTTCTCGACGCGTTCCGTCTCGACTGCCCGGGGATCCTCGCCGCGAGCGAGCTCCGCGAGTCGCGCGCTGAGAGCCGGCCCCACGGCGCGGTCGAGCATCGCCGGAGACGAGGTGCGGATGTCGCGCACCGTGCGGATTCCGCGCCCCTCCAATGCCTCGGCCGCCTTCGGCCCCACACCCCACATGGCGCGCACCGGACGCGGGTCGAGGAAGTCCTGCGTGTCGGATGCCGAGACGACGAGCATCCCATCGGGCTTCGAGATCGTCGAGGCCATCTTCGCCACATGCTTCGTGGCTGCGACGCCGACACTGCAGGTGATGCCCACCTCATCTCTGACGCGTTGCCGAACGAGGTGCGCGATCTGTGCAGGGCTGCCCCAGAGCCGTCGGACGCCGCGCACGTCGAGGAAGGCCTCATCGACCGACAGCGGCTCGACCAACGGCGTGAACGACTCGAAGATCGCCATCACCTGACGTGAGACCGCCTGGTAGCGATGGAAGTGCGGAGGAACGACGCGCGCCGACGGGCACAAGCGCAGCGCCTGAGACACCGGCATCGCCGCACGCACGCCGTAGCGGCGCGCCTCGTAGGAGGCGCTGGACACCACCGATCGGCCGTCGGGTGACCCGATGATCAGCGGGAGACCGCGCAAGCTGGGATCATCGAGCACCTCGACACCGGCGTAGAACGCATCCATGTCGACGTGCAGGATGCTCGTGCCGGTGTCGTCGGCATCGGCTGACGAGACGATGCGCCCTCTGCCGTCACCGTGTCCCATGAGACCATTCTCCCCCGGACCTCAGACATGAGGTCCGGGGGATCCGATCACTGCGCAGCGCGCTCGAGAACGAGTTCGCGGACCCGGGCTGCGTCGGCCTGGCCTTTCATAGCCTTCATCACAGCGCCGATGACGGCGCCGGCTGCCTGGACCTTGCCGTCCTTGATCTTCGCGAGAACGTCGGGCTGAGCTGCCAGGGCCTCGTCGATCGCGGCGATCAGCGCTCCGTCATCCGAGACGACGGCGAGTCCGCGGCCGTCGACGACCTCCTGCGGCGTGCCCTCACCGGCGATGACTCCCTCGAGCACCTGGCGGGCCAGCTTGTCGGTGAGGGTCCCGGCGTCGACGAGCTTCTGCAGCGCCACGACGTTCTCAGGAGAGATCAGCTCCGTGGCATCCTTCTCCTGCGTGTTCGCGAGACGGCTGATCTCGCCCGTCCACCACTTGCGGGCCGTGGCAGGAGTCGCTCCGGCCGAGATCGTCGCCTCGACGACCTCCAACAGGCCGCCGTTCCGCACGTCCTGGAACTCCAGGTCGGTGAACCCCCACTCGCCCATCAGGCGGCGCCGACGCGCCACGGGCTGTTCGGGCAGCTGCGCTCGGAGCTCCTCGATCAGCTCGGCCGCAGGCTCCACCGGAACCAGGTCGGGCTCGGGGAAGTACCGGTAGTCATCGGCATCCGACTTGGGACGACCGGGCGAGGTCGTGCCCGTGTCCTCGTGCCAGTGCCGGGTCTCCTGAGTGATCGTGCCGCCGTCGGCGAGGATCTGCGCCTGACGCTGGATCTCGTAACGCACGGCGCGTTCGACCGACCGCATCGAGTTGACGTTCTTCGTCTCGGTGCGCGTGCCGAGCTTCTCCTGGCCGCGAGGGCGCAGCGAGATGTTGGCGTCGCAGCGGAGGTTGCCGCGCTCCAGGCGGGCTTCGGAGATCCCGAGGCTGCGGACGATGTCACGGATGGTCGCGACATAGGCCTTGGCGACCTCAGGGGCACGGTGCTCAGTGCCGAAGATGACCTTCGTGACGATCTCGACGAGCGGAACACCGGCGCGGTTGTAGTCGACCAGCGAGTACTCGGCGCCCTGGATGCGTCCGGTGGAGCCGCCCATGTGGGTGAGCTTGCCGGCGTCCTCCTCCATGTGCGCGCGCTCGATCGGGATCTGCACGATGGTTCCGTCTTCGAGCTCGACCTCGACTTCACCCTCGAACGCGATCGGCTCGTCGTACTGCGAGATCTGGTAGTTCTTGCCGAGGTCGGGGTAGAAGTAGTTCTTCCGCGCGAACCGGCTCGACGGTGCGATCGAGCAGCCGAGTGCAAGACCGAGGCTGATCGATGAGCGAATCGCCGTCTCGTTCACGACGGGCAGCGATCCGGGTAGACCGAGGTCGACCGGGGCGATCAGCGTGTTCGGCGCAGCCGCGTGATAGGCCTCGTTCGCCGGGTTCGGCGCGTCCGAGAACATCTTCGTGTTGGTGTTGAGTTCGACGTGCACCTCGAATCCGAGAACGGGCTCGAACAGCTCGAGCGCTTTGTCGAAGTCCATGAGCTTGGCAGTGGCCATCAGCGGGTCCCTCCCACGAGCTGGGGTGCACGCGTGAGGAGCGGTGCTCCCCACGAATCGACGAGGAGCGTCTCGACCGCAGCGCCGACCTTGTAGAGTCGCGCGTCCTCCCTCGCCGGTGCGATGAACTGGATGCCGACGGGCAGTCCGTCTTCTGTCGCGAGGCCGCTCGGGATCGAGATGCCCGGGACGCCGGCGAGGTTGACCGGGATCGTCGTGATGTCGTTGAGGTACATCTGCAGCGGATCGTCGATCTTCTCGCCGATCTTGAACGCGGTGGTCGGTGCCGACGGCGTCGCGATGATGTCCACCTCCGCGAAGGCGTTCGCGAAGTCCTGCTGGATGAGCGTGCGGACCTTCTGTGCACTGCCGTAGTAGGCGTCGTAGTACCCCGCCGACAGTGCGTACGTGCCGAGGATGATGCGTCGTTTGACCTCTTCGCCGAAGCCGGCGTCGCGCGTCGCGGACATGACGTCCTCGACGGTCGGGTTGCCATCAGGAGTCACACGGAGACCGAAGCGCACGGAGTCGAACTTCGCGAGGTTGCTGGATGCCTCGGCGGGGAGGATCAGATAGTACGCGRCGACGCCGTACTCGAAGTGGGGCGCTCCGATCTCGACGATCTCTGCACCCTGAGCCTCCATGAGCGCGAGAGCGCTGCGGAACGACTCGGCGACGCCCGGCTGGAACCCGCTGTCGGGCAATTCCCTGATGACGCCGACCCTGAGGCCTTTGAGCACATCTCCGCGCGCGCCCTCACGGGCGGCATCCGCGAACGAAGGCCACTCGTCGCGCAGCGATGTGGAGTCCTTCGGGTCGTGACCGCCGATCGCGTCATGCAGCAGACCTGCATCGAGCACGGTGCGCGTCACCGGTCCGACCTGGTCGAGGCTGGAAGCGAGTGCGATCGCGCCGTAGCGGCTGACACCGCCGTAGGTGGGCTTGACGCCGACCGTGCCGGTCACATGCGCGGGCTGACGGATGGATCCACCGGTGTCTGAGCCGAGCGCCAGCGGAGCCTCGAAGGCGGCGACGGCCGCGGCCGATCCACCGCCGGAGCCACCGGGGATCCGATCGAGGTCCCACGGGTTGCGGGTGGGGCCGTATGCGGAATGCTCGGTGGACGACCCCATGGCGAACTCGTCCATGTTGGTCTTGCCGAGCGGGATCAGCCCTGCCGCGCGCGATCGAGCGACGACGGTGGCGTCGTACGGCGAGCGGTAGCCCTCGAGGATCCGCGAGCCGCTGGTGGTCGGCTGGTCGGTCGTGACAAGCACGTCCTTGATGGCGAGCGGCACACCGGCGATCGGGCCGAGCTCCTCGCCCGCAGCCCGCCTCGCGTCGACAGCTGCGGCGGCATCGAGCGCGCCCTCGTTCACGTGGAGGAAGGCATGGACGTCGCCGTCGACGGCGGCGATGCGGTCGAGGTGTGCGCGCGTCGCCTCGACGCTGGAGATCTCGCGGCTGGCGAGCTTGTCCGCAAGCTCGGCTGCGGTCATCCGGATGATGTCGCTCACTGTTCTTCTCCCAGGATCGCGGTGACGCGGAACCGGCCATCGGCCTGGTCCGGCGCGTTCTGGAGCACCTGTTCGTGCGTGAGCGTCTCGCCCACCACATCGGGACGGTAGACGTTGCTCAGCGGGATCGGGTGACTCGTCGCGGCGACGTCGGGGCTTGCGACCTCAGACACCTTCGCGATGTTGTCGACGATGGCATCGAGCTGGCCCGTCAGCCGGGTCACCTCGTCGTCGTTGAGCTGGATGCGCGCGAGCACGCCGAGATGGCGCACAAGATCAGGGGTGATTTCAGACACGTCCCAAGTCTAGTTGCCGTGCTCGTCGTCTCCCCGCAGACGGGCGGTGCCGGTCCTATGCTGGGCGGGTGAGCCCGTACCAGCCTCCCCGCCCGTGGATCGCCAGCTATGCGGAAGGCGTCCCCGACGACCTCGCCCCCGTCTCGGGATCGCTGGTCGACATCGTCGCGGCATCCGCTCGCGATTACCCCGACGCCCCTGCACTGCAGTTCTTCGGACGTGAGACGACCTATGCGCAACTGCAGGATGCGATCGACCGCGCCGCCGAGGGTCTGCGCGATCTCGGCGTGCGCGCAGGGGATCCGGTCGCGATCGTGCTGCCGAACTGCCCGCAGCACATCGTGGCGTTCTACGCCGTGCTCCGTCTGGGCGCCGTGGTCGTCGAGCACAACCCGCTCTACACGCCTCGCGAGCTCCGCAAGCAGTTCGAGGACCACGGCGCGAAGCACGCGATCGTCTGGAACAAGGTCGTATCGACGGTGCAGGAGTTCCCGGCCGATCTCGCGGTGACGAACCTCATCTCCGTGGACGTCACCCGGGCGATGCCCTTTCTGACCCGCGTGGCTCTGCGACTGCCTGTGGCGAAAGCGAGAGAGTCGCGCGCGGCGCTCACCGAGCGCGTCCGGGGAACCGTCGCCTGGGACTCGCTGGTGCAGTCGGCTCCGATCTCGGCGACGCACCCGAAGCCGGCCACCGGCGACCTCGCCATCATCCAGTACACGTCGGGCACCACGGGAACCCCCAAGGGTGCGGCGCTGACGCACGGGAACCTGCTCGCGAACGCCGCCCAGTCGCAGGCGTGGGTGCCGTCCATCCAGCGTGGCAAGGGCTGCGTCGTCTACGCGGTGCTGCCGATGTTCCACGCTTACGGCCTCACGCTGTGTCTGACGTTTGCGATGTCGATGGGAGCACGACTCGTGCTCTTCCCGAAGTTCGATCCGGACCTCGTGCTCGGTGTGATGAAGAAGCACCCGGCGACGTTCCTTCCGCTTGTGCCCCCGATCGCTGATCGACTGCTCGCAGCGGCGAACGCCGAGGGCGTGTCCCTCGACGGGATCGAGGTCGCGATCTCCGGCGCCATGGCGCTCCCTCACGAGCTGGTGGTGCCGTTCGAGGCTGCCACGAACGGCTTCCTCGTCGAGGGATACGGACTCAGCGAATGCTCCCCCGTTCTGATGGCGAATCCGGTCGCAGACAACCGCGTGCCCGGAACAGTGGGACTTCCGTTGCCCGGCACCGAATGCCGGGTGGTCGATCCCGACAACCCGACCGTCGATGTCGAACCCGGCGCAGCGGGCGAACTCCTCGTGCGCGGTCCACAGGTGTTCTCCGGGTACTACGGCAAGCCGGAGGAGACCGAGGCCGTCTTCGTCGACGGCTGGTTCCGCACCGGAGACATCGTGACGGTCGACGATGCGGGCTTCATCAGAATCGTCGACCGCATCAAGGAACTCATCATCACCGGCGGCTTCAATGTCGCACCGACGGAGGTGGAGAACGCACTGCGTCAGCACCCGCAGGTCGCCGACGCCGCGGTGGTCGGCCTGCCGAGCGATCACTCCGGCGAGGAGGTGGTCGCGGCGATCGTCATCGACTCCGGAACCGAGGTGGACGTCGAGGCGATCCGCGAGTATGCGCGCAGCATCCTCACCCCCTACAAGGTGCCCCGGCGCATCTTCGTCGTGGATGAGCTTCCGAAATCGTTGATCGGCAAGGTCCTGCGCCGGCAGGTCAGGGAGAAGCTCCTGGCGCTGACCTCCGGTGCCTGAGGGCGCCCTCACAGGCGCGGGAACCCGGGACGCGCTACCCTTGATCAGTGACCCCTGAAGACGCTGTGCCCACCGACGCCCCCGAGACCCCTGGATTCGAGGAGCTCGGCATCACCGGCCCCGTCCTCAAGGCGATCAAGGACCTCGGCTACGAGACCCCCTCCCCCATCCAGGCCGCGACGATCCCGACTCTCCTGTCGGGCCGCGACGTCGTCGGCATGGCGCAGACAGGAACGGGAAAGACCGCGGCCTTCGCGCTCCCCGTCCTGGAGCGCCTCGACGTCTCGCAGAAGACTCCGCAGGCGCTGGTGCTCGCTCCGACTCGCGAGCTCGCACTGCAGGTCTGCGAGGCCTTCGAGTCCTACGCCTCGAAGATGAAGGGTGTGCACATGCTGCCGGTCTACGGCGGCCAGGCCTACGGCGTGCAGCTCTCCGCGCTGCGCCGCGGCGTCCACGTGATCGTCGGAACGCCCGGCCGCATCATGGACCACCTCGCCAAGGGCACTCTCGACCTCTCGCAGCTGCAGTACCTGGTGCTCGACGAGGCCGACGAGATGCTCAAGATGGGCTTTGCGGAAGATGTCGAGCAGATCCTCGCTCAGACGCCCGTCGAGAAGCAGGTCGCACTGTTCTCCGCGACGATGCCCCCGCAGATCCGCCGCCTCGCGCAGAAGTACCTGCGCGATCCCGAAGAGATCAGCATCAAGTCGAAGACCGCAACGGGCACCAACATCACGCAGCGCTACCTCGTGGTGTCGTACGCGCAGAAGGTCGATGCGCTGACCCGCATCCTCGAGGTCGAGAACTTCGACGGCATGATCGTGTTCGTCCGCACCAAGAACGAGACCGAGACGCTCGCCGAGAAGCTGCGCGCCCGTGGATACTCGGCCGCTGCGATCAACGGCGATGTGGCGCAGGTGCAACGTGAGCGCAGCGTCAACCAGCTCAAGGACGGCAAGCTCGACATCCTCGTCGCGACGGACGTCGCCGCTCGAGGTCTCGACGTCGAGCGCATCAGCCACGTCATCAACTTCGACATCCCCACCGACACCGAGTCCTACGTGCACCGCATCGGCCGCACCGGACGCGCCGGTCGCAAGGGCGACGCGATCAGCTTCATCACCCCGCGCGAGCGTTACCTGCTCAAGTCGATCGAGAAGGCGACCCGCCAGCAGCCGACGCAGATGCAGCTGCCCAGCATGGACGACGTCAACACCACGCGTCTCGCGCGATTCGACGATGCGATCACGACCGCGCTCGGCGACAGCCCGCGGATCGAGAAGTTCCGTGACATCATCGCCCACTACGTGCGCAACCATGATGTGCCTGAAGCCGATGTGGCCGCTGCGCTCGCGGTCGTCGCGCAGGGCGACACTCCGCTGCTGCTCGACCCGTCGGATGACCCGCTGACGAAGGCCGTCGAGTTCGACAACCGTCCGCCGCGGGAACGCAACACCCGCGATCAGCGGGAGCCCCGCGAGCCTCGCGAGCGCCGTGGACGGGGCGACTACAAGCCCTACCGCATCGAGGTCGGTCGACGTCACCGGGTCGAGCCGCGTCAGATCGTCGGTGCGCTCGCGAACGAGGGCGGCCTCGGCCGTGACGATTTCGGCGCCATCAACATCCGGCCGGACTTCACGGTCGTCGAGCTTCCCGCCAACCTCGACTCCTCGGTGCTCGACAAGCTCAGGGACACCCGCATCTCTGGTCGACTGATCGAGATCAAGCCCGACCGTGGTCCGGCAGCCCGACGCAACGACGGCCCGCGCGACGCCGGCGCTCGAGGCGGCTTCGACCGCCCCCGCTACGACCGCGAGGACCGTCCGGCCCGCTCCGATGAGCGCGGCGAGAAGCCGTTCCGCAAGCCGCGGCACAAGGACTGATCGACCAATGAACATCGAGCGCGCAGGCCCCGAGGATGTTCGGGGCCTGGCGCGCTTGAAGTGGATTGACAGAGCCGGCGACGACGCCGACACCGCGGAGTTCGACTCGTTCGTGGACGCACTCGGGGCGTGGTGGGAAGCCCATCGGGCCACCCACTTCGCGTTCGTGGCCCTCACCGAGGACACGACGGTGGGTGCCGCATGGGTCGCGCTGCTCCCGCGCGTGCCCAGCCCTGGTGCGAACAACCGCCTCTCGGCAGACATCCAGAGCGTCTTCGTGATGCCCGAGCACCGTGGGGGCGGCGTGGGCGCCGCACTCGTCGACGCAGCTGCCACCCATGCGCACAGAGCCGGCGCCTCCAGGGTCACCGTGCACTCGAGCGAGCGCGCGGTTTCGGTCTATCAGCGGCTCGGGTTCACCGGATCTCCGAAGCTGCTCCAGCGGATCGCCGAGGCATAGTCGCGTCAGGCGCCTGAGGTTCCCGACGCCGCGCTGCGTGCCAGGCGCGCGGCGACGTCGAGCAGGGACTCCGGCCGCGCGAGCAGCGATCGCTGCTCCGGGTGGTCGATGAGGTGCTGCAACAGCCTATGGGCGCCATCGACTGTCGGAGCCCAGTATCCGCCGACATGGTGACGGCTCAAGGGTGCGGTGGTGGATTCTCCGTCGATCTGCACGTCGACTGTGCCGTCATCCGGGTCCATTCCGAGATCGGAGACGGCGAGGAACGTCAGCGCACCGATGACGATCGTGCTGGCGAGACCCGGCAGCCGGAATCTCGTCACGGGTACGTCGATCAGCACTCGTTCGACCTGAATCCACGGGACGATGCCGCGATTCTCACTGCCGTCGCGGAAGAGCACCGCGTCGGGTGTCAGGCGCAGATGATGCCTCCCCGGATCACCCACCGCCAGCGCGCCCGGAACGACGATCAACGGCCCGTAGCGCTTCATCCGAGCGCGTCCGGCCCCTGGGTCACGAGGATGTGGAACTGAGCAGCGTCGAGGATGCGGATACCGAGCTCCTCCGCCTTGCCCAACTTCGACCCCGCGCCAGGACCGGCGGCGACGAAGTCGGTCTTCTTCGACACACTCGACGCGGCCTTGCCGCCCGCCTTGATGATGGCCTCCTGGGCACCGTCGCGTGTGTACCCGTCGAGCGATCCGGTCGCGACGATGGTGAGGCCGTCGAGTACGCCGCCCTCGACCACCGCAGCACCCGGACCCGGGTGACCGGGAGTCGCCCACTGGACCCCGGCCTCGGCCCACTGCTGCACGATCTCTCTGTGCCAGTCGACTTCGAACCACGCGAGCAGCGAGTCGGCGATGATGCCGCCGACCCCCTCGACCGCAGCGAGCTCGTCGCGGGAGGCCGCGCGGATCGCATCGAGCGAGCCGAACCACTGCGCGAGCGCTCGTGCCGCGACGGGGCCGACATGACGGATGTTGAGCGACACGAGAAGTCGCCACAGGTCCTTCGTCTTCGCCTTCTCGAGTTCGGCCAGGAGGGTGAGGGCCTGCGACGACGGCTGCGGCCCCTCGAGGCCGGACTTCTTCTCTGCGGCCGTGGGATTGCGGCGGAACGGCGCTCGTGTCTTCACCAGCCCGTCGTCGTCCTCCTTCGGCAGGCCCGTCTCCGCGTCGCGGACGAACAGCTCGATCGGCACGATCTCTTCGAGCGTGAGCGCGAAGAGTCCTGCCTCGGTCTCGAGAGGCGGAACGGCCGGCGACGAAGGCTGGGTGAGCGCCGCTGCAGTGACCTCGCCGAGAGCCTCGATGTCGAGCGCGCCCCGTGATCCGATGTGCTCGACGCGACCGCGCACCTGCGCAGGGCACGATCGCGCATTCGGACACCGCAGATCGATGTCGCCCTCCTTCATCGGGCGCAGCGGGGTGCCGCACTCGGGGCACTCCACGGGCATGACGAACTCGCGCTCCGTGCCGTCGCGCTTGTCGACCACGGGACCGAGCACCTCGGGGATGACGTCGCCCGCTTTACGCAGCACGACGGTGTCGCCGATGAGTACGCCCTTCGCCTTCACGACGTCCTTGTTGTGGAGCGTCGCCTGCCTCACCACCGAGCCAGCCACCTGGGCGGGAGCCATCACCGCGAACGGCGTGGCCCTGCCTGTGCGACCCACCGATACGACGATGTCGAGGAGTTTCGTCTGCACCTCTTCGGGCGGGTACTTGTAGGCGATCGCCCAGCGCGGAGCGCGGCTGGTGGCTCCGAGCTCATCGTGCAGGGAGAGCTCATCGACCTTGACCACGATGCCGTCGAGTTCGTGCTCGATGTCGTGCCGGTGCTGGCCGAAATACTCGACGAACGCCGCGACTTCGTCGATGCTCGTGCAGACCTTGGTGTGGGGGCTCGTCGGCAGGCCCCACTCTGCGAGCTGCTCGTACACCTGGCTTTGCGCTGCGACGGGTGGGTTCTGCCAGGCGCCTATGCCGTGCACGTAGAGAGCGAGCGATTCGATGCGCAGCATCCCCGCCTCGAGCTCGAGACCGTTCTTCTTGTCGATCTGCTGCCGGAGGCCCCCGCTCGCCGCGTTCCGCGGGTTGGCGAAGGAAGGGAACCGCCGGGCGGCGGCCGTTCGGGCCTTCTCCTCGTCGAAAGGCTTCTTCGCACCCGATCGCGCCTCCCATCGCGCATACGCGTCGTCGTAGGCACGCTCGCGGAACTCAGCCTGCGCCGCGTTCAGGCGTTCGAACGCCGCAACCGGGATGAACACCTCACCGCGGACCTCGACGATCGCAGGGTGGCCCGTGCCCGAGAGCTCGAACGGTATCTCGGGCAGTCGCAGCGCGTTCTCCGTGACGATCTCCCCGACGCGCCCATCTCCTCGCGTCGCGGCGGACGTCAGCCGGCCGTTCTCGTAGCGGAGATTGATGGCGAGTCCGTCGATCTTCAGTTCGGTGAGCCAGTCGACGTCACGTCCCGCCGAGACCCGCGTCTTCGCTGCCCACTCCCGCAGTTCGTCGATCGAGAACACATTGTCGAGACTCAGCATCCGCTCGGCGTGCTCGATCGTCGCCAGACCCGTCGCTTCGGCGGCGCCCACCATCTGGGTGGGTGAATCCTGTCCCTGGAGCTCGGGGTGCAGCCGTTCGAGTTCTTCGAGCCGGCGCATCCATCCGTCATACGTGGCGTCGTCGACGAGCGAGGTGTCACGCCCGTAGTACGCGTCCTTCGCCTCGAGGATGCGAGTGGTCAGCTCGTCCGCTTCGATACGGGCGTCTTCCAACGAGATGTTCTCCGGCACCCCGCCAGTCTACGAGCGAGCACCGACATCCCGAGCGCGGGTCTAGGCGTCGACAGGCACGGCCGACACCGTGCGATCGATCGTGAACTGGCCGAGCACTCTCGTTCCCACGTACAGCACAGCAGTCTGTCCGGGGGCGACGCCGTCGAGGGGGCGATCCGGCACCACTCTCACTTCATCCGCCGAGACGAAAGCCCTCGCAGGTTCCGGTTCCGAATGAGCGCGGATCTGCACGTCACAGCTGAACTCCGCGTCTTCGGGGGCTGCACCTGCCCAGCTGAACCGACCGCCGGAGATCTCGCGCGTCGCGAGCGCCTCCTTCGGCCCGACGACCACGGTGTTCGAGACCGGGCGCACCTCGAGCACGAATCGGGGCTTGCCGTCGGCGGCGGGAACGCCGAGCTTGAGCCCGCGGCGCTGGCCGACAGTGAACGCATGCGCGCCCTCGTGGGACCCGACGACGGCTCCGCCGCGGTCGACGACGTCGCCTGTCGCCGTGCCCACCTTCTCGGCGAGCCAGCCACGGGTGTCGCCGTCAGGGATGAAGCAGATGTCGTGGCTGTCGGGCTTCTGCGCCACGCTCAGACCGCGCGCTTCGGCTTCCGCACGCACGACGGCCTTGGACGGCGTGGTTCCGAGCGGGAAATAGGTGTGCGCGAGCTGGTCGGCCGTCAGCACACCCAGCACGTAGGACTGATCCTTCGCGTTGTCCGCAGCCCTGTGCAGCTCGAGGCCGGCATCCGTGGGGATCAGTGTCGCATAGTGTCCCGTGCAGACGGCATCGAAGCCGAGCTCGATCGCTCGATCGAGCAGGGCGGCGAACTTGATCTTCTCGTTGCACCGCATGCACGGATTGGGAGTGCGCCCCGCCTGGTACTCCGACACGAAGTCGGCGATCACGTCTTCGCGGAACCGCTCGGAGAAGTCCCAGACGTAAAAGGGGATGCCGAGCAGATCTGCTGCGCGTCGGGCGTCGAGAGCGTCCTCGATGGTGCAGCAGCCCCGGCTCCCGGTGCGCAGGGTGCCGCCCGCCCGGGAGAGCGCGAGATGCACTCCGACGACGTCGTGCCCCGCCTCCACGGCCCGCGCGGCCGCGACTGCGGAGTCCACTCCGCCACTCATGGCCGCAAGAATCCTCATGGAACCAGTCTACGAGCGCGCAGCTGAGCCGGAGCCGGAAGCTCTCGCATAGGCGTCGGCGATAGCGGCGAGGACCGCGTCGACGTCGGCGTCTGTGGAGGTGCGGCCCAGCGAGAACCGGAGCACGCTGCGGGCATCCTGCTCGCTGCGCCCCATCGCCATCACCACATGCGACGGCTCTGCGACTCCTGCCTGGCACGCCGATCCGGTCGACGCGGCGATCCCTGCCGTATCGAGCAGGAAGAGCAGGCTCTCCCCCACCGCACCGGGGAAGAGAATGTGGGCGTTGCCGGGGAGGCGTCGCGAACTGTCACCGAGCAGCTCTGCCTGTGGCACTCGTGTCAGGATGCCGTCGACCAGCCGGTCACGCATCGCTGCGAGTCGAGTCGTCTCCGACTCCCGCTCAGACTCCGCGAGTTCGAGCGCGGTGGCGAACGCGGCTGCGCCCGCCACATCCTGCGTCCCGGCGCGGAGCCCTCTCTGCTGCGCGCCACCGCGAAGCAGCGCCGAGAGCCGAGCGGTGCGAGCGACGACCAACGCGCCGACACCGACCGGCGCTCCGATCTTGTGTCCTGCGAGGCTCATCGCGACCAGCCCCAGCGCATCCGGGGCATCGCCTCTCAGCCCTCGGAAGGACAGAGGAAGATGACCGAGCGCCGACACCGCATCGAGGTGAAGGGGCACGAGAGCCTGCGCGGCCGACGAGGCGAGCTCAGCGGCGTCGTTGATCGTCCCCGCCTCGTTGTTGGCGACCAGGGCGGTTGCCAACGCTGCTCCGGGAAGGTGGTCGGCGAACACTCGCCCGTCGATCGCCGCCGTGCGAAATACCGGTACAGCACGCAGGACCGCTCCCGCTGCGACCAGAGCCTCGATCGTGTCCACGGTCGCGTTATGCTCGGCATCCGGCATCACGATGGCATCCGTCCCCACCGGCCGCGCCTGCCAGAGTCCCTGCAGCGCGAGATTGATCGACTCCGTGCCCCCCGAGGTGAAGACGACCTCGATGGGATCGCAGTCGAGCACTGCAGCTGAGCGCTCGCGCGCCTCCTCGAGCAGGCGCCTCGCATCCTGCCCCGCGCCGTGGGTCGACGATGCGTTCCCGACCATCTCGCTCGCATCGAGCCATGCATCCCGCGCCTCAGGGCGCAGCGGTGTCGTGGCCGCGTGGTCGAGATAGTGCCGCATTCCTCCACTCTCCCCCATTTTTCCGGTGGTGGCGTGCACATGGAACTGAGTGCATGCGGTCCTGAGACCCGAGTGCAGACCTCTAGTGTGTATTCATGCCCGCGATCCGAGACATCACCGTGCCCGGCGGTACTGCACTCGACAACCTCGGTGTGCGCCTTCACGACGGCGTCGGAACCCTCCGCGTCTGGTCGCAGAACGCGTCCTCCATCGAGCTCGTCGTCTTCGATGCCACCGACCTCGACTGGGTGATCGATCAGGTCGACCTCGCCCGCCTTCCCGGCGGCATCTGGGAAGTGACCACGGAGCTGCTCCAGCCGGGAACCCGGTACGCGATCCGCGTGGGAGGGCCGCACGGTCCGGGCAACACGTTCAACCCCGAGACCCTCCTGCTCGATCCCTATGCCCGTGGTCTCGCCCAGGGCGACGGCTACGAGGAGTGGCGCTCCGTCGTGATCGTCGACGGGTTCGACTGGGGAGAGTCCGTCAAGCCGCGGATCCCGCTCGACCGGACCGTGATCTACGAAGGGCACCTGAAGGGTCTGACCAAACGCCAGCCCGACGTGCCGCCTGCTCTGCACGGCACCTATGCCGGGCTCGCGCACCCGGCCATGATCGAGTACTTCCACTCTCTCGGCATCACCTCGATCGAGCTGCTTCCCGTTCAGGCCTTCGTGCCGGAGCCGCGGTTGCTCGAGCGCGGCCTCACCAACTACTGGGGGTACAACACCCTCAACTTCTTCACGCCGCACAACGCCTACGCGACCGAAGATGCCCGCAAGGGCGGCCCTGAGGCCGTTCTCGCCGAGTTCAAGGGCATGGTGCGACTGCTGCACGAAGCCGGACTCGAGGTCATCCTGGACGTCGTGTACAACCACACGTCTGAGGAGGGCCTCGGCGGTCCTCGCTCGAGTCTTCGCGGCATCGACAACGCGAGCTACTACCGACAGGACGCGTCCGGCGCGTACATCGACACGACGGGGTGCGGCAACACGCTCGACACCTCGACCGATGCCGGCGCCCGACTCGTGCTCGACTCGCTGCGCTACTGGGCGCAGGAGATGCAGATCGACGGGTTCCGGTTCGACCTCGCCGCCGCGATCGCGCGCGACGACTCGCACACCTACACACCGGAGCATCCGCTGCTCACCGCGATCGCCAACGATCCGATCCTCAGCGAGACCAAGCTCATCGCGGAGCCGTGGGACGTCGGCATGGGCGGGTGGCAGACGGGCAACTTCCCGAACGGCTGGATGGAGTGGAACGACCGCTACCGCGACCGGGTGCGGAACTTCTGGCTGAGCGACATCGATTACGCGCGTCGTGCCTCCGCCCCGGTCGGCATCGGCGGCTTCGCCACGCGTCTCGCCGGCTCCTCGAACACCTTCGCCGCCGAGCGGGGCCCGCTCGCGAGCATCAACTTCGTCACGGCGCACGACGGGTTCACGCTGCACGACCTCGTGTCGTACGACGTCAAGCACAACGAGGCGAACGGCGAGCAGAACCGCGACGGTGCCGACATGAACCGTGCGTTCAACCATGGCATCGAGGGGCCGACCGACGACCCGACCATCCTCGCCGCCCGTCGAAAAGCGATGCGCAACCTGCTCGGCACCCTGCTGCTGTCTGCGGGCATCCCGATGCTCACCGCAGGCGACGAGGTCGGGCGCACCCAGCGCGGCAACAACAACGCCTATGCGCAGGATTCGTCGCTGACATGGCTCGGATGGGACGCGGAGCCGTGGCAGGAAGACCTGCGCGCGCACGTCGCTCGACTGATCCAGCTCCGTTCGGAGAACCCCGCCCTGCGCCCGAGCCGATACGCCCGACTCGGCGAGCACATCCCCAACGCCTCGGTCATGGACTGGTTCGACCAGAACGGCGAGACGATGGAGAGCGAGCAGTGGACGGACCCCGGTAACCGAACGCTCCAGTACGTCGCGGCCTCGACACCCGACCGTGAGGCGGCCAACCGGATCCTCCTCATCGTGCACGGCACGGAGTCGCCCATCGACGTGCGCCTCCCGGAGGAACTCGAGGATGCGACGCGCTTCGTCTCGCTGTGGTCGAGTGCCGACGAGCGCCCGGATGCCGGTGGTGAGGTGTTCGCCCCGGGCGACGTCCTGCCCATCCCCGGCACCTCCATGCGACTCTTCCGCGTGGAATGACGGGCGGCGCGCCGGTGCCTTCCGCGAGCTACCCGCTCACCGTCCGGAGCGGTACATTCGGGAGGTGGCCGCACGAATGAGCAGCACCAGTCCGAAGGCTCTCCGAAGCCCCGCACAGATCCCGTCGCGCCCGTTGGGGCCCGTCTCGGACGGCGACGGGCTCGTCGCGACTCGCATCCCTTTGATCGGCGGCACCCCCGCCGTGCCTGGCGGTTTCGCACCCAAGGCCTTCGTCGGCGAAGTGGTGCCGTTCAGCGTGGTCGCCTTCCGCGAAGGGCACGACCTCATCGGCGTGCAGCTCCGGCTGACCTCACCCGACGGCGAGGAGACGCTTCACCGCCTGACCCCTTTCCTGGACGGGACCGATCGCTGGGGTGCCGAGATCGCGATCGACCTTCAGGGTCGCTGGTCGTTTCGCTTCGAGGCGTTCTCCGATGACTTCGCGACCTGGGCGCACGCCGCCGAGGTGAAGGTCGCCGTTGGCGTCGATGTACCGGTGATGGCGGCGCTCGGCGCCGAGCTGCTCACGCGCGCAGCGGCCGAGAAGGACCGTCCCGCCGCTCAGCGCCGACGTCTCAGAGACATCGCCGCAGCGCTGGCCGGCGGCGATGCGGCGACGACGACCGCTGCCTCGACCGATGCCGAGCTCGCGGGATTCTTCCGTGACCGGCCGCTCACGACACTGCGTTCGGCGTCAGCTGTGCACACGCTGCTGGTCGAGCGGACTGCAGCGGGCGTCGGCGCATGGTACGAGTTCTTCCCCCGCTCAGAGGGGGCGAAGCGTCTCAAAGACGGCACTGTCAAGAGCGGAACGTTCAGGACGGCCGCCAAACGCCTTCCCGCGGTCGCCGCGATGGGATTCGACGTCATCTATCTGGTGCCCGTCCATCCGATCGGGACGACGAACCGCAAGGGTCGGAACAACACACTGATGACCGAACCGGGCGACCCGGGTTCGCCGTATGCGATCGGCTCTGCCGACGGCGGACACGACGCGATCCACCCCGAGCTCGGCAAGCCCGCCGACTTCCGCGCGTTCGTGCGAGCCGCGAAGAACGAGGGTCTGGAGGTCGCTCTCGATCTCGCGCTGCAGGCATCTCCGGACCACCCCTGGGTCGATGAGCACCCGGAGTGGTTCACGACCCTCCCCGACGGCACCATCGCATACGCAGAGAACCCTCCGAAGAAGTACCAGGACATCTACCCCCTGAACTTCGACAACGACCCTGCCGGCATCTACCAGGAGATGCTGCGCATCGTGCAGCACTGGGTGCGCGAGGGCGTCAAGATCTTCCGGGTCGACAATCCGCACACGAAGCCGCTGCAGTTCTGGGAGTGGCTCATCGCCACGGTGAATGCCCAGGACCCGGACGTGATCTTCCTCGCCGAGGCGTTCACGCGCCCTGCCGTGATGCGCGCGCTCGCTGCCGTGGGGTTTCAGCAGAGCTACAGCTACTTCACCTGGCGCAACACCAAGGCGGAGCTCGAGGAGTTCCTCACCAGCGTCGCGCACGAGACCAGCGACTACATGCGACCGAACCTCTTCGTGAACACGCATGACATCCTCACCGAGTACCTGCAGTTCGGCGGACGCGCGGCATACCGGATCCGGGCATGCATCGCGGCGACAGCTGCTCCCGTGTACGGGGTCTACGCGGGCTACGAACTCTTCGAGAATGTCGCGCGCCCCGGTTCCGAGGAGAACATCGACAACGAGAAGTACGAGTTCAAGTTCCGTGACTGGGAGGGTGCGGAGGAGGCCGGCGACTCGTTGGCGCCCCTCCTGCGCCGTCTGAACGCGATCCGTCGCGCGCACCCGGCTCTGCGACAGCTCCGCAACCTCGCCGTGCACTGGAGCGATGACGACTCCGTGCTCGTCTACAGCAAGCACCTCGATGCGGCCTTCACCGGCACCGGCGAATCCGACACGCTCCTCGTGATCGCCAACGTCGATCCGCATTCCGTTCGCGAGACCACAGTGCATCTCGACACCACGATCTGGGGTGTGCCCCTGGGCGAGCAGTTCGAGGTGGAGGACCTGCTGACCGGTGCCGTCTGGACCTGGGCCGATCACAACTACGTGCGCCTCGACGCCTTCGCCGAACCGGTGCACATACTGAAGGTGAGGAGACGATCATGAGCTACGTCGAGGATGCAGCTACATCATCGGACTGGGCGGCGGTGGCGGCCGGTGCCCACCACGACCCGCACGCCGTGCTCGGCTCGCACCCGTTCACCGACGCGAGCGATCGCACCGTCACGGTGATCCGCGCCCGTCGTCCTCTCGCCTCCTCGGTCGCGGCGGTCTTCCGGGACGGGAGCCGACTCGAGCTCGACCACGTCGCGCACGGTATCTGGGAGGCGCAGCACGACGGAGCCCCGGTCCCGTATCGGATCGCCACCGCGTACGGAGACGACGACGAGACGATCTCCGGCGACCCCTACCGCCACCTGCCCACCCTCGGCGACGTCGACCTGCATCTGATCGCAGAAGGGCGACATGAGCGGCTCTGGCAGGTGCTGGGAGCTCATGCACAGACCGTGGGAGGCGAGACCGGCGTCGCGTTCGCCGTGTGGGCACCCAACGCGACGGCGGTTCGAGTGGCGGGCGAGCACAACGGCTGGAACGGCGAAGCACACGCGATGCGCTCGATGGGCGTGAGCGGCATCTGGGAGCTGTTCATCCCCGATCTCGCGATCGGAACGACCTACAAGTACGAGATCCGCACCCGCGGAGGGTCATGGATCTTCAAGGCCGACCCGATGGCGCAGGCGGCGCAGATCCCCCCCGAGACCGCATCGGTGATCACGCAATCGACCTACGACTGGTCGGACGGCGCGTGGATGACCCGCCGTGCCGCGACCCATGCGGTCGCGCAGCCGTTGTCGGTCTATGAGGTGCACCTCGGATCCTGGCGCGGAGGCCTGAGCTACCGCGACGCCGCAGAGCCGCTCATCGCCCATGTCAACGAGGCCGGTTTCACGCACGTCGAGTTCATGCCGCTCGCGGAGCACCCCTTCGGTGGCTCCTGGGGCTATCAGGTGAGCGGGTACTACGCGGCGACGAGTCGTTTCGGCAGCCCCGATGATCTGCGATACCTGATCGATCGACTGCACCAGGCCGGGATCGGCGTGATCATGGACTGGGTGCCCGGGCACTTCCCCAAAGACGCCTTCGCCCTCGCGAAGTTCGACGGCCAGCCGCTCTACGAGCACCCCGACCCTCGGCGCGGCGAGCACCAGGACTGGGGAACCCTCATCTTCGACTACGGTCGCCCCGAGGTGCGCGGCTTCCTGGTCGCCAACGCCCTCTTCTGGCTGAGCGAGTTCCATGTCGACGGTCTGCGGGTCGACGCAGTCGCCTCGATGCTCTATCTCGACTACTCCCGCAACGAGGGCGAGTGGGAACCGAACATCCACGGAGGCAGGGAGAACCTCGAGGCGATCCGCTTCCTGCAGGAGGTGAATGCGACCGCCTATCGCCTTCACCCCGGCGTGCTGATGATCGCGGAGGAGTCGACGAGCTTCCCCGGCGTCACCGCACCGACCGATCACGCCGGACTCGGCTTCGGGTTCAAATGGAACATGGGCTGGATGAACGACTCGCTCCAGTACATCGAACGCGACCCGATGTACCGCGCGCACCACGAAGGTGAGATGACCTTCTCCTTCGTCTACGCGTTCGGCGAGAACTATCTGCTGCCGATCAGCCACGACGAGGTCGTGCATGGCAAGGGCAGTCTTCTCGCGAAGATGCCGGGCGACCACTGGCACAAGCTCGCGAACGTCCGCGCGTACCTGGCATACATGTGGGGGCACCCCGGGAAGAAGCTCCTGTTCATGGGGCAGGAGTTCGGGCAGCTCGCGGAGTGGTCCGAATCCCGCGAACTCGACTGGTGGCTGCTGGACCAGCCATCGCATGCGCAGCTGCAGAGTTTCGTCGGCCAGCTCAACCGCACTTATCGTGCCCAGGCGCCCCTCTGGGAGCGAGACAACGACGGCTCGTCGTTCGCGCGTCTCGGCGCTCCCAGCTGGGACCCGAACGTGATCGCCTTCGAGCGCCGTGACGCCCACGGTGGCCGTGTCGTCGTGATCAGCAACTTCGCCGGCGTGGAACGCAGCGGCCACCGCCTCGCTCTGCCCATCGCAGGCGTGTGGCAGGAGATCCTCAACACGGATGCGTCAGAATACGGCGGTCGAGGATCGGGCAACCTAGGCATGGTCGTCGCGCACTCCGACGATGACGGGCCCGCCGTGGCGACCCTGACGATTCCCGCGCTGTCCACCATCTGGCTGCGCCACGAGGGCGAGCCTCACGTACCCACGATCAGTCACGGCTGAGCGGCTGCGGCTGACCGGCATCGGGCCGCTCAGCCGCAGCACAGCGTCAGAAGAGCAGCGAGGAAAGCCTGTTGCGCGCGGTGATGACGCGAGGGTCCGCGGCGCCGATCAGTCCGAAGAGCTCGATCAGACGCTCTCTGACCGGCGTCCGCTCGTCCGAGGGAAGCTGAGCGAAGAGGTCGAGCAACCGTCCGAACGCATCCTCGACGTGACCACCGGCGAGGTCGAGGTCGGCGACGTCGAACTGCGCCTGGACATCTCGTGGCTGGGCCGCAGCGGCAGCCCGCGCATCCTGCAGGTCGAGATGCTGCACACGGTCGAGCAGACGAACCTGGCCCAGGCCCGCGATCGCATCCTCATCGCGAGGATTCTCTGCGAGAGCCTTCTCATACGCCACGATCGCCGCAGCGTAGTCGCCCGCCTCGATGGCAGCGAATGCCTCGGCGTGCAGCGGCGGCATCGGCGGTTCCGCCGGAGCCTCCTGCCCCTCGGAGACCTCGCCGACATTCAATGTGCCCGTCACACCGTTCTGAGCCGCGAGCTGGAGCAGCTGCGCGAAGACTTCTCTGACCTGCTGCTCGGGAACCGCACCCGTGAACATCGGGACTGGCTGGCCGGCGATGAGTGCGACGACCATCGGGATCGACTGCGCGCGAAAACCCTGAGCGAGTTGGGGGTTCGCATCGACGTCGACCTTGGCGAGCAAGACCTTGCCGCCGAGTTCGCGGGCCACCTTCTCGATGATCGGGCTCAGCTGCTTGCACGGGCCGCACCATTCCGCCCAGAGGTCGACGACCACCGGCACAGTGCGAGAGAGCTCCAGGATCTGGCCGAACGACTCATCGGTCGCATCGACCACGATGTCAGTCCCCGTAGCGGGACTCTGCGCGCCTGCCGCCGGTGCTGGAGGGCGGTTTCGCAGAGAAGAGAGGTCGACAGCTCCGCGGAGCGCGGCGGGAGAGATATCGGTCATTTGATCACCTCGACGGAGAGAAGGTCCTGTCGGACAGCCAGGAGACGGATCTGCTCGGTCGACCCCTGGGAGGGAACCGAGAAGAACAGTTGGAATTCGTACTTGGTCGTCACACCCTTGGCGGACTCGGACACGCCCGTCAGGGCCTTCGCCTGCGCGTTGTCGCCGAAGCGGATCACGGCGTCCGCCGACGTCGGCGTCACCGACTCCGTGTCGACGAGCGAGACCGCCACGATCGCGCCGCTGTCGAGCGTGGCCAGCGAGACCGGAGCGGAATCCGCAGGGACGATGTCGAACGCAGTCTGCGAGGTCTCGGCGGCACCATTGTCGGCGAGGTTCTGCACGACGGCCTGGCGGCTGTCGCGAATCGACTGGGCGAGTTTCTGAGAGATCTCGTCGAAGAGCCCGTAGGAGGCGCTGGTCTCTGCCGCGTCGACGATGTCGGCGAACGTGGTGGCGAGCTCACTCGGCGGGATGCTGAGGAACGCGGAGTCGTCCGGCACGAGTGAAGTACCGAGCCACGGTGCGGCCACCTCGGGGAAGACTGCGTCCGCCGACATCTCGGCCATGTTCGTCACCTTGTAGTTCGACCACGGGTCCTGCTGAGTCATGGTGAGGATCACGGGCGGCACGGTGTCGTCGCCCGCGTTCTTCGAGAGCAGCAGAACCGTGCGCGGCCAACGGTCGGTGGCTTCGGGCAGCACGACCTCGACGTCATCCGTCGGGATCGCGGCAGGCACCGGGGTTTCCGGAAGAGCGGTCCGCAGCGCGTACTCGGTCGTCCGAGCCGTCAGCGCCGGACCATCGAGCCGGGTGCCGGCGAGAGAGATGTCCATCGCCGCATCCGCGTCCGAGAGGGTCGTCGACACCTCCTGCAGGATCCGTCTCGCCTGCGCCTCGGTCACGGCCGGCGGTTTCTGGTTCTCCGGGGCGATCACGGTCGCACTGGGCGACGGTGACGGTGTCCCTTCTCCGAACTGCGGCCAGGAGTCGGGCGAGCAGCCGCTCGCGAGCAGGGCCGTCACCGCGAGCGCGGGCAGGGCGAGCAGGCGGCGTCTGCGGTCGGTGGTCGTCGCACGCCTCTCGGTCTTCCGATCGCGGTCGGAACTGCGCTCGCCGGCCGCGTCATTCGCGCCTTCGCGGCCCACTCCCGCCGTGTCCGGGCCCTCAGCCGGCGCACCCCCAGAGGCCTCATCCGCATCGCCGGGTGCGTCGGGCGCCGAGCCCTCGATCACCGCGCGTTCCGAGGGCGGAAGCTGAGCCACGTCGATCGGCTCGGTCGCCGGGAGGGGTCCGGGGCCCTTGCGCCGCGGACCTCGCCCGCGGCGCTGGTGACGGATTGCGAGGACATAGAGCACGAGTCCGACGAGGAGCAGGGCCGCGCCTGCGGCCATGAGCGGTCCCGCGAGCGGCGTCGACGTGTCGAGCGGCCACGAGATCACGATGTCGTCGGGAGCGTCTGCGGTGCCGTCGTACGCGATGATCAGACTGACTCCTTCGGGGAGCTGCATCTTGTCGACGATGAGAGCGTCGGTCTCGGTGAACGAATCCAGCCAGAGATCGGAGCCCGCCGGATTGCGTCCCGGCTCTGCGGCCGCGTCGCCCTCGGTCGGAGTCGCGGAAGGAACCGGAGTCTCCGCGGGAGCAGGGCTCTCGGTCGGCGCCGGGGTCGCGGTGGCGTCATCGCCGTCGGCCGCGGCTCCGGCGGGAATCAGCTCGGCCTCGAGCTCGCCACCATTGCCGGCGGTCACGTGGTTGTACGAGGCGTCGGCCAGCCATGCCTCCATGTCGGCCGTCCGACCGTATGCCGCGAAGATCTCACCTTCACCCCGCACGAGCAGCGTCTGAGAGCCCGGGTGCTCGCGCAGGACGTCGCCGTCCAGCAGCACATAGGGGGCGGGTTCTTCCACAGCGACTGAGACCTCCTGGGTCGACGGACCCATGAAGATGGTTCGCTGCGCGATGCCCGCAGCGATCAGTCCCGCAGCCAGCACGAAGGCCACGACGGCCCATACGAAACGCACGAATAGTCTCCTCACACGGCCCGGACGCATGCCCGAGTCGCAACACTCGACATTTCAGACTAGCGAAATCAGCTGTGTGTTGCCCACGAGGGGGCGCCGGAGTCGCGTGCGGCACGTCGTCGCGGCCAGTCGCGGTGCGGTGGATACGCTTGCAGGGTCCCGCATTCCGAGGAGCACCGATGAAGATCCACAACCCGTTCCGTACCGCTCTCGTGGCGACGCTCGGCGTGGGGTTGGGCATCCTGCTGATCGGCAGCGTGGAGAGCCTCTCGACGGTGCTGCTCTACGTCGGAACAGCGCTCTTCCTCAGCCTCGGTCTCGACCCGCTCGTCTCGTTCCTCGAACGCAGACGGCTCCCCCGCTGGCTCGCCGTGCTCATCACCATCCTCGCGGTTCTCGGCGTGTTCGCGGGCATCATCCTGATCGTCATCCCGGTGCTCGTCGATCAGATCTCACAGCTCATCGCCGAGATCACGGCCATCGTCCAGCGAGGCACATTCCTTTCCGACCTGCGCCAGTGGATGGTCGACACCTTCCCCAATCTCAAGGTCGACGAGGTCTTCGCGTACGTCACGAACTGGCTCGAGACGAACCTCGCCCAGATCGGCGGGTCGATCGGCCAGAGCGTCCTCGCGGCCGGCGGCGCCGTGGTGAGCGGGCTGTTCGGCGCGTTCATCATCCTCATCCTCACGATCTACCTCACCGCCTCCACACCGTCGCTCAAGCGCGCGGTCTATCAGCTCGCCCCCGCGTCGAAGCGCGAGCGGTTCATCGACCTGGCCGAACAGATCACCGATTCGGTCGGCTACTACGTCATGGGGCAGGTCACCCAGGGCGTCATCAACGGCGTACTGAGCATGATCTTCCTCACGATCATCGACGCGCCGTTCCCCGCCGTGCTCGCCGTCGTGGCCTTCTTCTTCTCGCTGATTCCGCTCGTCGGCACTCTGACGGGGTCGACGATCATCGTCCTCGTGTGCCTGATCCCCGGACTCGGCTCTCCGGCGACAGCGATCGCCGCGGCCATCTACTACCTCATCTACATGCAGATCGAGGCGTACATCATCTCCCCGCGAATCATGAGCCGCGCCGTGTCGGTACCGGGCGCGGTCGTCGTCGTGGCGGCGCTGGCCGGGGGCAGTCTGCTGGGCCTGCTCGGCGCGCTGATCGCGATCCCCGTGGCGGCCAGCATCCTGATCCTCTACCGACAGGTGCTGATCCCCCGGATGAACGAGCTCTAGACGGCGGACCATTCGGTCGGCAGCGGGAGAGCCGCCGGATTCACCGCAGCGACGATCTCGGTCAGGACGCGTCGCGTCTGGCTCTCCCCCACCCAGAGGTGCTTGCCGCCCTCAACGGCGATCAGCTTCGCGTGAGGGATCGCTGCGAAGCGCTCTCGCGCTTCGGCCGGGCGAAGGTAGTCGTCGAGCTCGGGAACGAGCACCACCACTTCGACATCGACGCCCGCCCACGCCGCGACGTCGGAATCCGTCGCCCGGTGGAGCGGCGGAGAGAGCAGGATGATGCCTTCGACGTCGTGCTCCCGCCCGTACTTCAGGGCGAGCTCGGTGCCGAACGACCAGCCGAGGAGCCATGGGCGAGGAAGACCTCGCTCACGCACAAACTCCATCGCCGCTGCGACGTCGAATTGCTCTGCTGCTCCCCCGTCGAACGCGCCACCGCTGGTGCCACGGGGTGAGGTCGTGCCCCGGGTGTTGAATCGCAGCACTGCGAGATCGGCCAGCGCCGGCAGCCGCGCGGCGGCCTTGCGGATGATGTGCGAGTCCATGAAGCCGCCGGCCGTCGGAAGCGGGTGCAGCGTGACCAGGGTGGCCGCAGGTGCAGACGACTCGGGCATCGCCAACTCGCCGACAAGCGTCAGGTCATCAGCGGTCTCCAAGACGATGTCCTCGCGCAGCGCCGGCAACTCGATCGGTCCACGGATCTCCATGCTCATGCAATCCTCCAACAGTGTGTGTGCCAATGCCGTCGGGCGGCGAGATCGGCGGCATCGCCGAGAACCCCGTCTGCTCGCCAGACAACGAGGTGGGCCGTTCCCGGCGCGACGATGCGCCCGCATCCGGGGCAGATGTACTCCTTCAGAGCCTGCACCGCCGACACGGGCTGCACGGTCCACTCCGAGCCGCGACGCACTTCCGTGCGCTTCCATGACGCGAGGAGACGATCGAGCGAGTCGTCGGTGTCAGGGCGCGCCGGACGGCGTCTGCGAGAGCGGGCCATGACGCCGGCTCACCACCAGTGGTTGTTCGTCCAGAAGGCGTGAGCGCCGGCCCAGCTGCCGTATCGGCCCGTGGCGTATCCCGTCGCCCAGCGCAGGTTGTCGACCGGATCGTAGCCGTTGCCGGGAACCTTGCTGCAGGGCAGCGCCTGAACGAGACCGCACGCACCCGAGGACTTGTTCATCGCGTTCGGGTTCCACCCGCTCTCGCGGGAGACGATGTAATCGACGTAGCCCCAATCGGACTCCGCGATGCCCGCTGCCGCCATCCACTCGGCAGGGRCTCCCCCGCCGGTGTAGAAGAGAGGACCGCTTGGGCCGGGCTTCGACGAACCGGAGGATCCCTCGGAGGCAGTGGTCGGCGTCGGTGTCGGCGTCGGCTTGGGCGTGACGTAGACCGAGAACGTCCCTCGCTGAACGGGAGCGATCGCCGCGCCCTCTGCCGTGACAGTGAGGTTCTGCGTATCGCCGAGCGCCGCCGAGTATGCCGACTCCGGGGCTACCTCTTCGGGTTGCTGAGCGAGTGCGACACCGGTCGGTGCCACCATGGCCGCAGCGAAGCCGACGACCGCGAGGCCGCTGAAGAATCCCGCGACGCCTCGTCGGCGACTGCCGGTGCGCGCCGAAAGAGTCGCCGATGCGGGCACAGGCGTGACGTCTTTTCGATGAGGTGTCATGTCGTTTCGGGAGTTCACGATGAGTGGCAGTCTACCCGGTGAGGCACGAGTCGGCCATCGGAACGCTCAGCGAACAGCCAGGATCACGTCGACGGTCGCGTCGAGCAGTGCGTCGACCTGCTCTTCTCGATACCCTCCGCGCTGCATGCGGAACGCGGCCGAGCGCAGCTGCTCGGCCGTCAGCGGCTCGCCGTCCCGCAGATAACGGGCGATCCGGGTGCCGACATGGTCTACCTCATCGATCCGGTAGCCGAAGGTGAGAATGCCCGTACGTGCGAAACGCTGCCGCTTCGGACGCGCGAGGTGGTCGAGGATGACCTGGGCTTCACCTCGGGCCTGCTCCACCCACGCCCCTGCGCCCTGCGAACGGACGACCCGGTCGCGCGCACGCGCAGCCAGTGCATCCTCCACGCGCCCGAGTGCCGCGTCGACCTCAGCCACGACGTAGCCGTTCTTGACGAGCGGAAAGGATGCCACGCGGACGTCGGCTGCGCTGAGGTCGTCGGCATCTCCCTCGAAAGCCGCCCTGGCGGCCGCGAGAAACGTGTCGACAGCGGCACGGTGATAGCCGCGCACTCGCCCCGTGGTCAACGAGAACGCGGGCGGCTCCTGCTTCGCGGCGTCCGCAGTCTGTACGTCGTCGGAGAGCATCACAGCACCACCCAGGAGGAGAAGAGGAAATACAGGCACAGTGCGGGAATCGTCGACGGCAGGATGCTGTCGAGCCGGTCGAGGAGCCCCCCGTGCCCAGGAAGCCAGGAGCTCATGTCCTTGATCCCGAGATCACGCTTGAGCATGGACTCGCCGAGATCGCCCAGCGTCGCAGACAGGAGGATCGCCACGCCGAAGATCACGCCGGTCCACCACGGCAGGTCGAGCAGGAAGAGCGCGAGAAGCACGCYGGCTGTGATCGAACCCACGACAGCTCCGCCGAAGCCCTCCCAGGTCTTCTTGGGGCTGATCTTCGGCGCCATGGGGTGCCGCCCGAACGCGAGCCCTGCGGCATACGCACCGGTGTCGGCCACGACGGCGATCGCGATGAAGCTCAGGACCCACCACTGACCCCCCTCCTGCTTGAGCAGGATCAGTGCGACGGCCGCGAGGAACGGCACGTAGATCTGGACGAATCCGCCGATGACCGCATCCGTCAGCACATCGCCGTAGGTTCTGCCGTCCTTGGCGATCATCTGGCCGACCAGTCGCCAGACGATCACGAATGCGACGGCGAAGAACAGCATGACCCAGACGAACCACAGGTCGAGGAAGAACGCCGACAGCACGAGCAGAGTCGCGGCGATGAACTGCGGGATCACATCGATCCGCCGCCCCGATGCACGCAACGCCAGCGCGAGCTCGTAGACGCCGAGCAACGCGGCAGCCAGTGCGAACGGCACGAAGAGGACCTTGATGAACAACAACGACGCGAGCAGCGCAGCGCCGAACGCGAGCCCGATCAGGGTCGCGAGGATCAGGTCGCGGCCCGTCCGCTCCTTGATGCGCTCGTTCGCCTGGTCGAGCTGACCTCGCGCATGAGTGACATGCGTTCCGAACTCGTCGCGCTTCGCCCGCCACTGCTCTCTGATCGCATTGTGTTCAGCCGTGTCCAATGCGGACTCCGTCATCGCACGTTCGTCGGCAGGGAGGGGTGGTCGTGGCGGGATGCTCGTCCCGTCGAACGCCACAAGGGCGCCGTCGACCAGCGGGATGGCGCCGGTCGAGGTCGACGAGTCGCGCGCCTCGCGGCGCGTCTGCGGCTTGTCGGCGCCGTCATCAGTGCGTTCGTCGGACATGCCGCCTATACCTCGAGGAGTTCAGCCTCTTTGCGCTTGAGTGCGTCGTCGATGAGATCGACGTGCTGGCGCGTGAGGGCGTCGAGTTCCTTTTCTGCCCGGGCGATCTCGTCTTCGCCGAGTTCGCTCTTGAGGCCGTCGAGTTCGTCCTTCGCCTTGCGACGGATACCGCGCACATGCACCTTGGCGTCTTCGGCCTTGGTCTTGACCAGCTTGACGTACTCCTTGCGACGCTCAGCCGTGAGCTCCGGCATGGTCACGCGAACGAGGTTGCCGTCGTTCGTGGGGTTCGCGCCGAGGTTCGGCATGTCCCGAATCGCCTGCTCGATGCCCTTCAGAGCCGACTTGTCGTAGGGCGTGATGATGAGCGTACGCGCCTCCTGGTTCGCCAGCGAGGCGAGCTGAGCGAGCGGCGTGGGCGTGCCGTAGTAGTCGACGAGCACCTTCTGGAACAGCTGCGGGTTGGCGCGACCGGTGCGCACCGTGGAGAAGTCCTCCTTGGCGGCCTCGACCGCTCGTGCCATACGGGAAGTGGTTTCAGCGAGGACATCCGCGATCACGGTGACTCCTATCGTCGGGGTGTTCTGAAATTCTATCGGGCGTGACCCGTGAGCACCGTCAGGCGCTCAGGCAGTGACGAGAGTGCCGATCGGCTCTCCCAGAAGCGCACGCGTGACGTTGCCGGCAGGTTCCATGCCGAACACGCGCATGTCCATGTTGTTGTCCATGCAGAGACTGAATGCCGTGGAGTCGACCACCTTGAGTCCGCGCTGAAGGGCGTCGCGATACGTGACGCGCTCGATGCGCTCCGCATCGGCGTGCTTGTTCGGGTCGGCGGTGTAGATCGCGTCCACGCCGTTCTTGGCGACGAGGACTTCCTGCGCGCCGATCTCGAGCGCGCGCTGTGCGGCGACCGTATCGGTGGAGAAGTACGGCAATCCGGCACCTGCGCCGAAGATGACCACACGGCCCTTCTCCATGTGCCGCTCGGCGCGGAGCGGAATGTACGGCTCAGCGACCTGGGTCATGGAGATGGCCGACTGCACACGGGTGGGCGCACCCGCCTGCTCGAGGAAGTCCTGAAGGGCCAGGGCGTTCATGACCGTGCCGAGCATTCCCATGTAGTCGGCTCGCCCGCGATCCATCCCGCGCTGGCTGAGCTCCGCTCCGCGGAAGAAGTTGCCACCGCCGACGACGATGGCGACCTCGACGCGATCGACCGCCGCAGCGATGTCACGTGCGATCTGACTGACGATGTCGGGGTTGACGCCGAGCTGGCCGGCGCCGAACGCCTCACCGGAGAGCTTGAGAAGGACGCGACGGCGTCCTGTGCGTTCGGTCATGGGGTGATCCTCTCGTCCCGATTCAAGATAGTGCCTTCTGGGCATGAAGAAGGGGTTCGGATCGCGTTGATCCGAACCCCTTCGACGGTGTTACGCGCCGACCTTGAAGCGCGCGAAGTCCGTCACGGTGATACCGGCGTCCTTCGCCACCTGGGCGACGGACAGCTTGCTGTCCTTCGCGTAGTCCTGCTCGAGCAGGGCGACCTGCTTGATGAACGCGGAGACACGGCCCTCGACGATCTTGGGCAGCGCCGCCTCCGGCTTGCCCTCGTTGCGAGAGATCTCGGTCACGATCTGGCGCTCCTTCTCCACGGCGTCGGACGGAACGTCCTCGCGGGAGAGGTAAGACGGGTTCGCGAACGAGATGTGCTGCGCGATGCTGCGGGCAGTCTCGGCGTCATCACCCGTGTAGGCGACGACGACACCGATCTGCGGAGGCAGGTCCTTGCTCGTGCGGTGCAGGTAGACCTCGACCTTGTCGCCCGAGATCGTGCGCACGCGGCGCAGCTCGACCTTCTCGCCGATGATCGCGGCCTCTTCCGAGATGACCTGCTCGACGCTCTTGTCGCCCGCCTGGGCGGCGAGTGCCTCCTCGACCGAATCGGCCTTGACAGCTGCGACAGCGTCGGCGACCTTGTCGGCCAGCGAGATGAAGCGCTCGTTCTTCGCGACGAAGTCCGTCTCGCAGGCGAGCTCGATCAGCGTCACTGCGCCGTCCTGCTCGCGAGCGACGATGAGGCCCTCGCTGGTAGAGCGGTCAGCGCGCTTCGCGTTGCCCTTGGCACCCTTGAGACGCAGGATCTCGGTGGCCTTCTCGACGTTGCCGTCAGCCTCCTCGAGCGCCTTCTTGGTGTCGACCATTCCCGTGCCGAGCTGCTCACGGAGCGCCTTGAGATCGGCGATGGTGAAGTTGGCCATGTGTGGTGGCTCCTTGCTTCGTGATGTGTGTGGTGGTCGCGGAATTACTTGGCGTCTGCAGCCTCGGCGTCGGCGACCTCAGCGGTCTCCTCGCCCGAAGCGTCGGCGATGGCCTCGTCGTGCGCCTCGGCACCGGCCTCGTCGGCAGCGGTCTCGTCAGCGGCGGGCGTCTCGACGACGGCAGCCTCATCGGCGGGCGTCTCGACGGCGGCGGCATCAGCAGACTCCTGGACAGGGGCCTCGAGAAGCTCCTTCTCCCAGTCGGCGAGCGGCTCAGCGTCGCCCGTCTCGGGGTTGTGCTTCTGCTGGAGACCCTCAGCCGCGGCGTCCGCGATGATGCGGGTGAGCAGCGAGACCGAGCGGATCGCGTCGTCGTTGCCGGGGATCGGGTACTGGAAGTCGTCGGGGTCGGCGTTGGTGTCGAGGATGCCGATCACCGGGATGCCGAGCTTCTTCGCCTCGTCGATGGCGAGGTGCTCACGCTTGGCGTCGACGACCCAGAGGGCGGACGGCGTCTTGGTGAGGTTGCGGATACCGCCGAGCGACTTGTGCAGCTTGTCGAGCTCGCGCTTCTTGAGAAGGAGCTCCTTCTTCGTGAAGCCCGAAGCGGACGGGTTCTCGTAGTCGAGCTCCTCGAGCTCCTTCATACGAGCGAGACGCTTCGCGATCGTCTGGAAGTTCGTGAGGAGTCCACCGAGCCAGCGCTGGTTGACGTAGGGCTGGCCCACGCGGGTCGCCTGCTCGGCGAGGATCTCCTGCGCCTGCTTCTTGGTGCCCACGAAGAGGATCGTGCCGCCGTGCGCGACGGTCTCCTTGACGAAGTCGTATGCCTTGTCGATGTACCCGAGCGACTGCTGCAGGTCGATGATGTGGATGCCGCTGCGCTCTGTGAGGATGAAGCGCTTGACCTTCGGGTTCCACCGACGCGTCTGGTGTCCGAAGTGCACGCCGCTGTCGAGCAGCTGGCGGATGGTGACCACAGCCATGGTCGTCTCCTTGTTCTGGCGCGGATATGCGCCGTTGAGGTTGTCAAGTCGATCGGACGATCGAACTTCCTGGTGCCCGGCGCACCCCCGCCTGAGTGGAAACAGGACCTGTGGGAGTGGATGCCACGACTGAAGTCGCTCTGGGCACGCGTAGTCACCCCGAGATCGAGGTGCTCCCTCAGCATACAGGATGCGCGGGCCTCACTCACCCTGCACATCGCGCCTGTTTCGGGCATTCTGCACGCGCTCCGCGCAGGCGTCAGTCCGACGGGGAGCCAATCGCACACACGAAGGAGCATTGCCTCATGAGCACCCGCACACGCCGGACGATCGTTCTCCTCCTGCTGATCGTCATCGCTCTCGCACCGCCCACCGCGCCGAGCGCGAGAGCGTCATCGTCATCCTCGGACGGCGCTGCGCATCCACTCTGGAGATGGCCGCTCGATGCACCCCGCTCGGTCGCAACGCCGTATCGCGCTCCGGCACACGCGTTCGGCGCCGGCCATCGAGGCATCGATCTCGCGAGCGCGCAGGGGGTGATCGTCCGCGCACCCGCCGATGGGGCGATCGCATTCCGTGGGACAGTCGTCGACCGGCCCCTGATCACGATCGCGCATCCCGGCGGCTATGTGTCGACGTTCGAGCCGGTCTCCTCCACACTCGCCCCCGGCGATCTCGTCTCGGCCGGCGACGAGATCGGCACGGTCGCGGCCGGCGGTCACACGATGCTCGGCGCACTGCATCTCGGCGTTCGGCTGGATGGTGCGTACATCAACCCGATGCTGCTCTTCGGGCCGGTGCCTCGAGCGGTGCTGCTTCCCTGCTGCGACGCGCCGTGACGCGCGACCCGTCTGCGGCTCACGCCCGGGGGTGTGCGAGACGGTACGTCGCAGTGAGACGCTCAGCGGAGACGTGAGTGTAGATCTGGGTCGTGCCGAGGCTGGCATGACCCAGGATCTCCTGGACCGCGCGCAGGTCTGCTCCGCCGTCCAGGAGATGAGTCGCTGCGGTGTGCCTGAGCGCATGCGGTCCGACAGTCTCCTCGCCGACGAAGGGCGCGAGCACCTCGGCGACGAGTGAGTACACCGCGCGCGGTCCCATCCGCGCACCACGACTGCCGAGGAACAGAGCGGGAGTCGGCCGCGCTGTGCGCGCGGCGAGTGCGGGACGCCCTCTGGTCAGGTACGCGCCGGCCGCCTCGCGGGCGGGGACCCCGAAGGGCACCACTCGCTCCTTCGAACCCTTTCCCAGAACGCGCGCGGTGCCTCGATCGAGATCGAGGTCGTCGACATCGAGGCCGCACAGCTCGGAGACGCGGATCCCGGCGCCGTAGAGCAGTTCGAGGATCGCGTGGTCTCGGAGAACTAGCGGATCACCGGCGCCGGCGGCTCGGCGTTGCGCATCGAGCAGGGTCGTCATCGCATCCTGAGAAGCGATGGTGGGGAGGGTTCGCCCCCGCTTGGGAGCGACCAGGCGCAGGCTCGGATCGTGATCGACGAGCTGCTGCTCGTGCGCCCAGCTGAAGAAGGAGCGCGCCGCCGCTGCTCGCCGCGCGAGCGTCGACCGCGCATCCCCACGCTGAGTCGCCCGCCAGAGCCAGTCTCGGAGAGTCTCCAGCGTGACCTGGTCGACCTCGAGTTCACCGACGGTCTCCGCGAGGTCCCGTAGGTCTGATCGGTAAGCGCGCACGGTGGCGGGAGACAGCCGACGCACCTGAGCAAGGTGGTCGGCGAAGGCATGTGCGGCCGCCGCGAACTCCATGGATCAAGTGTGCAGGAACGCCGATCACCGTCGCGTCAGCCGCGCCGCTCGCTGACCCGCGCCCTCTGCCACCCCCCTTCGACTCGTCGCACCGCACCCTCGAGCTCGAGCAGCCCGAGCAGGGCATTGACTCGCTCAGGCGCGAGCCCCGACCGTCGAGACAGCTCGGCAGCGGCTCGCGCATCGCGGCTGCTCATGGCATCGAGCACGCGAGACTGGTCGGGATCCGTGCCTCGACCGGGTGACGTACCCGGCGGCCCGTCGCCCCAGAGCTCGCGTATCTCGGCAGTCGTGGTGACGCACCGCGCGTCGTACTCGCGCAGGAGCCGATGACAGCCGGCTGACGAAGCGGATGTCACCGGCCCGGGCACGGCGCCGAGCGGTCGACCCAGTGCAGCTGCGTGCCCTGCAGGGGTGACTACGGATATCCTTTGACTGTGGCAATTTCCGCTAAGGCAACCTGTGCGATCTACGTTCGTATCTCTCAAGACCGTACCGGCGAGGAGCTCGGCGTTGAACGCCAGGAGCGAGAGTGCCACGAACTGGCTGCACGCCTTGGCCTCCAGGTCGGGCGCGCATACGTCGACAACGACGTCAGCGCGACGAGCGGAGCGCGGCGGCCGGCATTCGAAGAGATGCTTATGGACCATCCGAGCGCGATTATCGCCTGGCATCAGGACCGCCTGCTGCGCCTAACAAGCGACCTCGAGAAGGTCATCCGTCTCGAGATTCCAGTTCACATGGTGACAGCGGGGTCACTGGATCTGAGCACTCCGTCCGGCCGAGCCGTTGCGCGCACGGTCGCTGCGTGGTCTCAGTTCGAGACCGAGCAGAAAGCGCTGCGTCAGAAAGCATCCAACCGACAGGCTGCTACCAACGGCTACTGGCAGTTCAGCTTGCGTCCTTTCGGGTACGAGCGCGTCAACGGAGACATCGTCGTGGTGGACACAGAGTCAAACCTGGTCCGCGACGGGTACAGATGCGTGCTTCGCGGCGATAGTTACCGCTCGATCGCAAGGAGGTGGAACCGACTTATCGAGCGCTGGGATACCCCCGGTCTCAGACCCGTCATGGGTGGCAAGTGGGCAAGTTCAAGAGTCCAAAGACTGCTGGAGAACTCTCACTACGCCGGCATCGTGACGTATCAAGGGGAATCAGTCGAGCTAGCACCCGGGAAGTCCCCTCAGTGGACACCGCTCGTCACTGAAGAAACGTGGCGAGCGTTCAGGGACTTGAAACTGGCCAGGAAGACGAAGCGCTCGTGGGCGGTGTCGCCGAAGCACCTGCTCTCGGGGCTTCTCGAATGCGGGGTGTGCGGTGGCACCCTGTACTCACATGCCCAGGATCAGACCACGCGAAAGGGCGCAGCCGACGCCGGGAAGGCACGTCTTCCTGTTCTCGATGCCGCAGGCGCGCGCATCAAGCACACCACCTACGTCTGCGTCGACAAACACTGCGTGTCGATCCGAGCGGAGTACGTTGACGCCCTTGTCGGTGAGGTTATAGCTCTCAAACTCTCGGACCCACGCGTAGTTCAGGCCTTGCGAACAACCGAAGATAGTGCTCCCCTCGAGGCCGAGATCGCGGACCTGCATAAGCGGCGCGATGATCTCACGGACATGATCGGTGACGGACTCATCCCTCGGGAGCGCGCGCGAGAGAAACTGAACGAGATTGCGGAGCGCTTGCAGAGCGCGTTGTCTCGAATGGAACGTCTTCGATCCGATTCGCCCATTACTGACCTGATGCTTTCCAACTCGATCCCCGAGCGATGGTCGGCACTGCCTGTGCTTGCGCGAAGGAGAGCGATCGTTCGACTCGGTCTCGAGCTGATTATCAATCCCGCCGACCGCGGAAAGCGTGCGACCGATCCATCGACCGGCAAGGTGTACAGCGAACGCGCCTGGGCAATGCGTCGCGTCGCCTGGCGATGGGCGGAGTAGATTCACCCCTTTGCTCCGCATCGCTTTGGCCGCAGCTTTGGCAGCATCTGCCCACTGCTGTGGTATCTTATAGGTCGATTAAGCAAAAATGACGAAGCCCCACCTGTGATCCGCTCGCGAAGCGGAATAGATTTTGCGTCATAGGAACACCAGCGTTCCACCGGATGACGAATCCGGAAAACCCCACCCGGCGAGTAGAGCGTGGCAGCAACCGGTCCTCTTCAAGGACCACTATGTCTACAACGGCTCATTTCACCGGATCGCCGACCGCGCAGCTTCTCGACCTTTATGAAGCCGCAGAGATTCGAAACCCGGACGGCTCTCGTCGCTTCGGCAGCGTATTCACTTTGCGCAGGCGGGTCAAGGACGGCTCTCTCCCCCATCGGCGCAGCGAAGCGAATCGCAAGTATCTAGTCGCGCTTTCGGATCTCGAGCACCTCGAACGAGCCGATTCGCCAGTGGCGGCCGAGTCAGCTCGCGCGGAACTCCGGTTAGCGGCCAACCGTGTCCTCTCCACCAGTGGACCGCTCACAGATGACGAGTGCGAGCACTTCGCAGCTCTCCTCCGGGGAGGTGTCGCAGCGTGACGACTCGCATGATCCGGAAGACGACCGCGAGCACCGACGTGAGCGTGACGTCTGCAAGCCTCGCAATGGATCTCGACAACGCGATCGACGCCGGCCGAGGGGGCAATCGATGAGCTTCACGATAACTTTCGACGCCTCCCTCAAGGTAAAGCGCGGACCTCACGCGAAGAATCTTTTCCGTCATATTGCGCGCGACGTCGACCAAGCGGCCGATCACTATTTCCCTCAACGGAACGTGAACATCGTGCCGGCACGGACTCCTTTGAACGTAACGAGGGTCAACGACGGGGCGGGGGGTTTCCGCTGGCCAGTGACCATCGACGGGCGTCCGCCTTCGGACGAGTTCGACGACTATCTGAAGCACCGGCTCAGGTCTGTACACAGGCCGTTGCGACGAGACGCGGTTCTCATGAGGCCGATTGTGTTGCAACTGGACCCGACCTGGTTCGCAACGCAAAACTCCGATTGGCGCGAGAATCACCTGAGTGCTGAAGCGCGTCGCTACATGGCCGCCGCTATGGACTGGGTGTGCGCTGAGTTCGGTCAGCCGAACGTCGTCGGGTGGTCGCTTCATTTGGATGAGTATCACCCGCAGATCCAGGTACTGATGACTCCGGTGACAGAGGACGGCCGCCTCTCTCAGATGGAGTTCTTCAAGGGGCGACACGACCTGAAGCGTCAGCACAGCGCGCTGCGCGCGGCAGTGGCGGCGAGCGGCTACGACGTGGAGCATCGGGTCACCGAACGCTCGAGGGAACACCTCAGCAGTAGCGACTTCCAAACTCGGGCGGATCGACTGCGAGCCGGCGCGATGAAGCTTGATCTTGATATCGCGGAGACCGAGGCGATCGCGATGCGACTGAGGTCACGCGTCTCAGTCGTCGACAACCGCGAAGCCGAGCTCGCTTCTAGGGAACGCGAGGCGGCGGCGGCGAGAGAAGCTCTGCAACAAGCGCTACTACGTGCTCGCGAGGCCGAGCAGAGCGCTCGACGAGCGCAGGCGAACGCGGTTCGCGCGCTGGATGATGCCAACTCCGAGCGGTCGCGTCTCGAGCAAGCCAGCGCCCGCCTCGAGTCCCTGCCGCCGTACTTCGAGCGGTGGCTCGACCGCACAACCTCGAAGGATGGAACGCCCCTTCGCGAACGATTCGACAGGGATAGAGCAAAGATGCGACGCCAAGCCGGCGCTCCCATCTACAACGACAGCATGACACCCACGAAGCCCCGCCCAGGGGTCGAGTACTGAAGCGAAGACAGGGGCTGTCCGCAACCGTCGCCGGTAGCCCCTGTCCTGCCGGTTCAAAGCGGAGATGAGACGGGTAGCCATACGAATTCATCTGCTCCGGACCACACACGGGACGCACGCACGTAGACCGGCAGTCTGCGGGCCTGACACTTGCCAAACGTCCACCATGCCATCCTGATCTCCCCTATCTGCAATCAGGGTTTTAGTTGCCCGTTCGCAGTCATACCTTCGGCTCCTTTCAAGGCTTCGCCTTGAAGTCTGAGGCTTTCGATCGCGGCAGCCTCGTGCGATGACCGTAAAACGGGCGYTTTACGGCAACAGCTGTCCGCATTGCGGTCAGTCTGCAGCAACGATCACACCCCGGGCTGGAATCTCGAAGATGTCGATCGCGGGTTCCCGTCCGWTGACCGTAAWACGGGCGCTTTACGGCAACAGCTGTCCGCATTGCGGTCACTCTGCAGCAACGATCACACCCCGGGCTGGAATCTCGAAGATGTCGATCGCGGGTTCCCGTCCGATGACCGCAAAACGGGCGCTTCACGGCAACAGCTGTCCGTACGTCGGTGCGCCAGAGGCAGCCGCGCACCATAGGGCGCGAGACCATGGTCAAGGATGGCTCCAGTTTGGAAGTCCATCGCAGTCACCCGAGTTGCGCTCCCTGCCAACCCCACCGGCCCCCAGGGAGGACTCTTCTGAGTGGGACTGCCCCACAGCGACGGCGACTCCCCTCGCCGTCTGCCTTCGGAGTGTTCCGCCGTGCGTGACGTCGACTCCCGAGAGCTGGAAGCGCAATGCTCTGTGGCCAACCGTTGTAGTGGTTCGGCGACTGTCCGCCGTCGGTTGCTTGATTCGTCTCGCCGCCATCTGGGTCGAGTCCTGCGTCGGTCATCCTGACCTAGCAGTCGCCACCAGCGGGCATCGCGCGAAACTACGAGCAGCAATCTCGGCATGCGAATATGTATGGGGCTACAGATATACGGATGATCCCAACTAGCGCGAGGTCAGTACCGGCCGTGTCTGTCCGTCTTCCGGACCGAGCGGCGGAACATCTCGACACAGGTCGGCCCCCTTCGTGCGATCAAGAAAACTCATCAGACTTCACGCCAAGAGGACGTGAAAGTTCAGCACTGCTCTGAAGCGGGTCAGTGCCGAGGAGCCTCAAGGCTGTGTCGCACGAAGCCCCGGGCGTCCGCCGGCCGCCATCGATCGAATCTGATGAAGAAGCGCAATCAGTTCTCCGTGTCATGTCTATGGTCGACACGTCAGGTTGGGAGGCTCGCTCGTGGCACCARACCTCGGGTTACTGGTTGCCCGAGCGGAGGCGATCCGGGCACCCTGAACGCGTCCCGAACGGTGATTGCTAGCGTCCATCGCCCTCAGCGACCAATCCAATGCCAAGCTACGACGGCCTAGAGCTTCGTCCCGCGGTCGAGCGCCAACACGTGCGCCTCTTCGATTTCGACTCGTGCGACTCCGCGTCCCGGGGAGCGATCACGAGACGGAGACCGAGTTCTCATCTACCGGCTCCGAAGATCAGGTATGGGCTTCGGCAGGAGATCGTCAACAGAGACCTGTAGCACTTGAGCGATCGCAAGGATGGACCGAAGCGCGGGGTTGGCGGCGGTGCCGCGACGCGATTCTCCACTCTCGTACTGGCGATAGATAAAGCGACTGAGCCCAGCACGGTGAGCTACTTCCTCTTGACTCAGCCCGACCTCGAGGCGGAGACGGCGGAGTTGCACCGAGAGCTTCAGGACGAAGTCCTGCCACTCGGCGTCTGCCTCACCCTCACGACTGTTCACGGTTCCAAGCGTTGCGAGGATGGCAGCCTTGTATGGGCTTACGTGTAAGCCATAGTGTGAGTCGCGCAGCAACTCCCGATCAACATGAGCACTTTCGGGCTGGCTGAACACGAATGAGAGGATGGCGACCGCCATGACGAACACAGGGTCTCGAGCACCTGTCYGACGGTGGATCTCGACGAAGCCCCCTACCCCTTTGGCATGGAGCGTGTTGTTCGCGGAGCTCACCGATGGTGAGTCTGCCAAGCAGTGGGGGTTGGCGGCCGGCCTGTTCATAGTTCATCATCGCCGCCGGCATGCCCATGGGCCTACATTCAGCGAGGTGTTCGAGCACCTCCTTCCGGAGACCCGCGGCGTACCGTCCCACGCCGTCGAAGACTGGACCGGGCAGGACTGGTATCTGGCTCGGCATCGATTCCGGATGGCGGTGGTCTTTGCATGGAGCCGAATGGGCTACGTCGACTACGACCCGGGGGTTGCGAGGAGCCTTAGGCCCGGCCGCCGGCTGACTGGGCTGATTGAACGGAACGAGCGCATCCGGTCTCTCGCAGGAGAACCGACGCCGCCCGAATCGAAGGCGCTGCAACGCGTCGCGATGAATGCGTCTCTGAATCCCGAGCAAGCGGTGACGAGGCTTCATACGACGCGACGCTTCATCGACCGCGCGACGAAGGCCGGTTTTCTCCACGCGGTCGAGGTCGCCGATAACGAGGTTCGCTACCCTGCCTGGCGGTTCTCTCCCGATCGAAACAAGCCCGTCGTCGATGGCGTTCGCCTCATCGCGTCCTCCATACCCGCTGAATGGACTCTCGCCACGATCCACCGATTCTTCACCACCCCGCGCGCCGGTCTCAAAAGTAAGCGGCAGGCGCAATCACCGGTGCGCTGGCTGAATCTGGGAAGAAATCCGGCCGCCATTGCGATCATCCTCGAGGGGTACTCGTATGACATCGGGTGAACAGTCGGAAGAAGTCCGCGCGGAGACTGCTACAGAGGATCAGTCGGACGCACACGAGGCAGTGTCTCCGGAAGCGATTGCGGCTTCCCTCAGGCACCTCTTCGAGGTGGCTGCCGAGCAAGGACGCGACTGGAAGCTCATCGACGCCTTGCTGATCACCATCACCGAGTTCATTTCCGAGAAGGGGAGAGATGTGCTCGCGCCTATCGACTCATCTCGCCCAGAACAGCGCCTGCGGCCAGAGTTCAAGGCGCGCATCAAGGCCATCGTAGATTCCTTCAGCGACGACGAGGCCGCCGCCTTCCTAGGCATCGGAACACGGCAGGTGAGAAGACGGGCACACAATCGCAGCTTGTTCTTCTTCACTGTCGGAAACAGGCGCCGTTACCCCGCATGGCAGTTTGACGAACGAGTGGGCATCGTGCACGGGGTGCGAGATGTTGTGCTTGCCTTCCCCGACGGATGGCGACCTGAGCAGAGTCATGCGTTCATGACGAGTGTCGGGTTAGAGCTCGATCTGCGTGGAGAACGCATCACGCCGCACATGTGGCTAGTCGAGGGTTGCGATCCAGCTCGAATCGTTGATCTCATCCGCGACCGCGAGCAAAGCTAGTGAGAGTTCCAGGAATCGTCGCAATGGACGTCGACAAGCGCGCCGATGCAAGCGCGCGCTACCGCAGCCAAGGGGCGCGGGATGACTTCGGGCGCCCTATCTCGGTGCGTCGCCATCACGACATGTCGAGGTAGTCGATCCGACCCTCGCTTCACCGCGAATGCAGCGGAGCTCGATCCGAGGGCCCGCCACACCGCAGCGGACGTCGGTGAGGCCGTTGATCTGGAGTACTCAGATCACTCTTCCGAGGCGAACGAGGCGAGGTAGTCGTTTCGTTCCACCTTCTCGGCGTGCAGAGCTTCGGTTGTCGTTTCGTATCCCTGGCAACTCGCGGTGGTGTCAGGAGATAGCTGGAGCTGGTACCGGATCTCCTGCGACGACTTCGCACCTTCAGGATCGTCGAACACAGACTGGTTGTAAGCGTCTTCGTAGGTCGCAGCATTGGCCACGGCGTTGAAAGTGCTGGCCTGAGCCATGCTCGAGTCGCGAACGTTGCTCAGGTGGGCGTCGAGCCCGTCGGGCCAGGTAAAGTAGGCGTCGTCGAACAAGGCGATCTGCATCGTGTTCAACCGCAAGACTTCAGCGGCAGCCGCCTTCACGGCTGCGGCATCCGGATTTCCTCCGTTGAGATACTCGTCCTCCCCCGCTATGAATTCCTGATTCATTCGCTCGGTGGCGCCATTCCGTTGGCAGACGATACCGAGGTAGCGTTCACCAGCTTCTTCCGTTGATAGCGCGACGGGGCCGGGATCGATGGTTGGGGTGGGCGACGGGGAGGGAGCTTGCGAGGATTCGGTATCAGCGGTGTCAATCGACGCGGCAGAAGAGCATCCGGTGAGTATCACGAGGGCGAAGACGCTCACGGCGCCGATCTGAGCAAGTCGCATGTCGCTCAGCGTAGTGGTAGATGAGAGCCCCTCAGCGCAAGTTAGAGGTGGCGCTGACGGCAATTTGGGCAACGATAGAAGCTTCATCTCAGCGCTGGCCAGTATGCCCCCAGGTGAAGATTACGACGCCTCAGCTCGTTCCCGCCGAGGGGCGGGTCGGGGAAGGTGCGGGGACGTCTCCGGGGGCATCCGGCACCAGGGTGGCAGCGGCGTGCTGAGCGCACCAGAGTGGATGGATGGATCGGGAGCCCCCAAGTCGTGCCGTTGGGTGAAGGATGCACATAAGACGGCAGGGTTCGACCTACGAAGGAGGAGATGTATGCGTATCGATTAAAGGAGAAGGTAGCCCTAGTCACCGGCTCTACCCAGGGCATTGGGCGAGCCATAGCAGCGATATTGGCGGACGCCGGAGCTCGTGTCGCCATCAACGGACGCTCGCCTGAAACCGTTGCGTCCATCGTCACTGATCTCGAAAGCGAGAATCCGAGTCGTGACCTGATCCAGGCCTCCGGTGACGTCACGAACCCGAATGGTGCAGATGCGGTGCTCGCTGCCGTCGGCAGCGTCGACATCCTCGTCAACAACCTCGGCATCTTCGGCTCGGCGCCCGCCCTCGACATCACCGACGAAGAGTGGCGGCGCTACTTCGACGTGAACGTGCTCGCAGCCGTTCGGCTGATCCGCTCGTCACTTCCGGGGATGAAGGAGCGCGGCTGGGGTCGGGTACTGAACATCGCCAGCGACTCGGCGGTTCAGTCCACGCTGCAGCAGGAGTTGGCGTCCGGCGACATCCCCGACATCGTCGCGAGCAACCTCGACCCGGTTGTCGCACCGCAACTGCTCGCCTTCCCCGAGGAGTCATGGGTGTTCGACACTCCGCTCGCACAGGAGAACGCGATCGACGGCAAGATTTGGCAGGTCGCTACAGGCGCGCAGATCCAGTCACTCGTCTTCTACAACAAGGACTTGTTCGCCGCCGTAGGGGTCACCGAAGCCCCGACCAGCGTCGATGACTTCACGGCGGCGCTGAAGGCTGTCAAGGCCGCGGGCGGTGTAACACCGCTGGGCACCGCTGGCGAGTGGGTCACCGGCGCACAGTTTGCGATGATGTCGAACCCGGCATTGCTCGAATCCGGTGACTTCTACACTGAAGTGACCGACGGTGACGCGTCCTTCGCGGACAGCCCCTACGCGGACTTCTTGGAGGCGTACTCCGGTTGGATCGCTGACGGTTTGGTCGATCCCGCAGCCCTCGGCCTGAAGTACCAGGACTCGATCGATGCTTTCACGAGCGGAACCTCGGCCTCAATCGTTATGGGCAACTGGCTTGTCCCTTCGATCGACGAGGCTGGCGTCGGCTTCGAGGTCGGCGTATTTGCCGCCCCGTCGCTCACGGGAGACACAGCCCCCCAGATGAGCGGGCCCGCGCAGCCGTACTCGATCCTTGAGGGGTCCGAGAACAAGGAGCTCGCACTTTCGCTCGTTGAGTATCTCGTCACCGACGAAAAGGCCGTGACAACCTCCCTCGAGTCGGAGGGCAACTTCCGTCAGGGCTACACCTATGAAGGCAGTCCGCTGAACCAGGAGGTCGGAGCGATCCTCGACGCTGCACCTGGCCTTGTGATCGGCACCTCTGGTCCCGGCATTCCCGGAGGTTTCGGGGATGAGCTGAACAAGCAGGTTCAGGCGCTTTATGTGGGCACGACCCCTGCCGATGCTGCTGCCGCCCTTGACGCGTGGTGGGGCCTCAATGCCACGCAATGACGTATTGACCGAGGTCGACGAGGGGATTTCCTCGTCGGCCTCGGCCGCGCGGAGGCGGCGCCGTGGACGGATGGAGTTGTTGACGGACGCGGTGATGATCGGACCGGCGCTTGCGCTGGTCGCGCTCTTCGTGCTCATTCCTATCGCAATCGCCGCCTACCTGAGTTTCACCGACTGGGACGGATTCACGATCCCGCCGTCCTGGATCGGCACTCGCAACTATGAACGGCTCCTGCAGGACTCGGAGGTCTTCCGCGCGGCGACGTACACCGGCGTGATCGCCGTCGTTGGCACTCTCGCGTGCAATGCACTTGGCCTCGGCATCGCGTTGCTCCTCAACCGCAACTCGCGGGTGAACACAGTGATGCGGGTTCTCGTCTTCTCGCCGTATGTGATCGGCCCCATCATTCTTGGCTTTCTCTGGGCCTCGATCCTTGGCACCAACGGTGCCGTCAATTCCCTGTTGACGTCCCTCGGCGTCGACCGGGTGCCATTTCTCGCGGATCCGACGTGGGCAATGGTCACGACAGTCCTCGTGATCATCTGGGCGAGCTTCGGTCTCAACGTCATCCTCTACCTTGCGGGCCTTCAGACCCTCGATGCGTCGCTACTCGAAGCCCGCGATGATCGACGGCGCCGGCCCCTGGGCAACGTTCTGGCGCGTCAAGCTCCCGGTGCTCGCCCCCACCGTGACCCTAAACATCGTGCTCGCAGCCATCGGTCTGCTCCGCGTTTACGAAATCGTGCTTGCGCTCACGGCCGGCGGGCCCGCGGGCACGACCCAGACCGTGGTCTTCACGATTCTCACCACGTCGTTCAGTCGCTCCCAGCTCGGATACGGCGCAGCCCAGTCTGTCGTCGTCATGATCGTGATCATCGTTGTCACGGTGGCGCTCACGCAGCTACGCCGTCGGAGCGAGGAAGCGGTGTCCGCATGATGGCCCGTCGCGTTGCCTGGCTCGCCGCCATCCTCGCCCTCGTCGCGCTCATGGGCGCCCCGCTCTATCTGCTCATCACGAACGCATTCAAGACGGAGGACGACATCCTCGGTGCGCCCTTCGCACCGCCAGCCCAGGGCTTCACGATAGAGAACCTGCTTGCCGCAGCAACGTCGACCGACTTCAACGTGATCGCCGCGTACGGCACGACCGCGTTCCTCGTTGTGATCGTGAATGTCCTCTCCATTCTCGTCACCGGGCCGGCTGCCTACGCGATTGCACGGGGCACCCGGCGCATTCACCGCACCGTCATGCTCGTGATGCTCGCCGGTCTCTTCATTCCGAGCCAGACCATCGTGATCCCGGTTATCTATGTCCTCAAGACCGTGGGACTCATGGGCACCATGCCCGGGCTCATCCTTTTCCAGACCGCACTCACGATTCCGACGACACTGTTCTTGTTCACGGCATACGTGCAGAGCATCCCGCGCGAGCTCGACGAGGCCGCGCGCATCGACGGGGCATCGAGAATTGGGACATTCTGGCGGGTGATCTTCCCGTTGATGGCACCCGCGATCGCCACCGCAGTGGTGCTGAATGCGGTGGATGTCTGGGCAGACTTCGTCAATCCGCGGATCATCCTTGGCCCGGGATCCGGACTGTATACGGTGACGACCGGCGTCTTCGCCGCGATCGACAAGTACTCCACCGATTACACGCTCGTGTACTCCAACATGCTCCTCGCCGTGGTGCCGGTCACTGTGTTCTACGTACTCCTGCAAAAGCGCATCATCGGCGGCCTCACTTCAGGGGCGGTGAAGGGATGACGCGCATCACGGCACCCGTCCCGCTTCGCGGCATACCGCGATGGGCCCATCGTTGAGCGCGAGCTCCTACGCCTCCTCGATCTCGGTTGGCGTCGGTTCGAGGAGCGATTCTGCGAACCTGACGGGAGCCTCCGCTACAACGGGAGCATGTACGGCCGCGATGGCGTAGATGACTTCTACGAGCCGTTCTTCAACTGGCCGGCGCTGTACCGACTTGGCGGAGCAGATGATCTCCTTACCGCAGCGAAGCGGCACTGGGAGGGGATCACGTCCCAGATGACCGCCTTCGGCTTTGTCCGCGACGAATACGAGGTCGGCTATGGCTGGTTCCATCAAGGCGAGTCACTGTCATTGTTCCTCGGCATCTGCGCCGCCGATCCGGCTGACCTGTTGTTCCGCACTCTTCTCGTCGTAGCGGCGTCCTCTCACCATTCGCGTCGAGCTGGTACGCGCATCGATCGAGGAGTCGATCGGGCGCCCCCTTCGCTATCAGGCGCACGCTGCCGTCCGGAGATCGGTCGAGCACAGCCATGAGCTTGTTCTTGGAGTTGAACGGTAGCTCGGCCGTCCGTTGGTACCCCTCCCCCGTGAACTCCGCTTTGCGCGCGAGCACCACCAAGCTTCCTTCTGTGGGCGCACCCACGACTGACCAGCCATCGTCAGTCTTCTGGACGACTGCGTCCGTGCAGCGGGAAAGAGCGATCACGAGTTCGTGCAGGTCGCGACGCTCACAGAAGGAAGCGGTCTCCCCCGATTGCTCTGAGACCGCGTGGCCTTCGGGGCTGTACCCGACCCCTGTGATCGAGTATCGATCCACCGATGTGACGAGCGAGCGCACTGTCATCTCGTTGTACGTCAGAGTTCCGGTCTTATCCGAACAGATCGTCGTCACTTCGCCGAGCGTCTCGACAGCCGTAAGTTCCCGCGTGATCGCGTTGCGCTGGACCATCTGCCGCACGCCGAGAGCGAGTGTGATCGTGACGATCGCTGGCAGCCCTTCCGGGACGGCAGCTACGGCAAAAGTGATCGCAGAGTCGAGCAGCTGTTCCGGTCCGTCACCGTGCAGCAGCAAGCCGACGACCGTCATCACTCCCGCGATCAGGGCAACCTGAACCCGATGCGCCTCTTCGATGAGGACGACGACCTGACCTTCGGGCTCTACCCTTTCGCGTCTCTCGTGCCCGCCCTCACCGGTGTGATTGACGACGCCATGCTGCAGGTTCCGCAGAGCGACGCTGTCGCACTCGTCGAACTCGAGGAAGCAGTCTCCTGGGAGACGTGGATGGCCTCGTTCGCCCGCTGACTCCTCTCTGACCTCTCTTCCCCTTCCCCACACCCATCCCCGCAACAGGAGAACACATCGCATGGTGAAGCTCATGAACGTCAACCAGCTCGTCAAGATCGCCGCAGACGCTGGCATCAAGCTCGAGCCCGCGACCCCCGACACGGAGAACCTCTACGTGTACGCCGTCGACGAGGAGAACCCCGAGGACCAGCACACCGTCTACGTCGGCAAGAGCACGGATCGCAGCCGTAGCCTGACGGAGAGCAGGGTTCAGGCCAGGGCCTACATCGACACCATCGGTCTCGGCTTCTCCGCCCTCGTCGTGGAGAACAACGCCACGCGGCACTCGTTCCGCTTCGACCCCTCAGCGTTCGATCCGACCGCGATCCTCGGGCAGATCGAGAGCCGCGAATGGGCTGGCCGTTCGATCGACGCACTGAAGCTGCGCCTCGACGCACACACCCCCGAGACGCCCGCCCTGTCGCGTGACGAGGTCGAAGCGTTCCTCATCCGCGTGCACGTCAACACCGGCCGCCTCATCGGGAACTCTGAGTTCGCATCGCAGTGGGAAGCGAGCAACGACCGAATCTCGAACCTCGCCGCGGTCCTGGCCGCCGACATCGCCCGTCACAACGGCACGCTGCCGCTCGGCACTGAAGTCGCCGCCGGCCCCGACGTCGAAGCACACGACGACGCRGAGTAACTCACCCTCTCCGCAGTAGCGGATCCACAAGAGCCGCCTGGAGCAACACGCACCAGGCGGCTCTTTCGCGCGCCGGAGCACACGCGCCGGACGGCTTTTTGCTGCCGACCTTTCGCCTCAACCCCACAAACCTCAGAAAGCGGGCGGACCGCCGATCCGCGTAATTCCGGGGATCTCGCGCCTCCAACCTCACAAACCTCAGATCCGCCGGGGTGCCTCTTCCCACACGACGATCACCCCGCACACGACCTCGAGGAGACACCGATGGTTCTCATCTACAGCACGACCCCACACGACACCGACGAGCTGGTTGCTCTACGCCAGAAGATCAACGACAACGAACGCGCGTTCTCGGAGATCAGGACCATCTACAGCGACGACCAGCGGCGTCTCTCTGATGAGTACGACACCCTCATGGCCGCGCAGCGGCCCACCTACCCGACGCCGGAGCACCTGCAGGGTCTGGACATGGTCGCCGAGATGATGCGAGCCGGCACCGAGTACGGCGACCACCACGGTTCACCCAGGCAGGTCGATCGTGAAGCCGGACGGGCTCTCCCCCGCAGCGTCGATTTCTCATCGTTCGCCTGCAGGATCAACATCCGTGCGCTCGCCCCGTACCGCGCCCGCTCGACGCAGCACGCGTGGATCTTCCGCGAAGACGACATCGAGACGTTCCGCGACGAGCTGGAGAAGCGCTCCCTCGGCATCGCATCTCATTCGCAGCACGAGGACGGCGTGGCCTTCCAGGTGTTCGACGCCCGCACCTGAAGCGTGCTCTCAGAGCCAGCCGGATCGGCTCGAATCGGCCAGCCGGAAACGCTACACCACCGGTTTCGGTGCTATTGGGTTTCGGCAGGGGGTTACGGCGGGTCGATCCTCGGCGTGTCGTGCCGTCGATCAAGACAGTCGGTCAGCCCGCCGGAAACGATCGTTATCGGCTGCCTGGCGGTCGACCTGTGGTGCTCTTGGTTGCGGTGGGCCAAGATGGGGGCCATGCCTCGCCTCCGTTACGCTTCTGCGACAGCTCTGGTTCTCGCGTCGATCACGCTTCTCCCTGGCTGCAGTACTGACCTGGTCGGATTCTCGGACCTTCAAGGGGAAAGAGAAAGCCGCGATGAGTTGCCGGAACTCACGGACTACGCGTATGACGACGTCGACGTATCGACGAGTCGCTACGTCGGGGAGCATGCGGGCACTTCGCTCTGGCTCGCTCGGGGACTCGAAAACTCAACCGTTTGTCTTGTCGCGGACGCAGGCGAGGATGAGTGGGTGGTGGGCTGCGGTGGCGGCACGGTCGGGGTCGACGGTCTGGCAGGCAAGTACCAAGTTGTAGTCGACGGTGTTCAAGCACCGGAAGGATCGGTCAAGATCTCCGAGAATGTCTACGCCTGGTAACCGTCCGAACTGCCTACCAACGTCGCCTCATACCCCGGACGGGGCAGAGAATAGCGGGGCAGTCCGAGATCAGCCGAAAGCCCTTGCCGTTTGGCGGTTGCGGCGAACGTTTGTGGCGGGAACTCCTAGGCAGGCACTAGATCGCGCCGCAAACGATCGTTTCCGGCGAGGATGTCCTTCAGGCGGTGCGCCGCCTCTGAGATATCAACGTCCGAGTCTCTAAGCCCCATACTGTTTCCCTCAATGCCGCCGTGGCAGACATTCCGGGATTTGCTGGACATGTACATGTTGAGAGCTTCTTTGAGGAAGGACTGACGTGGACACCACAGATCACGATGAGCTTGATCAAGTATTGCGGCGGCTCGCGTCTCCGGCGACGCAGATCACTCCGGCGGTGGAAGACGAGCTTGCGTCGTTGACGATCGCCACGCGGCGAGTAGCGCGCCCAGTCGCACGTAAGCGCGCCTGGCGACTCTCGCTAACGGCGGGAATTCCCGCCGTCGCGGTGTTCGGCATCGGTGCGGCGGCGATGGCCACGGGTCTGTGGGCGCCGTGGGCGCAAACACCCGACGGAACTTTCACATATACGCTGCCCAGCGGGGTGAGTTGTGAGCAACGCGTCGGCGACCTCCACTCAGAGAACCCCGACATTCAGCGCGCTGTCCAAGAGATTTTCGCCACGACCGACGTTGTCGCCGAGTCGGACATCGCCGCACGGAACGAATGGCTTCTCGCTGAGGACTCGGCCCTCGAATACGCGCAGGCCACGGTCGAAAGTAGCGGCTCGCCCGGCTACGGGACTATCGAGGACGTGATCTACGGAATKGCAGTGCGGACAGCCGTGCTCGAGACCGTGGATCAAAAACTCGTCGAACGAGGATTTCAGGTGTCCGATGAGCGCGACTCGCTCTCACTCCGCGGTCAGTCTTTGTGCGGAGAGGACATCCCGTGAGCCGTCGACGCATGAACGAACATCAGTCGCGCGGCGTCGACAACATCTCGACGAACGCTTCGGATCTCCTTGCATACTTCGAGTACCGGGCCCGCGGCGCCGAAGCGGCCGACCTGCTTTCCGAGACGATGACAGCCGCGTGGCGCCGTATCGATGCCATGCCCGACGATTCCACGCAAGCGAGGATGTGGCTATTCGGGATCGCCCGAAACGTCCTCGCGAACGCAGAACGGTCCGCACAACGGCGATGGAAACTCGCCGACAAACTCCGCACCCACCTCACCACGGCCGCGCCACCCGAGGATGACCAGCGCACAATCGAGGTACGCGACGCCGTGACCCGTCTCACGCCGGAGCTACGCGAACTCATCGGCCTGATTCACTGGGACGGGTTCAGCATCGCCGACGCGGCCGACATCGTCGGCATCCCCGCATCGACCGCGCGAACCCGATATCAAACTGCCCGCCAACAGCTCGCGCAATCCCTCACCTCAGTTGATCCCTCAACCGACGTAAGTGTCTCGTAACCTCGTTCGCGGGCCGCCGAAATCCTTTGCCGCTTGCTGATTGTGACGAGGGTTTGCGGCAGCAGTTTCGCGGCCAACATCAGACCGCGCCGAAAACGATCGTTTCCGGCAGGTGGGCACGCGCCGAAAACTATGACGGCGTGCCCACCGTAGACGGTCTTCAACTGCGACGAACGGGCTGCTGCAACTCGGTCACCCAATCGGATTGGTTTTCCGAGACTGCCCGGACATACAGTTCCCGACATGGTCCCGCGTGGACAAGCCCGCGAGCAAAAATCTCAGCGTGGATCGCCTGCCAGCCCTCGGCGATGTGTGCCATGGAACCGAGATGGATGCCGCAGACGGCTGCTTCGGCAGCGGGCAGGTCAACAAGTTCGATCCCATCGCGGACTGGCCCGTTGTAGGCGTAGCCGGCGATGACTTGCAGACCGTCTTCAATCGTGTCGTACTGTGCGATCGGCGTCGTCAGAGCTCCACACTCATCACCGATGATCTCGGCAACGGCATCGAAGGCGGGGCCCACCACACTTGCGACCGAAGGTTGATCTGCGACGACGACGCGGTGGGCAGCCAGGCGGACAGCGGGTAGCGACTTCTCAACGATCTCTATCTGGGACATGTGGTTCTCCTTCTCGATAAGTTGGAGCCGTCGTTCCACGTCAACGAGTCGGTCAGCGGCGATGCGGTGTTCCTGCTCGACCTCAGCGCGCCGGATGCGCAATAGTGCGGAGATGCGATTTGCATCGACTCCGCGGTCGAGAATCGACGAGATATCGTCGAGACCGAAGCCGAGTTGGCGCAGTGCGACGATCCGATGCAAGCGTTCAAGTTGCGAGGGATCGTAGGAGCGGTAGCCGCTGTACTCGTCCACGTGAGCTGGTACGAGCAGACCAGCGGTATCCCAATGCCTCAGCATCCGATGGGTCACCTGGCCGATCTGCGCGAAGGCTCCGATGGATAACATGTCTCAGTTCTTTCGCCTTCCACAGTGTCAGAGTCAAGTATCACCTCCGAATCCAAGGTCGGATCCCCTACGGAGTGCCACCCGAATCGCGACAGGCGTCGCGTCACCTGGCGCGCGAGTCCGCCGGAATCCCCTGCCGCTTGCTGGTTGTGACGACCGTTTGCGGCAGCCGTTTCGCACCGCACCTAGGGACCGCACCGAAAACGATCGTTTTCGGTGGGCCTCCGACCGCGAGCTTCTCATCAACGCTGACCCTGGTGAGACTGGACATGAACACCCCTCGTGAGCCTCAACGCCGATCGTGGCCGGACAGTGATCGATCTTCAGGTCTGCGTCTCATCGATCGGTCGCTCAGTGCGACGGTTCCGCGCCGAGCACCGTCAGGGGACCTTCCTCGGCGGTCGGGGGTTCGAAGTGGTCGAAGTAGTCTGCCGCRACGTCGTTGGAAAGCGCATAGTCGTCCGCGTGCTCGTGGCTCCGTGCCGCGAGTCGTCCCAGTGCGACTGCCCTTGGCGTCGCGAGATAGATCGTCTCAGGCACTACTCCAAGCGGGCGCAGCAAGTTCCGATAGATGAGACGGGCACGCTTGGACCAGAACGAGAAGTCGAGTACCACGTCTTGGTCAGCCGCGACGAGCGCGATGAGGCGGGCGCGGAGCTCCTGCTCGATCTCTTCATGCACATCGCTCGGCAGGGGCATCGTCCGGATGCCCCTGCGCCAGGCTTCCTGGTCGAATGAAAGACGAACCATGCCTTCCGCTTCCAGTCGCCTCGCAACGGTCGACTTTCCGGATCCCGCCGGCCCGCACATCAAAACAACTCTGATCATCACTCCGACGATAGCCCCGCCCGCTCTGGCAACGATCATTTACGGCAGACGCGAAGGTCAAACCGGGCGTAGTGAGGCAGCCGCTCCCCGCCACGTCTCGATGGCAACTCGTGTTTCAGGCGCGATGCACGATTCGCTAAACCAGGCTTCGAGATCCAAGTTCCCGTACATGTCGCGGAACGCGGATTCTGCGGTGTGGCCGAATCGGCCAAGGATTTGCTGTCGTTCTTCGACCTCAATAGATCGTTCGTGCAGCGCAGCCATCGCGTCCGCGTTCGTGAATGACTTGAGGTAGTCGGCGACGGCGGCATCGTCGGTGACATCGACCGCCCTCAGGAGTACGGCGGCGACGAGGCCGGTTCGATCCCACCCTGCCGAGCAGTGAAAGAGGATCGCTCCATCATCGGCGTCAGCGATCGCGTTCAGTACAAGCGCGAGTCTGTCTGGAAGCGCCTGGAGGTGCGCGAGATAGTAGAGGGGCGTGGCCCACCGGCCATCCTCTTCATACTGCTTCCAGAAGTCCGTCTCATCGCTGCCGTCAAGATCTACGTGGATGCGCTTGACCGCCGGGGGGACTTGTCCCGTCGACTCATCTGGTCGACGAAGGTCGATCACGGTGCGTACTCCGTGGGCGTAAACTGCTTGCCACCCCTCCGAGTCGACTCGTTCCAGCCTCTCCGAGCGAATAAACACGCCCGAGGGTGTCACGGTTCCATCTGTGCGCTCTAGACCGCCGAGGTCTCGCACATTGGCGAGACCATCGATGCGGAGCGTGGGTTTCATGTTTGCCAGTCTTGCCGAAAACCCTTGCCGAACCGGGGTTGTGGCAAACGTTAGGGGCAGTGATTCCCTGGCCCGAGGAGTGACAGCGCCGGAAACGATCGTTTACGGCGGGGTGTATGCGCTCACGCGTCAGGTTTTGGCTCACTACCCGTTTCCTGCAGGCTGCTCTTTGATGGTTCAGCTTGGAGCGACTTCCCGACGCGGGCGGTCAAGTACAGGCGGTGCGCGGTGATGACGAGGGCAAGCCACCCGGCCCCGAGGAAGTAGGCCGCGAGGACGTCTGTGAACCAGTGGTGCCCCAGGTACACACGGGTCGCCCCGATTGCGACGGCAAAGGTCGCCGCGATGGTGATCGTGATGATCCTGGTGGTCAGCCGTTGTTGGCGAAGGATGAGCAGGTAGGCGATGATGCCCGCGATGACCACGGCGTTGAGAGCGTGACCGCTGGGAAACGAGGGGGAATGCTCGTAGGGCGGGACGGCGTCGGTGAGATCGGGGCGTGCTCGGCCGATGAAGTTCTTTCCGGCGATCGTCATCAGCAGAGAGCCGATTCCGGCTGCTGTGATGAGTAGGGCGGGGGTCCATGAGTGTCGACGGATCGTGAGAATGATGATTGAGAGAACGGCGATGATCGGCATTCCGATCACTCCCGCGACGTCGGTGAGGGCGGTCGCGGCGGTGTCGAGCCATGGCGTGCGAATGCTGATGGCTGCGGCGAGGAGTGGCTTGTCAAGCCCGGCGACACCGTCGGACTCTGTGACCGCTTCGTAGATCTCGGCGGCGATGGCGGTGAGCGCGACCACGGCGACCATGCCGATGACCAGTGTGGTGGTCAAAGTGGCGTAGGGCCCCAACCACTGGGTCACGCGAGCAAGCTGACGCCCGAGCCGGGAGCGCCATGTCGTGAGATCTCGATCTCCGATGAATCGGTCCCGGCGCGTGTCATCGCCGTTCTTGTCCAAGGAGTCTGCGTCTTCGGGCGGTGGCTTCATCATGTCCTCTCGCGACGTCGATCGATTCAGCGCGGAGATCCCGTTGTGGTTCACCCGACATTCATCTTCGTTATCGATTCTCGCTATCGTAATCCGCTATAACGGATTCATGGCAGTTGAAGTGTCAGCGGACGACCTCAATGAGCACCGCGATCTTCTCGGGGGGCTGGTGAGCATGCACGTGCTGCACCATGCATCGGAAGAGGAGATCTACGGGGCGTGGATGATCGAAGAGCTGGCCGGACACGGGTACCGCCTGTCCGCGGGCACCCTTTATCCCATGCTCCACAAGATGGTCCGCAACGGATACCTCACCGTGCGAACCGAACGCGATGGTCGCACCGCCAGGAAGTTGTACGCCGCCACTGACAAAGGTCGTCGCGGGCTCGCCGTAGCGCGAGAACAGATGCGGATCTTCACAGGGAAGGGCCCGGAAGCGTGACCGTGAATGCTGACGTTTCGCAGCCATCACGCCAGGGCTCGAGCGCGGAAGTGCTGCGAGTGTTCTCCAAGCTCGGAGTCACCTCGTTCGGCGGCCCGATCGCGCACCTGGGATATTTCCGAGACGAGCTCGTCCAACGACGCCGATGGCTCAACGACACCGAATACGGGGATCTGGTCGCCCTCAGCCAGTTTCTCCCCGGCCCCGCCTCCAGCCAGGTCGGCTTCGGGCTCGGCTTGTTCCGAGCAGGCCCCATGGGTGCGATCGCCGCGTTCCTCGCCTTTACGCTCCCATCCGCCGCGCTCATGGTCGCTTTCGCCTACGGTGCCCCGTTGTTCGAAGGAGCCGTGGGGGCTGGCATCCTCACCGGACTCAAGGTCGTCGCGGTCGCCATCGTCGCGCAGGCCGTGTGGGGAATGGCAAGCTCCCTCACCCCTGACGCCACCCGGGCATCGATCGCCGTGGTGGCCGCAGCCAGCGCCCTCCTCCTCACCGGGTCGGCGGGTCAGATCGGCGCGATCGTGGTCGGAGCCCTCGCAGGGTTGTTCCTCTGCCGCGGCTCCGCCACCGCAGCCTCGGCCATGGTTCGGTTCCCGGTCACTCGTCTCGCAGGGATCATCTCGCTGATCCTTTTCGTCGTGCTGCTCGTCGGCCTACCGGTGCTCGCAGCGACCACACAGTCGGGATCTCTCGCCCTCCTCGACACCTTCTACCGGGCCGGCGCATTCGTCTTCGGCGGCGGGCACGTCGTTCTCCCCCTGCTGCAAAGCGGCCTCGTCGACACCGGCTGGATCACATCCGACCAGTTCCTCGCCGGATACGGCGCCGCCCAAGCCGTACCCGGACCACTGTTCACCTTCGCCGCGTACCTCGGCGCCCTCGCAACCGTCGGACCGGGCGGCGTCGCGGGAGCAGCGATCGCCCTTGCCGCCGTATTCCTTCCCGGGTTCCTTCTCATCGCCGGCGTACTGCCCTTCTGGAACGACTTCCGGTCCCGACCCTGGGCGCAGGCCCTCATGCGCGGCGCGAACGCCGCCGTCGTAGGCATCCTGGCAGCTGCACTCTACGACCCCGTCTTCACGACCGCGATCACCGGAACCGGCCCATTCGTACTCGCACTGACCTGCTTCGTGCTCCTCACCGCCTGGAGAATGCCGGCCTGGGCCGTGGTCCTCGTCGGARCCGGCGGCGGCATCCTCGTCTCCCTCGTCAGCTGACGAAAAGCCGACTCAACCTCGCCGGATACGTCTGCCGAAACGTAGATGCGGCTGGGGTTTTCGGACCCCAGCTTCACCGCTGCGGGGACACTCCGCCGCAAACGATCGTTTGCGGCGGGCAGAGGTTCAGCCTGGTGTCAGTCGTCGTTGTCGAGTTCTTCGAGTACCTCGAACGGAGACTCGACGTCCCCGCGCCATGCTTCGGTGCCTTCACGGATCGCGAGAACGGCGACGACGAGTGCAGCGACGGAGTCGGCCCACCACCAGCCGAACAGCGTGTTCAGGATGAGGCCGATGAACACTGCGCCTGAGAGATAGATGCACAGGATCAGTTGCTTCGCGTCGGCCATCACGCTCTTGGATTCGAGTTCACGTCCGGTGCGTACTTCGAACCATGCCAGCAGCGGCATGACGATCAGGCTCAGGGCGGTGATGCCCAGTCCGAGGGGGCTGTGTTCCGGGCCTTCCTGGCTAATCAGACTCATCACCGCGTCGACGGTGACGTAAGCAGCGAGAGCAAAGAACGCCAGTCCGATCGCTCGAACGGTGACTTTCTCCCAGCGCTCGGGGTCCTTCCGGGTGAACTGCCAAGCGATCGCCGCGGCGGATAGCACCTCGACAACCGAGTCGAGTCCGAAGCCGATCAGCGCGGCTGACGATGCCAGGGTTCCCGCCCAGATCGCGACGATCGCCTCAATGACGTTGTACGAGATCGTGAACCCGACGATGAAGCGCACCCGACGGTGCAGTGTCGATCGCCGTGCTGCCGTCATCGGCGCGCTCATGCGTCTGCTCCGACAGCGCAGCATCCGGGAACGGCGCAAGAGGCATCAACGCATGGTGCGTTCTCATCCACGGCCAGCGTTACGTCGACCAGTGCCTTCAGAGCCGCTGCAAGGTGCGGGTCTGCGATCTCGTAGCGCGTCTGCCGCCCCTCGGGCTCCGCGACTACGATGCCGCAATCACGGAGGCATGTCAGGTGATTCGAGACATTCGACCGGGACAGCTCAAGGGACCGGGACAAGACCACCGGGTAGCTCGGTGCATCGAGCAGCGACATCAAGATGCGGGAACGGGTGGGATCAGCCATGGCCCGACCGAGACGGTTCATCACGTCGAGCCGAGAGGCAATAGTCAGCATACGATGACTATACAGTCATCAGTGACCTATGCTCAAAGCATACTCGTCAGCCGCCGGGCACCTGTGAACGGAGACACATGCTCATCGTTTCCAGCAGGGGCACCTACCTACCGAGATTGAGCATCGAAAAAGAGGATCCTGGAACCATGAAGATCGAGCTGCTACACATCGCTGATTGCCCCAGTTGGGTTGAGGCTGGCCGTCGCGTTTCGGAGGCGCTCCGAGCGACAGGGCGCGACGAATCAACTCTGCATTACCGGCTCATACGAACCGAAGAAGACGCCACAGCAGTCCCGTTTGCAGGCTCCCCGACGATCACCCTGAATGGGAACGATCTTTTCCCGGGTTCGGATCGCAGCAGCGATTTGGCCTGCCGTATCTACAGCACACCCACTGGGCTAGCGGGAATGCCGACGGTTGAACAGATCCGAGAGGCGATCGACGCTCATGTCGACTGAACTCAATACCGCCTGCACGTGCTGCGGCCGGCATCTGCCACGAAAGAAACTGCACGCCCTAGGCGACGGGGGTGCTTTCATCTGTCGACGATGCGGTTGGTGGGTAGCACTGCGCCTCCGCCGGGACCACCTGCCTAGCTAGGCTCTCGGCGCGGGAGCCGGCCTCAGGGCGACTTAGACCAAAGTGCTCGTCCGAGTTTCGCGCTCCCACGCCTGGGTTGCGACCTGGACGGCGTCCCACGGGGAGCCGAGCGGAGGGGTGTAGGAGAGGTCGAGATCACTCATCGCCGCGACCGTCATCCCGTGATGCAGCGCTGTGGCATAGGTGTCGACGCGCTTCGAGATCTCCGCACCGCGGGTACCGACGAGCTGCGCGCCGAGCAGACGGCCATCTCGGGTGTCTCCGGTGATGCGGATGCTGATGGGCGTCGCTCCCGGGTAGTACCGCTTGTGGTCATCCGCGATCGCGGTGTGACTGTGTGGTGCGAAGCCTGCGGCAGCTGCTTCGTGGTCGCGGAGGCCCGTGCGAGCTGCAACGAGGTCGAAGACCTTCACGACCTGCGTGCCGAGGCTCCCGGCGAACTGCGCGTCGCCGCCGATCGCGTTCTCGCCCGCGACGCGGCCTTGCTTGTGGGCGGTCGTGCCGAGCGGGAGATACGTGACACCGAGGAGGCGGTGATGAGTGACCACTCCGTCGCCGGCCGCCCAAACGTGCGGCAGGCCGGTGCGCATCCGATCGTCGACGACCACAGCGCCGCCCGCGCCCGTGGTTGCACCGGCTGCGGTGAGAAGGCTGGTGTTGGGCCGTACGCCGACGACGACGAGCACCACGTCAGCGGTGCGGGAGAACGGGTCACCGTCTCGGGTTCCTGCAACAGTGATTCGTCCTGCGTCGCGTGTGACAGCTTCGACGCGCGTATCGGTGAGGACGTCGACGCCGTGGCGGGTGAGTCCGTCGTGTACGAGGGAACCGAGTTCGGGATCGAGGGTGGAGAGGACTTCGGGGCCGCGCTGGAGTTGGGTGACCTGGAGGCCGCGCACAGTGAGGGCTTCGGCCATCTCGAGGCCGACGTAGCCAGCTCCGACGATGATCGCCGTCGCGGGCTGATGCTCGTCGAGGTACTTCTCGAGCGCGAACGTGTCGCCCATCGAGTGCAGCAGGTGCACGCCGTCGTCGGGGCCGAGCTGGTCAAGCCCTGATATTCCGGCTGTCGACGGCGCTGCCCCCGTGCCGACCATGAGCTCGTCGTACGGGATGGTCGATTCCGTGCCGTCGGCGTCGCGGACGGTGAGCCGGCGGCTGTCGACGTCGATGCTGGTGGCGAGGGTGTCAAGCCGGAGGTTCATGCCGGTGGCTTCGAGATCCGCGTGGGTGCGGTGGGCGAGCGACTGCCAGGGCTGCACCTCCCGGGAGAAGTAGTACGGGATGCCGCAGATCGAGAAGTTCGGGTAGGCGTCGGCCACGACGACTGTGACATCGACGGACGGGTCGAGTTCACGGGCCCGGAGGGCGGTGGAGATTCCGGCGTCGCTTCCGCCGATCGCTACAAGATGCATGAAGGCGCCTTTCAGGGCTGGGTTTCGAGTTTCTGAGGAACCACGACGTCGCCGGCCGTGCGGGCGGCGATTGGATAGAGGGCGAGGAGCAGTGCGAGGCCGATGGCAGCCCCGACGAGCTGTGCAGCGATGAACGGCGCCACAGACGACGGTGCGATACCGGCGAACGTATCGGTGAACATGCGAGCGATCGTGACGGCGGGATTCGCGAACGATGTGGAGCTGGTGAACCAGTAGGCCGCGCCGATGTACGCACCGACCGCGGCGGCCGTGACCGACCCCTTTCCGGTGCGGGCGAGAGCGAAGATCAGCAGCACGAGCCCTGCAGTGGCGACCACTTCCCCGACCAGGTGCCCGCCTGTGGCCCGGTCGTTGGACGAGAACCCGGGGCCGGTGTCGAACATGACCCCCGCTAGCAGGGTGCCGGCGATGCCGCCGAAGATCTGCGCGAGCACGTACGCAGCGACGTCGCGCAACGGAAGCCCGGTGCTGGCGCTGCGGCCAAGCAGCCAGTCCGCGACCGTCACCACGGGGTTGAAGTGCGCGCCAGACACTGGCCCGAGCATCAGGATCAGCACCGTCAGACCGAGGGCAGTGGTCAGGCTGTTCTCCAGCAGCTGGAGGCCGACATCATCCGGGGACAACCGCTGCGCGGCGATACCGGAACCCACCACGATAGTGACGAGCAGACCAGTTCCAAGGAACTCGGCGGTAGCTCGGCGCAGAAGGTGTGGCCGCGCGAGGGCGGGGTGAGGTGTTTTCATGTCGGCTCATCTTGACCCGAACGGGGTACTTCAGTCAAGATTGAGACAATGAACACTGAACGAACTGACCAGGTGGAGGTGCGCGCCGCGAAGCACGCTGCACTGAGCGACCCATCTCGCCTGCGGATCGTCGATCGTCTCACGCTGGGCGACCTCTCGCCCACCGAAATCGGAATGGCGTTGGGCCTTCCCTCCAACCTCGTCACCCATCATCTGAACGTGCTGGAGTCGGTGGGGATGGTCTCGCGGTCCCGCTCGGAGGCCGATAGACGGCGCAGCTACGTTCACCTCTCAGATAACGCACTCCGCGGGCTCACACCCGGCCGGGTCGAGCGCGCAGATCGCGTCGTGTTCGTTTGTACGGCGAACTCCGCCCGGTCGCAGCTCGCCGCGGCGTTGTGGTCGACCCGCAGCAGTATCCCCGCGACGTCGGGAGGAACGCACCCGACGGGGCGGATAGATCCGGGCGCAGTCGCCGCTGCCGATCGCCACACTCTCGCGCTGCACGATGAGGCACCCCGCGCTCTGACTTCGGTCCTGACCGATTCAGATTTCGTGGTGACGGTGTGCGACAGCGCCCACGAAGAACTCGGCGCCATCGGACACCTGCACTGGTCGATCCCCGACCCCGTTCGGATCGGCACCGATGACGCCTTCGACACCGCCTACGACGAGCTGGAGCGCCGCATCGCGGAACTCGCACCCCGGCTCGCCGCCAGCTGAAACCCAACCTGAAAGAGCCCCCGTGACTGACACCACTCCGACCGTCCTTTTCATCTGCCAGCACAACGCCGGCCGGTCGCAGCTCGGCGCGGCTCTCCTAGAGCACCTGGCCGGGGACCGGTTTCGGGCCACGTCTGCGGGCCTCTCCCCCGCCGACGAAGTGAACCCGGCCGTGGCCGACACTGTCGCAGAACTCGGAATGAAAATCACCGATCGCGTACCGCGCGCCGTCACAGTCGAAGACCTGGACGCCGCCGACCTCATCGTCCTTATGAAGCCCGGACTCACCCTGCCTTCCACCCCTCGCGGAAAGGTTCTGGAGTGGTCGTTCCCCAACCCCGAGTCCTGGGACGCCGAAGCAGTGCGCCCGCTACGGGAAGCGGTGGCCGAGAAGATTCGTACGACGATTCTCACCTGAGTTTCCCTTGTCACGAACCCGGCCCTGGCGTGGGTGATTCGTGCGGGACCGGGTGAGTCGACATGCTGGGAACGTGAGCAACCTCGTCGCCTGGTGGGAACGTCATCAGATCGCCCTCTATCTCGCAGCGATCGCTGCGGGCGTCGTGCTGGGCTTGTTGACACCAGGAGCCGCGCACCCTCTCGAGCTCGCGATCAACCCCGTTCTCGGGCTGTTGCTGTACGCGACATTCCTCGGTGTCCCTTTCTCGATGATCGGACGCGCCTTCCGCGATATGCGGTTCCTGTCCGTGGTGCTGGTCGTGAACTTCGTGATCGCCCCCGTCATCGTGTTCTGCCTGTCTCGGTTCGTCGCTCACGACCAGGCGCTGCTGGTGGGTGTGCTGTTCGTCTTGCTGACGCCCTGCATCGACTATGTGATCGTCTTCACGGGGCTCGCCGGAGGGGCGAAGGAACGGCTACTTGCGGCCGCGCCGATCCTCATGCTGGGACAGATGCTGCTCCTGCCGGCATACCTCTGGCTGTTCGTCGGCCCTGAACTCGTCGCCGCGGTCGACCTCGCGCCCTTCGTCGACGCTTTCCTCCTGCTCATCGTGCTCCCGCTCATGGCGGCCGGCCTCACCCAGTACGTCGCCTCCCGCACGCGCTGGGGCCGCACTCTCCGAGACACCGCTCTAGCCGCCATGGTGCCGCTGATGATGCTCACGCTCGCCGTCGTCGTCGCTTCCCAGGTCTACGGCGTCAGCCGGCAACTTCCTGCACTGTTCGCCACAGTTCCGATCTATGCCGCCTTCGCGGCGGTCATGATCCCGGTAGGGATATTCGCGGGGCGTGCGGCACGACTCGATGTCTCCAGCACTCGCGCCGTCGTATTCTCCGGCGGGACCCGCAACTCCCTAGTGGTTCTCCCGCTCGCCCTCGCGCTCCCCACATCGTTCGCCCTTGCCCCTCTCGCCGTCGTGACGCAAACACTCGTCGAGCTCGTCGCCATGGTGATCTTTGTCCGCCTGATCCCCCGGCTCGTGGGTGACCGTCGTCTCGCAACCGATTGAGGCACCGCCGAAAACCCCTGCCGTAAGGGACTTCTGGAGAGCGTTATCGGCAGCTGCTCACGGCCACAGAACGGTCTCACGCCGAAAACGATCGTTTTCGGCAGCTCTCGCGTAAGGCTGAGGCGTAAGGTTGCCTGGTCGACCCGGACCCTGTCGACGGCGGTGATCCGGTCCGCTCGTCATGAGCGCGGTAGCCGGTCCACTCGTCGCAAGGGTGGTGCCGACGCCCCACTAATCGTCGAGACGGTCGAGAATCTCATTCATCTGGTCGATCTCTTCCTGCTGTGACGAGATGATCTGCTCACAGAGATCTTGGATCTCCGGGTCGCTGATGTCTGATTGCTCACACACCAGAATCGCTCGAGAGTGATGCGGGATCATGGAACGGAGGAACTGGTCGTTACCGACGAACGCTTCCGAGCGTCCCATGAAGAAGGCGACAAGGAAAAGCGCGGCGAAACCTACGAGCAAGCTGATGTTCGCGGCCTTGTTCGGGAACATCTTCCACATGACGATGACCATGATGATGCCCATGGGGAAGACCATCATCAGTGCCATGTAGAGGTTGCTGATGTTGAGGAAGAGATCGTCCAGGACGTTGATCATCGCAAACGTGAGGAAGTACATCACAACGAAGCTGAGCGATAGCGAGACGGCGAGCTTAAGGTAGCTCGACATCCCGCCCTGATTCTTCCCCTGGGAGTGGCCGGCCGGCGGGCGTGAACCGTTGTCGGCGTGCTGGCTTGTCATAGCGACTCCAGCAGTGCAACGCACGCCTGTTCGCAGCGTCGGCATGCCTCAGCGCAGATCGTGCAGTGTTCGTGCATGGTGTGCTGTTCACACTCGTTAGCACAGCTCAGGCACGCCGCTCGGCAAGCTTCGAGCGCGGCACGGGTGACGCTGGCGTCGTGCCCGGTGCGACGGGAGAGGATCCGGGTGGTGGTTACGCAAAGGTCTGCACAGTCCTGGTTCGCGCGAATGCACTTGATTAGGTCAGCAACCATGTCCTCGCTGAGGCAAGCGTCGGCACATGCGGTGCAGGCTTGCGCGCACGCGAGACACGCGTCGATGCAGTCGACGAGCTTCTTCTGATCAGTTCCGCCCAGATCTTTCGGATACGTGCTGAGCATTTCTTCGGTGACGGTCATGAGAGAACTCCTTTCGTGAGCCACGGAAGTACGCTCGCATCGCCCGCGCACTGAGGCCCTTGAATACCCCGCTGGGGTCTGGTAACCCGGTATTGATAAGCCGCCGCGCTGCGCAGATCAGCCTGTGAGCTGAACAGAGTCGGCGACCACGTTCGCCTAGCGGGAATAGAAGCGAAAACATTGAGTTAGATACCCCCAGGGGGTATGCTCGAGGCATGAACGGGTACGACGGAAGCAAGGACGACCTGCGCAAGCGGTTGAATCGCGTCGAAGGCCAGGTGCGGGGGATCTCCCGGATGGTTGATGAGGACAAGTACTGCATCGACATCCTTACGCAGGTCTCTGCGGCGACGAAGGCCCTGGAGACGGTGGCGTTGTCGTTGCTGAGCGATCATCTGAGTCACTGCGTCGCTCAGGCAAGTGCTGAGGGTGGCGACTTCGCAGCGGAGAAGGTTCGTGAGGCCAACGAAGCCATCGCCCGCCTGGTTCGTTCATGACCACACGTCTGTTTAGTAAAGGAGAACACCATGACTGATCGCATCGAGCTGGGACTGACGGATGCGAACGCTGGTTGCGCATGCTGCGCTGCCCCATCGAACACAGAGACAGCCGTCCACGACGATTCTGCGGTCACATCGGAGGTGCTCGTCGACGGGATGACATGCTCGCATTGCGCATCGAGCGTCAGTGAGGAGCTGGGCGCTGTCGACGGTGTCGAGTCCGTCACCGTGGATCTCAACGCGGGTGGCACCTCCCGGGTGACCATCCGCAGCACCGCCCCGGTTGACCCCGCCGCTGTGAAGGCTGCGGTGGAGGAGGCCGGCTACGCTCTCGCGACCAGCCAGCCCTGAGTTGCATCTGTCGGCGTCCGGCTTACCCCGGGCGCACCTGAGCAAGGAGTCTCCGATGAGCCAGCACGACGAACACACCGATCACACCGCGCACCGCAACCACACGGCGGCGGCAACGACGGAGCACGACCATGGGGCGATGAGCCACGATCACGCTGCACCGCACGAAGACACCGGGCACGGCGGCCACGAAGATCACGCCGGTCACGGCGGGCATGGCGGCCACGGGGATCATGTGGGGCAGTTCCGGCGCCTGTTCTGGATCATGCTGCTCCTCGCCGTGCCGGTGGTCGGATTCTCGACGATGTTCTCGATGATCCTGGGGTACCCGCTGCCGGACGCGGCGTGGGTCGCGTGGGTGTCACCGGCTCTCGGAACGGTGATGTACGTGTGGGGCGGTGCCCCGTTCCTGACCGGTGCGGTCGGTGAACTTCGTGCCCGCAAACCGGGGATGATGCTGCTGATCGCCCTCGCGATCACCGTGGCGTTCCTCGCCTCCTGGGGGGCGAGCATCGGGCTGCTGCACCACGAGCTGGATTTCTGGTGGGAGCTGGCGCTGCTGATCGTGATCATGCTGCTCGGCCACTGGATCGAGATGCGTTCCCTCGCCCAGACGACGTCGGCGTTGGATTCCCTCGCCGCATTGCTGCCCGACGAGGCGGAGAAGGTCGACGGAGACACCACTGTCACCGTCGCACCGGCTGATCTGCAGGTCGGAGACGTGGTGGTGGTGCGTCCGGGCGGGCGGGTCCCCGCGGATGGGCGGATCGTGCAGGGTTCGGCCAGCATGGACGAGTCGATGATCACCGGAGAGTCTCGGCCGGTGCGCCGCAGCGATGGTGACCCGGTAATCGCTGGAACCGTAGCCACCGATTCCGGGGTGCGGGTAGAGATCACCGCCATTGGTGAAGACACCGCACTCGCGGGCATCCAGAAACTGGTCACGGAGGCGCAGAGTTCATCGTCGCGGGCGCAACGACTCGCGGATAAGGCAGCGGGGTGGCTGTTCTGGTTCGCGCTCGGCGCTGCCGCGATCACCGCGATTGTGTGGACTCTCGTCGGCCAGCCCGAGGCAGCCGTGATCCGCACCATCACCGTGCTGGTCATCGCCTGCCCGCACGCGCTGGGTCTCGCGATCCCACTGGTCGTGTCGATAGCGACCGAACGCGCCGCCCGTGGAGGTGTGCTGATCAAGGATCGTCTCGCCCTGGAGAGCATGCGCACCGTCGACACGATCCTGTTCGACAAGACCGGCACGCTCACCAAGGGCACCCCCGCCGTGACCGCGATCGATCCCGTCACAGGGGCCGACGCCGATCAGCTGCTCGCGTGGGCGGCGGCCGCGGAAGCGGACTCCGAGCACCCCCTCGCCCGTGCGATCGTCAACGCAGCGAAAGAGAAGAACCTCACCGTTCCGCGATCGACCGATTTTGAATCCTCCCCCGCCGTGGGGGTGCGTGCCCGTGTCGACGGACACGTCGTGCAGGTCGGCGGCCCGTACATGCTCGAGCAAGAACACGCCGCCGAGCTGCCGGTTGCCGACGAGTGGCGCGGTGAGGGTGCGATCATCCTCCACGTGCTCGTCGACGGTCAGGTGACGGGCGCGCTGCGCCTCGCGGATGAAATCCGCTCCGAGTCGCGTCACGCGGTCGTTGCGCTTCACGAGCGCGGCGTGCAGGTGGTCATGATCACCGGTGACGCTGACGCGGTCGCCGCGTCCGTCGCCGGCGAGCTGGGTATCGACCGGTACTTCGCCGGGGTCCGTCCGGAGGACAAAGCCTCCAAGGTGAAAGAACTGCAAAACGAAGGCCGCAAGGTCGGGATGGTCGGTGACGGCGTGAACGACGCCCCCGCCCTCGCCCAGGCAGACGTAGGGATTGCGATCGGTGCAGGAACGGACGTTGCGATCGCCTCCGCAGGTGTCATCCTCGCCAGCGACGACCCCCGATCGGTGATCTCCGTGATTGAGCTGTCGCGGGCCAGTTACCGGAAGATGAAACAGAACCTCTGGTGGGCCGCCGGGTACAACCTTCTCTCGGTGCCGTTGGCTGCCGGTGCGCTCGCCCCCGTCGGGTTCGTGTTGCCGATGTCGGTCGGTGCAGTGTTGATGTCACTATCCACGATCGTTGTCGCGCTGAATGCGCAGTTGCTGCGACGGCTGAACCTCAGCCCGGACGCCGTCGTCGACAAGTAGGCGCATGGGCGGCGGCGACGTACCCTGGAAGAAAGGGAGGTGGGACAGTGTTGACGACGATCGCACGGCGCGTGCATGACCAGCGCACCCTCACCCGCACCCTCCTGACCGTCGTCGCCGTCGCCTTTTCCGTGATCTTCGGGCTTCTGGCGATGCACTCGATGAACACCCACACCATGCCCTCCGGGCACAGCGAAACCATCGCGGTCGCACCCGCGCATGCCGACGCTCACCCCGCACACGCCTCAGGCGAAGCTGCAGCGATGGATGAGACGGGCTGTGCGACGTGCTCTGACGATCACGGCATGTCGTGGATGGCCTGCGTTCTCGCGCTCCTCATCGCCGTAGTGCTGGTCACCCGGCCGCCCGCCTGGTGGCGCTCACTCACCGAAACCCCTGGTCCGCTCCTTTCACGTTTTGCGCTTCGCGGCGCGCTGTACCCGCTGCGGCCGCCGTCTCTCACCGTTCTCTGCATCAGTCGCACCTGATGGTTGGCATGCCCGTTCTATGGGCAACGCCCCCTCGCCCAGCCTGTCTCGCTGGGCACCATCATCGACTCTTGGAGAGAACCATCATGAAGACCCGTTTTGCGGCGACCGCCGCACTCACTCTCACTGCTGTGCTCGCCCTTGCCGGCTGCGCTGGAAACACCTCCGGCGGAGGCGATATGCCCGGCATGAATCACGAGAGCAGCAGCTCCGCCCCGGCGTCGGCGGACGCCAATGACGCCGACATCATGTTCGCCAGCATGATGAAGGAGCACCACGCTCAGGCCATCGAGATGTCTGACATGCTCCTCAGCAAGGACGGCGTCAACGAGCGCGTCGCCGCCCTCGCGGAAGAGATCAAGGCAGCGCAGGGCCCCGAAATCCAGAAGATGGAGCAGTGGCTCGAAGAGTGGGGCGCTGATACCTCCAACATGGAAGGCATGGACCACGGCGGCGGCATGATGTCCGACGACGACATGCAGGCCCTCGAAGATGCCACCGGGGCGGACGCCAGCCGTCTGTTCCTCGAGCAGATGATCGAGCACCACCAGGGTGCCGTCGAAATGGCCCAAGACGAAGTCGACAACGGCCAGAACAGTGACGCGGTCGCCCTGGCCGAGACGATCATCGAGGCACAGACCACGGAGATCGCCACGATGAAAGACCTCCTCGACACACTCTGATCTACCTTCGGGGGTGCGGCGCTCGCCCGCACCCCCGAACTGGCCTTCTCGCAGTAACCCACGCCACCGCGCTGGTGCCATGTCGCGACTCTCATTCGCGTACCGCTCGCGCACCTGCATGCATTTCTTCACGTCGGAGTCTCATGAACCGCCACTCGCCCCTACCCGCTTTCGCGATCGCTCTCGCAGCCGTCGCCCTCACCGGCTGCGCCGTGCCGCAGGCCTCCGGCACCAACGCGGTCCCCCCCGTTATCCAACACATTCACGGTGTTGCCGCTGACCCCCGCGGTGAGGACCTCTTCATAGCCACCCACGGAGGACTCTTCACCCTCACTCCTGAAGGTGCGATCGCCGGTCCCATCGGAGGCCACGATTTCGATGCGATGGGCTTTACCGTCCTCGACGACGCCCTCTTCGCATCCGGTCACCCGGGCACACAGACACCCGCAGAGCTCGGCTCCCCGAACCTAGGTGTCATTCGTAGTGACGACTTCGGCGAATCGTGGTCACCGATCGCCCTCACTGGCAGTACGGACTTCCATGTCCTCACCGCCGGACCAGACGGCACTCTCTACGGGATCGCCTCCGATGGCGTCGATCTGCTCATCAGCACTGACGACGGTCTCGAATGGACCCGCGGCGCAACACTTGCCGCGGCAGACCTCGCCGCCACCGGCGACGGTCTCTACGCCGCCGCGGAAGAAGGACTGCTCCTCAGCACCGACAACGGCGCCACCTTCACCCCCGTCGCCGAAGCCCCGCTGCTCTACACACTCGACGCCAAACCCAATGGCTCGCTCGCAGGAGTCGGAACCGACGGTGCCCTCTGGTCACAGAACACCGAAGGAACATGGCAACGCCTCGACGCGCTTCAAGGGGCCGCTCAGGCCTTCACCGCGATCGATGACGAACGCTTCATCGTTGTCGACGACCGCGGCATCGTCCAGATCACAGCCGACGACACAACCATCCTCGCCCCCGCCCGGTAGAGAACGCCACCACCAGAACGGCCACCCATGGTCCCCCGCCGCAATCCCTTCCGACGCATATCCGTCTTCATCGCGTGCGCCACAGTCCTCGCCCTGCTTCTCGCCCTTGCGAGCTTCTACCTCATCGGAGCCATATTCAGATGACCCGCCACCTGCACCCAGCTCGGCACCGTCCACGAGCACACGTTCCCACGCGCACCAGCCACATGTCCCCACAGCGGCGTCACGATCGCCTCGTACGTATCGGGGCCTTCCTTCTCCTGGCCGCCGTCGCACTGATCGCAACTCATCTCCTCATCGACACAACCGTTCCAGACCAACGGTCACTCTGGGCATACACGCTCGGAAGCTACGAAACAGCGTTCATCCTCGCGATCGTCGGACTGGCGCTCGTGCTGCGTGAACCCCCGGGAGGCGCGGATGAATCTCAATGACTACTGGACCAACGCCTTTTGGTCCGTCATCCCCACGATCGCCGTCGTCGCAGCATTCTGGTTCGTCCTGCGGTCCATCATCAGAGCCGACCGCAACGAACGAAAAGCACACGCCAAGATCGAGCAACAACTCCGCGCGGAACGAAACCATCCTCGCCAACTCGCATCGGCGGACGACGAGCGAGACCCGCTACCTGAACGCCGGAAACGTCTGCCGAAAGCAGATACCGGCGAACGTTAACGGCGGGCGCACGATGACGGGCGACGCGAACTCGCCGGAAACGATCGTTTCTGGCCGGACGGCGACGGCATGCGGAAGATCAGTCTGCGATACCCGACCGGGTTTGGGTCGGGCGTACGCTGATGATCTCGATCGCAGACGACAGGACGGCGACCATGGGTGACTCGGCACAGAGGCCGCGCAGTTCGCTGCTCTACGTGGAGGATGACGCCGACATCGCTGCGCTGACCGTCGAAGTGCTGGAAGACATGTACGACGTCGAGCATGCCTCAGACGGCGAGACCGCGCTCCGGTTCGCGCTGAGCCGGCGGTATGACGTTATGGTGGTCGATCGACGACTCCCCGGCATGGACGGCGTGGATTTCATCCGTGCGCTGCGGCGCGCGTTCCGGGCTGATGGGGGGCAAAAAGTATCCGGTGCCCGAAGGGAAAGTAGGGGCACCGGATACGTCGTGAAACTTGAGGGTGTTACTTGTCGGTCAGAGAGTCCTTGACGTTCTGACCGGCCTTCTTCGCGCCAGCCTTGGCCTGGTCGGCGTGACCGTCGGCGGTGGTGGACTTGTCGTTGGTTGCTTTGCCGGCGGCTTCCTTGGCTTTGCCTTTCAGATCTTCGGCGGTGTTCTTGATGTCGTCTCCGATACCCATCGGATTCTCCTTTCAGTGGACTGACGGTTGGGTCAGCGGTCGGTGTGGTGGGTGGTGTCGTCCTCGAGCTCGATCTCTTCCTTGCGAACTTCGGCGCTGACCTGCTCGGTGTCGGTCTTCGTTTCGGTGCCGATGCGGACACGCTCGACCGGTACTGTTTCCTTCGCGATCACGGGGCGTTCTTCGGTGAGGACGACTTCGTGCTCTTCTTCGCTGATGTCGGGGCCGTCGAGAGCGTCGCCGACGTTTCCGTCAGTGATCGGCTCCCGCTCGAGGCGAACCTCTTCGTGGCTGACGGGGACGGAGACGGTCTCCTGTTCGGTGACGACGTACTTGCGGAGGCGGGCTCGACCGGTCTCGACCCGTTCGGTGCCGACGTGCAGCTGCTCCTCGGACCGGGTCATCGCGTCGTCGGTGGTCGGGCCGGAGGTGTCGTACCCCTCGGCCTGAGCGGTGTTACCGTCTGCGGGAGCGGTGGCAGGAGCACCGCCGTGTCCGTAATAGGTGTACAGCTCGTTTTGTTCTGCGTCGGTGAGGTCGGTGCCCGAGTCGATGCGCGGAGCGTCTTTGACGACGTCCTTGGTGTGCGGGACGCGGAGTTCCCCGTCGACGGCGTCGGCCTGGTCGAGGGGAACGAACGATTCGGAGGTACCGAACAGGCCGGTCACCACTGTTGCCCAGTTCGGGCGGCCGGTGGTGGGGTCGACATAGATCTGGCCGACCTTTCCGATCTTGTTGCCCTCAGTGTCGGTGACGTTGGCTCCGATGAGACTGGCGATGTTCTGTTCGCTGATCATGCGATGCTGCCTTTCGTTCGTTCGTTGATGGGGCGGAGGGAGAGAAACGCTTAAAGACGCGGATGTCTGCCGCAGGGTCAGCGGCCGAGTCCGACGCGGTCGACCTTGCGGTGGTAGCGCATTCCTGCGAGGCCGCCGAGGATTGCGCCGAGGAGAGTGACCACGGCAGCGCCGAGGGCGGTGAGGATTCCGGTGAGGGTGGCGGTTTCGGGGGTGACCGGGATACGGGGGAAGCTCTGCAGGTTGGCGAGGATGTCCCACTGGGAGCCGGCGATCGCGGTGACGATCGCGAGGATGATCGCGATGACGATGGCCCACAGCCAGACAGCGATTCCCTGCTTGACTCCGCTGAACCGTGCCATTCGCCCGGCGACGTAGCCGCCCGCGAAATAGGAGATCAGCAGCACGAGCCCTATGGCGATCGCGCTGACGATACCGACGGTGCCCGCGTTCTCGGCGGCAGCGTCTGCGGCTTCGTCCGGCGTGGTGCCGTTGCCGAAACCGATGGCAGCCCCGACCGCTGCGACCAGGGCGGTCAAGAGCACTGTGGTGCCCATTGCCGTGAGCCAGCCGAAGAAGGCGGAACCAAATTTGAACCCGCCGAATTCGGCCTTCTCGCGTTCGTGGACGTCGGTGCGGAGAGTGTGATCGGCGTCAACAGGGACAGCTGCATGGGGGGAGTCCTCGTCGTACACCGGCGCGCCGGGCTCCCGATACTCGTTCGAGTCGTTGCTGGTCATACGGAGAAAGTAGGGCGACGACGTGTGAGCAGGGAGGTGGTTGTCCTCCCGGAGATAGAGGCGTACTGTATGCGACCTTACATAGTAAGGCTCCGGCTCTGGCGTTGTTCGAGATCCGGCGGGCCGTGTACACCGTAAGGCTGCTCGGTGCAAGGGTCCTGATGAAGTCGGGTGCGGGGGTCTACAACAGGATTCACCGATCGGTTTGATCGGTCCGCGAGAGGAGCACTAATGTCGGACAACTATGAGACGACCAGCCCGAGCGGCTCGGACGTACGATCCCCGGATTCCTCAGGCAAGGTGGACGCTGCCAAGCAGGAAGCCTCTGACCTGAAAGACACGGCCACGTCGCAGGCGAAGGATGTTCTGGGTACGGCCAAGGATGAAGCGGCTTCTGTCGTCGGGGAGGCGAAGACTCAGGCGAAGGATCTGTACGCGCAGACCCAGCGGGAGCTGTCGGAGCAGGCCAACACGCAGCAGCAGCGCCTCGCGGGAGGTCTTCGCTCGGTCAGCGACGAACTCGGTTCCATGGCCACTAACTCCGACGGCAGCGGCGTCGCCAGCGATCTGGTCCAGCAAGTCTCGGGTCGCCTGTCCGCAGCCGCGACGTGGCTCGGTGACCGCGATCCCGGTTCCGTGCTCACGGAAGTCAAGCGTTATGCCCGCCGCAAGCCGGGCACGTTCATCCTCGCCGCAGCGATCGGCGGAATCGTCGTCGGCCGCCTCACGCGCGCTCTCGCCGCGAACGCGTCGGACGAGAAAAACGCCTCATCGGCACCAGTGTCGCCGCCGCAGCAGGTGCACCCGGACCCCTCGGTACCTGTCCCTGTCGTGAACGACCTCGGCGCGGGCGGCACCCCCGTCTACACACAGACGGCTTCTAGCCGTCCGGATCTTCTCGGGGAGGGCGGCTATGACCGACCCAACGCCGTCTGAGGCGAAGGCCGCGTCGACGTCTATCGGAGATCTGCTGGGCGAGGTCTCCCGTGACATTTCGACGCTCATGCGCCAAGAGGTCACGCTCGCCAAAGCGGAGTTGAAGGACTCGGCAACCAAGTCCGCCAAGGGCGCAGGCCTCATGGGTGCCGCCGGCTACGGAGGGCTGATGGCGGTGTTCTTCTTGTCTGTCGCACTGTGGTGGGCACTGGGAACCCTGATTGGCGGAGGCTGGTCTGGCGTCGTCGTCGCCGTTCTCTGGGCGATTATCGCCGCGATCCTGTTCCTGGTGGGACGGACTCAGTTCAAGCAAGTCAAGGGCGCCCCGCAAACCGTGGACACCCTCAAAGAGATCCCCGAAACGCTGAAGAGAAATGAGGAGAACCGATGAGCGATTCACCCGATGAGATCCGCGCCGACATCGAGCGGACCCGCCAAGACCTCGGCATGGATGTGGACGCGCTGGCCGACAAGGTCTCGCCGTCGAAGATCGTGGACCGGCAGATCGACAAGGTCCGCGGAGTTTTCGGCTCCGTGCGGGAGCGTGTGATGGGCGCCGCAGACGACGCCGGCTCCTCACTGTCGGGCGCTGGATCTCACGTCGGCGACGTGAAGGACCGCGCCGTGGCCAAAGCGGAAGGCAATCCGCTCGCGGTCGGATTGATCGCTTTCGGTGCCGGTCTGGTCGTCGCCTCGCTGATCCCTGCATCGTCGAAAGAGAAGGATCTCGCTGCCACGGTGAAGGAGCAGGCGCAGCCGCTGGTGGACGAGGTCACAGACGTCGCGAAGGAAGTCGGCGAGCATCTGAAAGAGCCCGTGCAGGCCTCCGTCGAATCCGTGAAGGAATCGGCGCAGGACTCCGTCTCCACGGTCAAGGATGAAGCACAGAACGCCGCCGGTGAAGTGAAAGACCAGGCTCAGCACGCTCGCGAGAACATCTCCGACAACTAACCTACACGGATCGGGCGGGCCCGTCATGAGACGGGCCCGCCCCCCACGATGAAGGACTCGCGATGAGCAGCAAAGCCCCCTCCACCGAACGCAACGCCCCGGACCCCGAATCCACCAGCAAGCCCGACTCCCCGGACGATCTGCACAAGAGGTCCTGGAAGTACGTGTTGCGGAAAACGATCCGCGAGTTCTCTTCCGATCAATGCACCGACATCGCCGCGTCGCTGACGTACTACGCGGTGCTGTCGCTCTTCCCGGGCCTGATTGCGATCTTCTCTCTACTGGGTGTTGTCGGGCAGGGAAAAGCCGCCAGCGACGCAGTGCTGGGAATCATCGAGCAGGTCGCTCCCGGTGACACGGTCGACACGATCCGTGGGCCGATCGAGCAGATCGCCGAGTCTCCGGGTGCCGGTTTCGCTCTCATCACCGGTATCCTGCTGGCCATCTGGTCGGCATCCGGCTACGTGGGCGCGTTCAGCCGTGCGATGAACCGGATCTATGAGATCGAGGAGGGCCGGCCGTTTTGGAAGCTGAAGCCCGCCCAGCTGCTGGTCACAGTCATCATCATCGTGCTGCTCGTTCTCGCCGCGATCATCCTCGTCGTCTCCGGCGACGTCACCAAAGCGATCGGCGATGCCCTCGGCATCGGCGACGTTCCCCAAACGATCTGGTCCATCGCCAAGTGGCCTCTGCTCGCCTTCATCGTGGTGTTGGTCGTCGCGATCCTCTACTACGCCACCCCGAACGCGAAGCAGCCCAAGTTCCGGTGGATCAGCATCGGCGCCCTCCTCGCGATCATCGTCCTCGCTCTGGCCACGCTCGCATTCGGATTCTACGTCGGGAACTTTTCCAACTACGACCGCACCTACGGCTCTCTCGCCGGCATCATCATCTTCCTGCTCTGGCTGTGGATCGCGAATCTTGCCCTGCTCTTTGGTGCGGAATTCGACGCCGAGCTCGAGCGCGGACGCCAGCTGCAGGCCGGAATCGCTGCGGAGGAGGACATCCAGCTCCCTCCCCGCGACACCCGCAAGAGCGATAAGGCCGCCGAGAAGGAACAGAAGGACATTGAGCAGGGCCGCCAGCTCCGCGAACAAGCGGACGCGAACGACGCGGACGCCCACGACACGGATCAGGGTGAGCCCGGAAAACAGTAACCCATCACCGGACCCGCGGCGCGGAGGCGGAAGATGCGACCGCACTCGTGGAGCCGCAGGGCTATTGGGTCATGTCTCGGTTGAGGCGGTCGAGAAGAACCTCGAGCGACACCTCGAATTCCTCATCGGAGCGGTCCTCGCTGAGCAAGGACCGCAACCTCCGCACCTCCGGTGCATCGTGCAAACCGACCTGGCCGTCGCGCTCGGGGATGTCCGCGTCCCCTTCATCCAGGGGCTCTTCCACAGGACCGGTTTCGGCCCCGCGCACCGCGGACTCCAGGAGGAGCTGGCCGAGCAGAAAGCTGCTGAACGCGCGGTACGCGTCGACCGCTTGAGCGTCGGTGAAGCCATGACCGAGAAGGGTGCAGAGGAACATGTCCACGACTTCGACGCTGCGCAACGGGGGACGCAGCCACGGGGCGGCAGGATGCCGTGTAGCGACCAGAGGGAACGCGTGAGGATGATCGATCGCGATCTGCCGCACCTTGTGGGCAACGTCCTGCAGGAACCCTTGCCAATGCTCGGCTAGCTCGTCATCCAGGTTTGAGGTCAGCCTGCCGAGGAGCAGAGCGATCACACCCTCCAGGAGATCCTCTCGCCCATGCACGTATCGGTATAGGGACATTGCCTCGACACCCAACTCTTGGGCGAGGGAGCGCATCGACAACCCCTGGGCGCCCGAACGGTCAATCTGTTCCAACGCCGTCTCGACGATGAGTTCACGGCTCAGGCGGCCAGCTGCTGACCGTGAGCGTTTCTTGCTCAGTTCCTTCGACATAACGCATCTCTTCCCGTCGGCTCAAGTGACCCGCTGCGTGTGACTGCGGATGAGACCGGCATACGCCCACGTTAACCCCGCTTCACGGCAGGAGGGCGATATCTGCCCGGACTTGTGAGCGGGTTGCTGACCTCACTCGTCACCCCAGATATGTAGGGGATTCCCTACGTCGAGCTGACTTCGGTGCACGGATCTTGGGGTCGGCGCGGTCGCTACAGCAGCAGAAGCCAGAGAAGAGCTGCAAGGTTCGCGAGGGCAGTCGCTGCCGGGCCAATCGTCTTGATTCGATCGCGAATGATCGCGCCAATTCCTGCATCCGCTGCTTGGACAGCGGTCCTTGTGTTCGTCGATGAAGTCGACTATCGCTTGTGTGGCCGGTCGAGTTCGGCCGCGAAGAAAGCCGAAGCCGCCTTCAAGATCTCGTTCGCCCGCCGCAACTCGGCGTTCTCCCGCTTGAGGCGCTTGATCTCCACTGTCGCGTCAGTCGTCACACCG